>NZ_CP076363.1 GCF_018798885.1 Gemmobacter fulvus | reverse complement strand
CATGTGGCTTGCGGGCGGGGCGTCCAACACCGGCGGCGCCGCGCTGCTGGCCCAATTCACGGCGGCAGAGATGGCCAGCCTGTCTGCCCGGATCGACCCCGAGACCGACACCGGGCTGGACTATTACCCGCTGCCCAAGCCGGGCGAACGCTTTCCCGTTGCTGACCCGGATCTGCCGCCGCGCATCACCCCCCGCCCCGCTGACCGCGCCCGCTTTCTTCAGGCGCATTTCGAGGGCATCGCCGCGATTGAGCAGAGCGGCTACGCGCGCCTTGCCCAATTGGGGGCGCCGCCGCTGATCTCGGTGCGCTCTGTCGGTGGCGGGGCGGCGAACCCGGTGTTCAGCCGCATCCGCGCCCGCAGGCTTGGCCTGCCGATGCCGCCCCCCGCCTCGGACGAGGCGGCCTTTGGCACCGCCCTGCTGGCGCAACGCGGAGCAGCCGCATGAAAATGACCAGTCTTGATGCACTGGCCGCCCGCTATGAGGCCTTCCTGATCGACCAGTTCGGGGTGCTGCTGAACGGAGCAGGCCGCTATCCCTTTGCGCCGGGGGCGCTGGCGCGCCTTGCCGCCTTTGGCAAGCCGGTGATCCTGCTGTCAAACTCGGGCAAGCGCGCCGGGCCGAATGCGCAGCGCCTGCTGGATCTGGGCTTTGCGCGCGACAGTTTCCGCCTTGTGCTGTCCTCGGGTGAGGCGGCGTTCCGCGCGCTGCACCATCGCGCCTATGCGCCGGGCACGCCAGTCTGGCTTCATGCCCGCGATGGCGACCGCTCGGCCATTGACGGGCTGGCCTTCGCCCCGGTTGACACCCCTGCCGAGGCGCGGTTGCTGATCCTTGCCGGCAGTCAGGCCGACCGGCTGAGCCTGAAAGATTATGAGACGCTGCTGGCCCCTGCCGCCGCGAAGGGCACGCCACTGCTCTGCACCAATCCCGATCTTGAAATGCTGACGCCGCAGGGCATCCGCCCCGGAGCCGGGCAGATTGGCGCGCTTTATCAAAAGCTTGGCGGGCCAGTGGAGTTCATCGGCAAGCCCCATCCGCTGATCTATGCCGAAGCGGCGCCGCTGCTGCCCGGCATCGCGGCAGACCGGATCCTGTGCATCGGTGACAGCCCGGCGCATGACATCCTCGGCGGCAAGCGTGCGGGCCATGCCACCGCCCTTGTGCGCACCGGGCTGCATGCCGAGATGCCCGAGGCCGATCTGGCGGCGCTCTGTGCCGCCGAAGGCGCGATGCCTGATCATCTTCTGCCCCGCTTTGCCTTTACGGAGGCCTGAATGGCATTCACACTTTCGCTCAATACCAATCCGCTGGTGAACCGTTTTGCCGAACCGGATGACCTGATCGACACCGTGGCGCGCGATCTGCGCATCCGCGATCTGCAACTGACGCATGAGTTCATCAACCCCGGCTGGCCCGCCCATGTGATCCGCCGCCTGACCCGGCAGATGCGCGCCGCGCTGCTGCGCACCGGGGTCCGCGTCACCTCGGGCATGACGGGGCCTTATGGGCGGCTCAATCACTTCGGTCATCCCGACCCCGAGGTGCGGCGCTATTATATCGACTGGTTCAAGACATTTGCCGAGATCACCGCCGATCTGGGCGGCCGGTCGATCGGCACGCAATTCGCCATTTTCACCTATCGGGATTTTGACGATCCCACCCGCCGCGAGGCGCTGATCCGCAGCGCCATCGACGCCTGGGCCGAAGTCGCCGAACACGCCAAATCCGCCGGGCTGGAATATGTGTTCTGGGAACCGATGAGCGTGGGGCGCGAGTTTGGCGACACGATCCAAAGCTGCCTTGCGTTGCAAGCCCGGCTGTCTGCCACGCCCATGGCGATTCCGATGTGGATGATGGCCGATATCGACCATGGCGACGTGACCAGCCCTGACCCCGACGACTATGACCCCTATGCCTGGGCGCGGGCCGTGCCCAAGGCCTCGCCCATCATCCACATCAAACAAAGCCTGATGGACAAGGGCGGCCACCGCCCGTTCACCGCCGCCGCCAATGCACAGGGCCGCATCCAGCCCGCGCCATTGCTGGCGGCGTTCCGGCAGGGCGGCGGGGTGGCGAATGAAATCTGCCTGGAGCTGTCGTTCAAGGAACGCGAACCGGATGACCGGGCGGTCATTGCCCAGATTGCCGAAAGCATCGCCTTCTGGGCCCCCCATATCGACACCGGCGCACAGAATCTGACCCTCTGATGCCGGTGAGCGCACGAAAGGACATCGCATGACCACCACCCCCCCGGTCTGGATCGGCACCAGCTGGAAAATGCACAAGACGCTGGCCGAAGCGCTGGCCTTTGCCGATGCCCTGCTGGCGGCAGATGCGACGCGCGATCCACGGATCCAACGCTTTGTCATCCCGCCCTTCACCGCCATCCGGCAGGTGAAGGACCGTCTCGCGGGCAGTTCCGTCAAGGTCGGGGCGCAGACCATGCACTGGGCCGATCAGGGGGCGTGGACCGGCGAGGTTTCGGCGCCGATGCTGGTGGATTGCGGCATGGATCTGGTGGAACTGGGCCATTCCGAACGCCGCACACACTTTGGCGAAAGCAACGAGACCGTGGGCCTGAAGGTCGAAGCCGCCCTGCGCCATGGGCTGACCCCCTTGATCTGCATTGGTGAGACGCTGGCCGACCGCGACAGTGGCCGCGCCGATGCGGTGCTGGAGGCCGAGGTGCGGGCCGCCTTGGGCAAACTGCGCCCGGACCAGAACAGCGCGCCGATCCTGCTGGCCTATGAGCCGGTCTGGGCGATTGGCGAACACGGCGTCCCGGCCAGTGCCGATTATGCCGATGCGCGGCAGGCCCGGATTGCGACGGTGGCCGCCGAAATGCTGGGCCGCCGCGTGCCCTGTCTTTACGGCGGCTCGGTCAATCCCGGCAATTGTGCCGAGCTGATCGCCTGCCCGCATATCGACGGACTGTTCATCGGCCGCTCGGCCTGGAGCGTCGCCGGATACCTCGACATTCTCGCGCGCGTCTCTGCTGCGTTTTGACCCGTTCACCCGCCTGAACCCCTCGAACCCCTCGCTGCAACGAGAAAGGAACGACCGATGAAACTTGCAATCGCCGGTGACAGCGCCGGAGAGGCACTGGCCCGCCAATTGGCCGACTACCTCAAGACCCGCTATGACGTGGACGAAATCTCGCATCCCGCGCAAGGCACGGAAGAGCTTTATGCCAACCTGTCGGATCGTGTCGGCTCTGCCGTGATGGCGGGCCGCTATGATCGTGCCATTCTGGTCTGCGGCACCGGCATCGGTGTCTGTATCGCGGCCAACAAGGTGCCGGGCATCCGCGCCGCGCTATGCCATGATACCTACAGCGCCGAGCGGGCCGCGCTGTCGAACAATGCCCAGATCATCACCATGGGCGCGCGGGTGATCGGGGCAGAACTGGCCAAGGCCATCGCGGATGCCTTTCTGGCGCAAAGCTTTGACAGTGCTGGCCGCAGCGTCGGCAATGTCGAGGCAATCAATCAGGTGGACGCCAAATACCACGCCGGGGCCTGACCGGGGTCGCCGCCGCGCCTAGAATGTCGGCGGCGTGCAAGCGCTGATCAACACACAGGGCACGTCGCCCGGATTGCGAAAGCGATGCGGGCGGCGGCTGTCAAAGATATAGGCCTCGCCGGGGCCAAGGATCGCCACCTCTTCGCCCACCGTGATCTCGATATGCCCCTCGATCACGATGCCCGCCTCTTCGGCCTCGTGCCGATAGGGATCCGGCCCGGTATCGGCCCCCGGATCATAACGTTCATGCAGCATCTGAAGCGTATGCCGCCCCGGCTGGCCGACCTGCAACAATGTCAGCGCCGATTCCGCCGCAGCCGGACCATGCACAAAGCTGGTGCGGATCGCGGTCAATTCATCATGCCGGTAAAAGGTCTTTTCGTGCTGCGCATCCGGGTCGGCAAAAAACTCTGCCAGCGCCATGGGAATCCCGTCGAGGATCTTCTTGAGGTTCGACACCGACGGGCTGGTGCGGTTCTGTTCCAGCATGGAAATCATGCCATTGGTCACGCCGCTGCGGCTGGCCAGTTGACGCTGCGACAGGCCACGGGCCTCGCGCACCTCGCGCAGGCGGCGGCCAATATCAAAATCCATCATCACGAACTCCTTGACCGGGCCAACATAGCGGCTGGCCACGCGGATCGGAACTGCGCTTGGCGTGCAGAATGTGTTGATTCATTGAACGCCCTGTGCAATATCCGTCACCGTTCAATATAATTAACACACCGCACAGGGAATCGCCAATGTCCACTGCCATGATCGCGACCGACCTGCTGTCGCGCCTGAAAGACCCGACGCTGCTGCCCGCCGCAGGTTATGTGGCCGGCGTCTGGCAGACCTCTGCCGCAACCGGCGCGCAGTTCACTGTCACCAACCCCTCCACCGGGGCCGTGCTGGCCGAATTGCCGGATATGGGCGTGGCCGAAACCCATGCGGCGATTGCGGCGGCCCATGCCGCACAGGCCGACTGGGCCGCCCACACCGGCAAGGAGCGCGCCGCCGTGCTGCGCCGCCTGTTTGATCTGATGATGGCCAATGCCGATGATCTGGCTATCATCATCACCGCTGAAATGGGCAAGCCACTGGCCGAGGCGCGGGGCGAGGTGGTCTATGGTGCCGCCTATGTGGAATGGTTCGCCGAAGAGGCGAAACGGATCTATGGCGATGTGATGCCCGGCCATCAGCGCGACAAGCGCCTGCTGGTGCTGAAACAGCCGGTCGGCGTGGTGGGGGCGATCACGCCGTGGAACTTCCCCAATGCGATGCTGGCCCGCAAGATGGCCCCGGCCTTGGCCGTGGGCTGCGCCATGGTGGCCAAACCCGCCGAACAGACCCCGCTGTCGGCGCTGGCGCTGGCGGTGCTGGCCGAACGTGCGGGCCTGCCTGCCGGTCTGCTCTCGGTCATCCCCGGCACCGATGGCCCCGGCATCGGGCGCGAGATGTGCGCCAACCCGCTGATGCGCAAGCTGACCTTCACCGGCTCGACCGAAGTGGGCCGGATCTTGCTGCGGCAGGGGGCCGATCAGGTGATGAAGATGTCGATGGAACTGGGCGGCAACGCCCCCTTCATCGTGTTCGACGATGCCGATCTGGATGCGGCAGTCGAAGGCGCGATGATTGCCAAGTTCCGCAACAATGGCCAGACCTGCGTCTGCGCCAACCGGATCTATGTGCAGGCCGGGGTCTACGATGCTTTCGCCGCCAAACTCGCCACCGCAGTGGCCGCGCTGACCACCGGCGACGGCTTTGCGGAGGGCGTGGCGCTTGGCCCGATGATCGACGCCGATGCACTGGCCAAGGTGCAGGCCCATGTCAGCGATGCGACCGCGCTTGGGGCCGAGGTGCTGACCGGTGGCACCGCATCCGGCGGGCTGTTCTTCCCGGCCACGGTGCTGAAAGGCGCGACTCCGGCCATGCGGCTGGCGCGCGAAGAAACCTTCGGCCCGGTTGCACCGCTGTTCCGCTTCGAGACGGTCGAAGAGGTGATCCGCCTCGCCAACGAGACGGAATTCGGCCTCGCCTCTTATTTCTATGCCCGCGATATGGCGCGGGTCTGGCGCGTGGCCGAAGCTCTGGATTATGGCATGGTCGGCATCAACACCGGGCAGATCTCGACCGAGACCGCACCTTTCGGCGGGGTGAAACAATCCGGGCAGGGCCGCGAAGGCTCCCGCTACGGGGCCGATGATTATCTGGAACTGAAATATCTCTGCCTCGGCGGGATCTGACCCCGGCGGGGCGCGGCTGCGGTCGCGCCCCGTTCAGCCTGCGCCCTGCGGCACGCCCGGCAGGACACAGAGCATTTCATACAGCAGATTGGCCCCGATCAGCGCCGTATTGCCCGACGGATCATAGGGCGGCGACACCTCGACCAGATCACCGCCAACAAGGTTCAGCCCGGCGCAGCCCCGCACGATCTCCAGCGCCTGCCAGGTGGTCAGCCCGCCCACCTCCACCGTGCCGGTGCCGGGGGCGAAGGCGGGATCAAGGCTGTCGATGTCATAGGTCAGATAGACCGGCGCATCGCCGATCTTCGCGCGGATCTCGGCCATCAGCGGTGTCAGCGATTTCCACCAGCAGGCCTCGGCCTGCACCACGGTCCAGCCCTTTTCGCGGCCCCAGTCGAAATCTGCGGGCGAATAGCCGGTGCCGCGCAGCCCGATCTGGAACACCTTGTCATTGATCAGGCAGCCATCCTCCCACGCCCGGCGGAACGGACAGCCATGCGCCACCTTTTCGCCGAACATCGTGTCATTGATATCGGCATGGGCATCGACATGGATCAGCGCTACCGGGCCGTGGCGTTCCTTGATCGCGCGCAGGATCGGCCATGTCAGCGTGTGATCACCGCCGAGTGTCAGCGGAATCGCCCCATGCGCGAGGATGCTGCGATAATGCTCGGTGATGATGTCGACCGATTTTTTCAGATCGAAGGTGTTGATCGGCACATCACCGATATCGGCCACTTGCAGATGCTCGAACGGGGCCGCGCCGGTGGCCATGTTGAACGGGCGCAGCATCCGGCTTTCGTCACGGATCTGCCGGGGGCCAAGCCGGGTGCCGGATCGGTTGGAGGTGCCGATATCCATCGGGATCCCCACGAAACAGGCATCCAGCCCCGCCGCCGTTTCCTGCGCAGGCAGGCGCATCATCGTCGCCGGGCCGCCAAAGCGCGGCATGTCATTGCCGCCCAGCGGCTGATTGAAACGGGGGGTCATGCAGTGTCCTTTGCTGCCAGCCAGGTGCCGATGATCTGCCGGTGCCTTGCGCCATCATAGCTGGGAAAATGCCCGCCATGCACCACCCGCACCGGCAGATCATAGAGGCGCTTCATGCTGTCGACATACTGGCGGTCCTCTTCGGGGGTGCTGCCTTCAATCAGCGGGCCGTCATAGACGATATCGCCCGAAAACAGGATGCCGCTGGCGCGCTCCCACAGCGCGATGCCGCCGGGCGAATGGCCGGGGGTGTGGATCACCTCGAAATGCCGGTCGCCCAGATCAATCGCGTCGCCATCCTGCAAGATCCGTGTGGCAGGGGCGGATTTCACTTCGTAACGGGCCGATTCATAGGGCTCTGGCGGCAAACGGGTGAAAATATCATCGGTGGCATATTTGTCCGCGAAAGTCGCCGCGCGCGTCGGATCTGCCAGAATGGCCGCCTCAGCCGCGTGGCACAGGCGGCAGGAAAATTCGTGATGGCAGCCGATATGGTCGAAATGCGTATGGCTTGCCACTGCATCCAGCGGGCGTTCCGAAACCCGTGGCACCCATTGCCGCAGGCTGACCACCCCCATGCCGCTGTCGACCAGCATATCCCGGTCGCGCCCGCGCACATGCCAGATGTTGCAGCGATAGAACTCCCGGATATGCGGCTCGTCGATCCAGGTCACGCCGTCCGACAACGGGCGAAGGCGATACCAATCCTCTGGGCGACTGCGGATCATGCGGGCTCCTGCTGCGGCACACCGAGGGATCGCAGCATGGTTCCGGGCCGCAGGTCAATCCCCTGTCCCATGACCACGCGCCCGCGCATAAAAATGCAAAGCTGCGGGAACCCGGTGGCCCTTGCGGCGTTATCCCCCCGAGACGCGGCATTGTTTCTGCCACGCCCTTCGTGAAAGACACCGATGCCGCGCAACTGCCTCTCGTTTTCCCTCCCTGTCTGCCTTGGCCCCGCTGATTTGCGGGGCCATTTTTCTGCGCAAAATTCCCCTTTCCGTGCGCGATGAAACACGCCAGTCTGCCCAAAATATCCCCCATGACGCGGCAAGATTGACCTGCGTGTTTCCCCGAGGATTTTCATGCTCGACAGACTGAGCGCCTGGAGCCTGACCACACGCTCCCGCCCCTTTGTGGTCGGATTCACGCTGGGCTCGTTTTTCATCGCACTGGCGCTGCGCTTTCTGGTCGATCCCTGGTTGCCCGCCGGATTTCCCTATCTGACCTTTTTCCCCGCCGTGATCCTGACAGGGTTCATCTGCGGCACAAGGGCAGGCACGGCTTCCGCCATCCTCTGCGGGTTTGCGGCATGGTATTTCTTCATCGCCCCGGCCAATTCCTTTGCGCTGACCGCCGGAACTGCGGTGGCACTGGCGTTTTATGTCTTTGTCGTCACCACCGATCTGCTGCTGATCGAGATCATGCGCCGTGCCCTGCTGCGGATGCGGCGCGAGGCGGATCGGGCGGCGGGGCTGGCCCAGACCAATGCGCTGATGTTCCACGAGCTTCAGCACCGGGTTTCCAATAACCTGCAGGTCATGGCCTCGCTGCTCAAGCTGCAGCGGCGTAATGTCACCGATCCGGCGGCAAAGGCGGCGCTGGATGCGGCGTCAGCACGGCTGGACATCGTGGGCAAGGTGCAGCGGCGCCTGCATGACCCCAACCGGCAAGAGGTGGATCTGGCGAGCTTTCTGACCGAAATGGTGCCGGATGTGGTCGAGGCCTCGGGCCAGTGCGACCATGTAACCCTGACGCTGGATCTGCACGAGCTGCGGGTCAGCCCCGAACAATCGGTGCCGCTGGCGCTGGTCTGCACCGAACTGGTGGCCAATGCGCTGGAACATGGACGCGGCCTCGACGATCATCTGGCGCTGACGGTGCGCTGCGCCCCGGTCAGCCCCAACGAAGCGGTGGTGGAGATCAGCGATTCCGGCACCGGCCTGCCCGAGAGTTTCGATCTGGATCAAAGCCCCAGCCTCGGCTTGCGCATTGCCCGGCAATTCGCCTTGCAGATCGGCGGGCAGCTGAGCATGGAAAACCGCCCGGGCGCGGGTGGCACCCGGGCGCTGCTGCACTTCCCGCGCCTGTCCTGATCACTGATAGCTGCCGCGCCCCGTCATCCAGGCGTGGACCAGCGCCATCTTGCGCCGCACGCCAGGCCCCAACACAAAGGGATAGGGCACCGGCAGGCCCATGCTGAGATTGAGGTGGTTCAGCGCGATCACGATATCCCCCGCCCGCAGGATCAGCGCCTCGGTATCGGCAATCTGATAGGCGGGCGTGCCGCCGGGATGGGCGTCAAGGCTCAACCCCGCCGCCTCGAAACTGTCTGCCAGATCCAGAAGGTGCATCAGATGGGCAAAGGTTTCGGCCCAATCCTCATGTGGATGCGCGGTGGCATAGCTGCTGATATGGTCCGGCCCTGCCGGGTGCGGGTTGGCGTGATGCGCTTCCAGCGCTGCCGCATAGTCGGCGCGCTCATCCCCGAACAGGGATCGGAAAGCCCCCAGAAACGCGCCGTTCTGCGACAGGCGCCAGAACACGAAATGCCCCATTTCGTGCCGCACATGCCCAACCATGGACCGAAAATCCTCGTCCATATCCTTGGCGCGGGCGGCACGTAGCGCCGGATCGGCCTCGGCCACATTCAGGGTCACTTCACCATCGGCATGGGCCATAATCACCCGCACCGCACCCTGCATCGAGGTTTGTTCGGCCAGCAGATGAAAGCGGGGCCGCGCCCCGGTATCGGCGGCGGTAAACCAGCCCAGCCGCAGAAAGCCGTGCAACGCCAGCCGCTTGGCCCGTTCGGTTTCGGCCCAGAGCGTCTGGTTTTCAAGGATCACCAGATCCGGCACAGTTTCCGTCATCGCACAGGACAGGCACAGCGGCCCATCCGCCGCCTGCCAGTTGCAGCCGATCTGCGCGCGGTTGCCACAATGCCGCGCCTCGGTGACGAAAATGCCCTGTTCAGGCAGATAGACCAGTTCGGTGCCACAGGGGCAGACAAGTGTATGCGGGTGGATGGGCTGACCGCAGACCGGACAGGGGGGCAATTGCATTCAGAAATACTCCAGAAACATGCGGGCCGGGGCACCCGTTCAGACGCCGCAAGTCCCGCGCAACTGCACCTTACAGTGCAGCGCGCCGCTGCGTCAAAGCACGCACGATGCCCGAAACCGGGCGCGGCCGATCCGCCGCGCGGCGGGCCAGCATCTGTGTGGTCACCAGAACCGTGCCCTGGTCGGTGCGGCGGAACCAGCGGGCATCTTCGTCAGGGTCTTCGCCCACCACCAGACCCTCGGGCACCACCGTGCCCGCGCCCACGATGGCCTGCGTCAGCCGCACCCCCGGCGCGATGCGGCCACCGGGCAGCACCACGCTGCCATCCAGCATCGCCCACCGTGACGGCTTGTCGGCCTGCCAGCGCGGCGCGCGCAATTCGATGCCACCCGACACAAGGCGCAGCCCGAATTGCAGCAGATCGCTGCTTTCCGTCATGGCGGCAGGGTGAAAGGCCCCCGGCAGTGCAGGCAGGCGGCAGGGCGGATTGGACATGAAATCCAGCTGCGCCAGACGATAGGCATCCAGCGTGTCGATGTCGCGCCAATAGGGTGGCTCTGCCATATCGCCCTGCCAGACCTGCGCCGCCGCCTCGGCCACCGCGCGGGGCAGGATGCTGCGCTCAATGTCATGGACACTGGCCGGATCCTGCGCGTCCTGACGCAGCGCATCGGCGAGCCAGCGGGTGTCGAACACATAGACACCGCTCGACACAGGCCCCTGCCCCGGCTGGGCTGCGGATTGGCCAAGGGCAAGCACCAACCCGTTCTCGCCGGCCTCGATGCGCGTTCCAGCCGCGTTCGCGCCAGAATGGGCCAGAATAGTCACGCCCGCAGCCGAAGCGCGATGCGCGGCAATCAGCGGCTGATAATCCATGTCCTGCACAAGATCACCCGCCACGATCAGCACTTCGGTCGCGCCTGCCGCCTCGATCGCGGGCAGATTGGCCAGCGCCACCTCGGCCGTGCCGCGATAGCCCTCGGCCCGCCCCGTCACCAGAGGCCCTTCGGCCAGCCGGAAGCCGCCATCGGCAAAGACGCTGGCCCAATGCTGCATCAGATGCCGCGACAGCGTGGCGGGCCGGGATTGCGTGGCCACGATCACCCGCCCGATCCCCGAGCGATGCAGATTGGCCATGGTGAAATCGACCAACCGCCGCCGCCCGGCAAACCAGAGGGCGGGCTTGGCCTCGCGCGCCGTCAGTTCATGCAGCCGCGTGCCCTGACCGCCTGCCAGCACCAGGGCAACAGTGGTCGGTTCGGCCGGGGCACGATGAAGTGAAATGAGCATGGCAAACTCCCATCGGTTCGGTGGATCAGCGCGGCGCATCTTCTGGCACACCGCAGACAGACATCAGTTACCAAGCCAACGCAGCCCGATACGACGGGTTCCGCACCGTTTCTGCATGGCGGCGATGCACGCGCCGCAGGGCCGGGCCATGTTCGGCGGGAACTGGCTCAAATCAGCCACCGCACACGCGCAGCGGGAACCAAGGTGCGGCGCCATGGGTTTCATCGCTGTTGATCCGGGCCAGATCTGGCCCCGCCGGCAGGAGGAGACGCCGATGCAGACCGCACAATCCCCACGCATTTATCACCGTCGCTCCGCACATCAGACCATGGGCCCAGCCCTGCCGCGTGTGTTGCTGCACCGCCCGGACCATGCCGCCGCCGATGCACGGTTGGTGTCGGCGCTGCGCGCGCAACCGATGGTGCTGCTGCATGCCCATGACACGCATCGCGCCGATCTTGCGCGCCTTGCCACCCGTATGGCGCGCGGCGGGCCGCTGATGCTTGCGGCGCATATGATCCCGGCAACCGCGCAGGATGGCAGCGCGGGATGGGAGGCCGGGTTTCTGGCCGCCCTGCGCTTTGCACGCGCCATTCTGCCGGTGATGGCCCCCTCGGGCCGGATCGTCTTTGTGCAGGATGACAGTGCGCAACCGCTTCCCGCCTCGTCCTTGCGCGAATTTTCGCGGCATGTGGGCAGCGCCCGCCCGATGGGCGACATCCGCCTGTCGGCCTGTGCGGCAAGCCGGGCCGCAACCGCCCTGCCCGAGGCGCTGCACGCCGCCATGGCCGGCGCCGAGGATCGCCGCACCAGCTCCACCCCCCTGCCCCCGGCGCTGGCCCCTTTGCTGAGCGTCTGGCTCTGACCCCTTCGGGGGAACCTATGTCGGAAAAAACCACTTGATTGTGGAACCCCTCTCCGGCCGGCGCGTTGACCCTGCAAGTGCGATATGCGCTCAAATCAATGAAAATACGGAGAAATCCTATGAAAAAGCTTCTGCTTTCGACCGCTGTCATCATGTCTGCTGCCCTGGGTGCAGGCTCTGCCGCCATGGCGCAAGATGCCGTGTCGCCGTTCCGCGCCGATGCGGATGCCACTCTGATTTCGGCGTCTGACTTCATCGGCAAGCGCCTCTATGCGCTGGAAGCCGAAGGCACGCTGACCGATGCCGAAGGCGTTCAGGCCGACTGGCAGGATATCGGCGAAGTGAATGATGTGATCCTGGCACGTGATGGGTCGGTGGACTCGGTTCTGGTCGATATTGGCGGGTTTCTGGGCATGGGCGAGCGGCAGGTTGCTGTCGACATGCAAGCGATCCGCTTCGTCAACGACGCCTCGACCGCCGACATGCCGAATGACTATTTCCTGGTGATGAACGCAGGCCGTGCCGTTCTGGAAGGTGCCCCGGAATACAAATGGGACAGCGCCATGACCGACGCGCCCGCCGCAGCACCGGCAGAAACGGCTCCGGCAGACACCGCGACAACCGAAGCCGCCCCGGCCACGACGCCGGAGGCCGCAGCACCGGTGCGCGAGCCGCTGAAGCGTGACGGCTTTGCCGCGCTCGACACGATGACCCTGACCAGCGAAGACCTGACCGGCGCATCGGTCTATGATTCCAGCGATGCCCGCATCGGTGAAATCTCCAAGCTGCTGCTGTCGGATGATGGCAAACTGACCGAAGCGGTGATTGATGTGGGCGGTTTCCTCGGGATCGGTGAAAAGCCGGTGGCCCTGCCGATCGGCTCGGTCGACATCCTGCGCCAGACCGAAGGCAATGAAACCCGCGTCTATGTGCCGATGACCAAGGAAGAGCTGGAAGCCCTGCCGAAGTTCGAAGGTTGATCCATCCAAGCTGAGACCGGAAGGCCCGCAGAGTTCTGCGGGCCTTTTGGCATGTAGGGCGGCGGCTGACAGATCTGGAACGCGGGCAAAAGAAAACGGCCGCAGAAAGAATCTGCGGCCGTTTTGAAGATCTGGTCTGTCTGCCCGATCAGAGCGGCGGTCGGCCACGCACGGCGCGGGCGATCATCGCCACGACGAACAACACGATGAAAATCACAAACAGGATCTGTGCGATGCCTGCCGACGTGCCGGCAATACCACCAAAGCCAAGCGCCGCGGCAATCAGGGCGACAACGAGGAAAGTCAGGGCCCAACCAAGCATTGGTAACTCCTTTTCAAGTGAGGGATTTCTTTCAGGATTTTGCGCCAGTCTCTGGCACCTCATGTCCTGTCAACGCCGGGCCGGGCGATCCGGTTCCCGAGGATATTGCGCAGGTTTTGGCCGCTTGCGCGCGCGGTTGCAGGAACCGATCCGCCGCTGTCGCGTTGATCCGGCACAACAGTCAAGTCAACCGAAGGAGCCGCAGATGCCGATGGAACTCAACATGTTCAACCTCTCCGGCTTTGGCGGCCTGGTGATCCTTGCTCTGGACATCTGGGCCATCATTTCGGTGATCAACTCTTCGGCCTCGACCGGCAGCAAGGTGCTGTGGTCGCTGCTGATCATCTTCCTGCCGATTGTCGGATTCGTGATCTGGCTTCTGGCAGGCCCGCGCGCCAACAAACGCGCGTTCTGACCCAACGGCGCCGCACCCGGCGCCACCCGCAACATTGTGTCGGCAAATCAGATCATGGCGCAGCCATGGGAACGGTGATGCCATGCCTGCAGGGCACCGGCAATGCCACGCGTCGACCAGAAACAGGAGCCGCAGATGACCGATCTGAAAGACACTGCCAAAGACCTGAAAACCACCGCGAAAGACACGGCAAGCGAATTGGGCGATCAGGCCCGCGCCGCGCTGGATACCGGCAAGGCCGAAGCCAGTCTGCGCATTGAAGAGGTCAAGGATGGCCTGGCCCGTCAGGTAAAGGATGCGGCAGGCGCCTTGCGCCGCGCTGCCGCCGATCAGCAGGGCACCCTGCCCGCGCGCGTTCTGGAAACGCTGGCCAGCAGCGTCGAAGGCTCGGCTGACCGGCTGAGCGGGCGCAGCTTTTCCAGCCTCGCGTCGGAAGCGGCGATGATTGCCCGCCGTCATCCCGGCGCGCTGGTGGCCGGTGCGGTTCTGGCAGGCTTTGCCGCCACCCGCTTTGCCCGCGCCTCGGCCCCCGATCTGCCACCCCGCCCTGCGCCGACCGCCTCGGCGGCCTATGGGCAGGCGGCGCAAGGGGCGCAGGCCAGCCAACCGCCCTATCTGCCGCAGGTGCCCGCCAATGACGACCTGAAGGCACAGGCCACGCCATGAGCAGCGAGGCCCGCCCCAACGGCATCCCCGGTCTGGTCGCAGAAGCGTTTCACCATCTGCGGCAACTGATCCGGGGAGAGTTCGCTCTGGCGCAGGCCGAAGTCGCGGCAAAGGCCCGCAAGGCGGGTTTTGCCCTGGCCGTGCTGGCTTTCGCGGCGGTGCTGACGATTGTGGCGCTGAACCTGCTCGCCTTTTCACTGGTGTCGCTGATCGTGCTGTGGGGCGGCTTGCCCCCCGGTGCGGCGGCACTGCTGCTGGGGCTGATCCTGCTCGCAGGGGCGGTGTTTCTTGCGCTGCGTGCAAGGGCCGCCCTGACGCCGTCGGCGCTCGCCCCGTCCCGCACCGCTCATCGCATCCGCGAGGATGCTGACCACATCACAAAGGTATTCCGCCATGACTGACATGCGCCAGATCGAACGCGATCTTGATCATTCCCAACAGGCCCTGACCGATACGCTGGGCCAATTGCGCGACCGGCTTGCCCCCGAAGCGCTGACCCGTGACGGGTTGGCGGTGCTGCAATCGCAGGGCACGGCCTTTCTGGGCGCGGTGGATCGCGCCATCCGCACCACACCGGGCGGCTTTGCGCTGGCCGGGCTGGGCCTTGCCCTGATCGCCTATGGCAATCGCCAGAGCCATTCCGCCACCCGCGAGCCGCGCCCGGAATCGCTGGCCCGCTGGGAGGATGAGGGCGGCCCGGCAATGGACGAGCCCATCCCCGAACCGAAGCTGGACACAAGCGAGCTGTGGTCGGTGCGTCTGCGCCGCCTACGCGCCCGCGCCTCGGCCCGGCTTGCGAATCTGGAGGCGTCAGCGGCGGATCAGGCACATACGCTGCGTGACGGCATCGCCGACACCGCCGGCCACACCCGTGACTTTGCCGCCGAAAAGGCCACTCTGCTGCGCGATTATGTGGCGGATACCAAAGCCACGCTGGCCGATGGTCTGGGTGATCTGTCGGACGCCGCGCAGAAGCGGATTCTGGCCACCCGCGAAAGCGCCTGGGCTGCGATGCAGCAAGGCGAACGGCTGGCCCGCCAGGGTGCTGCCCGCAGTGGCCAGATGATCACCGATCATCCGTTGCTGAGCGCCGCCGTCGGCCTTGGCCTTGGCGCGGCACTTGCCGCAGCCCTGCCGCGCAGCCGGATGGAGGACCGCCGCTTTGGCGCCGAAAGTGACCGCCTGATGGCCGAAGCGGCCCGGATGCTGCGCGAGGAACGCGCCCGCCTGTCCGAAGCGGCGCAGGGTGTCGGGGCAGAGCTGGGCGACGCCACCCGCGATGCCGTATCGCGCGTCGCGGATCGCGCTGCCGATGAACTGGCCCGCCAACACAAGGATCTGGCCTCTGCCCTGGATCCCAACACCAACTGAACCGGCGGCGTCACTGCGGCCTTGGGTCGGAACGCGCGCCGTTCCGACCCTTTTGCGCATGTTGCAATTGCGCCGCAGATCGCACCGCGCCAGAATGTCGCAGGAACCAGATCTGTAAGCCTCGCGTTGGCAGACATTGCTTTGCAGCCCGCCCCACCTGGCCCCGCCGCCGAAACCAGGACACAGACAGACCATGCCCCTCAAACGTGCCATTGTTAAAATCCTGAGTGATCTGGAAACCAGTCTCGATGCGATGGAACGGGTATATGCGGCCGACCCTTCGCCCATTCTGCATGGGGTTCTGGTGCGGCGCAGGCGGGCGGCCCTTGTCCTGCGCAATCGGCTGAGCCGGAAAGACCGTATCCGTAGTTCGCGCCCGGCGGCCAGCCTCAAGCTTGCGCTGCCCGATCTGATCCAGATGGAAAGCACCTTGCTGGCGCTGTTCGATGACGCGCTGCACGTGGCCGGGATCGACCCGGAGCTTGCCACGATCCTGCGCGGCCTGCGGTCAGAGGTGGAACAGGCCCGCTACAGTCTGGCAGCGGTGCAGCGCAGCAAGACTGTTGGCTGACAGGACGCGACCGCACCATGGCCCAAGAAGAAGGCCCGCCTCCTTGCGGAGACGGGCCCTTTCTTACACCTTGCGGATGGGATCAGAGGCCGCGGCCCCAGTCGTCCACTTCACGCTCGGCTTCTTCTTTGGCGCGACCGTATTTCTGCTGGACAAGGCCCACGAGCTGTTCGCGCTTGCCTTCCACACGATCCAGCTCATCGCCCGTCATGTCGCCCCATTTTTCCTGGACTTTGCCTTTGAGTTGCTTCCAGCCACCTTCGATCTGGTCCCAGTTCATTCTGCATACTCCTGTAATGTGTCACTCTGCATAAACAACGCAGCACAGGCAAAAGGGTTCCAGGTTTTCTGACAAGCTCCTGATTTTAATCACTAAGATGCGCATTCCGGCGAAGGATCAGGCGTTGGCCACATCGCTGCGCAACCGCTCTTCGGCGTCGCTGAGGGCGCTTGGCGCAAAGTCGAACCACATGCGGTATTCGCCATTCTCGTGGCTGCGTTCCACCGTCGTGCCCAGCTGCCCGGCAAAGGCCCGCATCAGTGCATCACCAAGGCCCGAACCATCCTCAACGCCATCCAGCATCGCATCGGGCTTTGGCCCGCTTTGCAGCGCGCTGTTGCTGATCTCGATCCCCGCACGGCTGTCGCCGATACGGTAAAGCCGGACCCGCAGCTTCGGCTGTTTGCCCGGCAGGGCCGAGGCATATTTCAACGCATTGGTCAGCGCTTCGGTAACCAGCAGCGACAGTGGCACCGCCTGATCGGGGGTCAGGCGGATGTCTTCCAGATCGGTTTCCACCGCCAAAGGCTCGCCCGGTTTGCCGGCCATGCGCAGGATCTGCGTCACGATGCTTTGCAACAGCTCGTCCACGCGGATGTCGGTCAGTCCGGTGGTCTGATACAATTCGCGGTGAATGGTGGCGAGGCTCATCACCCGGTCTTGCAGGCCTTTCAACAGCGCCTTGGTTTCCGGGTTGCGCGCCTTGCGGATCTGCATGTTGATGATCGAGGCAATGAGTTGCAGGTTGTTCTTCACGCGGTGATGCACCTCGCGCAGCAGAACCTCTTTCTGGTGAACCATGTCCTCCAGCTCCGCCTCGTCATGCAGCACGCTTTCCATCATCCGTTCAAATGCAAAGCCGACGCTGCGCAATTCGTGCGGGGCGCCCTCCAGATCCAGTTCCGGCACCCGGCGATTGCCACCGGCAAAGGCCGTGATCGAGGCGCGCAGGGCGCGGATATGGCGCAAGACCTGATGTTCGGCGGCAAGCTGCGCCACCAGAAGGCTGGCCAGCCACATCAGGGCCGGAAACGCCACGATGGGCACGGCTGTCTGGAAGATCGTCGTATCGGTTCCTGCCATGGCCCAATTGCCCAGCAGGAACAGATTGCCCGAGGCCAGCGGCACCACGGCAAAAACCCGGTCAAATCCGGCGACGGATTGCGCCGAAAAGCTTTGCGCCCCCCGCCCGGCCAGCGCGCTGAGCGCGCGATTGGCAGGCAGGCGCTGTGCGGCCTCGTCCATGCCGACGCTGGAAGTCAGGATTTCGCCACTGGCATCAAAGGTGATCAGCGCCACAGGATCGCGCATCGCACTGTCGGACACGGCGCCATGGGCTTCCATCTCGATGGCCGTATGCGGCAAAGACAGCGAAACAAGACCCGTCACCCGCCCCAAGGCGTCGCGCACCGGATGCGAAAAGATCAGCACGCTGGTGCCAGATACCGGGCCATGCGTATTGACCCGCACCGTGGGTTTGCCCTCGTCCATCACCGTGAGGAGTTCGGGGAAATCCTGCAGATTGCGCGCGCCCTGCGGCGAACAGTCCATTTGCAGATTGCGGGGGACATAACCTGCAAAGGAGTAGTCTTCATTGCCCGGCGCGGCCAGAAACCGCGCCAGCAAGGCAGAACAGCGCGCGGGATCATCCAGCGCCGCAGGCAGGGCCACGGCCAGCGCCGCCACCGCCCCTTCGGAGCGGGTGATGCGGTCGATCAGCGGCGCCGCCGCCTGCATGGTGGTGCCCAGAACGGCGGCTTCGGCGCGGGCGGCGGCCTCGTCCTGATATTGTTCGGTCTGAACAAAGCTCAGCACGGCAAGCGGCATCAACACGATGCCGAACATCACCATCATGCGGAAGCCCAGCCGCCGGAACGGCCAGACCCGGCCTTGCTGCAAGGGAGTCTGCGTCATGCCGCCTGGGTTCCTGACCGGCTCATCACGGCGAGGGTAGAGCCGACATCACCACTCAGGATGTCTTCGCCCTCGGCCATGCCCAGAAGGGCGGTCAGTTTCGCGCGGGCGCGGTTGGTGCGGCTTTTCACCGTGCCCACCGCCACGCCCATCATCGCCGCCGCCTCTTCGCAGGAATAGCCATTGGCCCCGACAAGGATCAGCACCTCGCGGTGTTCGGGCGAGAGTTGATCGAAGGCCCCCAGAAAATCATTGAACGCCAGACGCCCGTCATGTTCGGGCTTTTCAAACAGCCCGGCTGCGTGGATGCCATCAGGGTCGGCCACCTCGCGCTTGCGCTTGCGCCGGTGCGAAAAGAACGTGTTGCGCAGGATCGTGAACATCCAGGCCCGCAGGTCGGTGCCCACGGTAAACTTGTCGATGTTCGACCAGGCTTTCACGATGGTATCCTGAACCAGATCATCGGCCTCTGACACGTTGCGGGTCAACGAGATGGCAAAGGCTCGCAGGGCTGGCAGATGCACGGGCATTTCGTCGCGCGGATCACCACTCACCAGCGGAGTGAGGGTCATTTGCCCTCCTCCTTGGCTTTCAGCTGGGCAAGCAGCTGCTTGAAGCGATCCGGGATCTCTTCTTTCAGCGCCTCGTCGTAGACCCGCTTGAGGTTTTCGTCGATCTGCTGCTGCACATTTGAGTTAGGCTGGCTTTTTGACATCGGATTGATCATGGCGCTATTTCGGAACCCCCGCAACTTTACACGGAACCAAACGCAAGTCAGCGCGTTTGGTTCCCGTAAAAATCGCGTTCTATCTCTGACAGGGAGCTTTATATGACCCGGCCCGGTTCTGCCGATCTCACCTCTGCCATCGGGGCCAATCTGCCCTATCTGCGTCGCTATGCGCGCGCGCTGACCGGAAGTCAGACCAGTGGCGATACGTTTGCCGCCGCAACGCTGGAAGCGTTGCTGGAAGATATGTCGGTGCTGGACGCAGCAGACAGCCCGAAGGTGGCGCTGTTTCATGTGTTCCACCTTGTCTGGGCCAGTGCCGGGGCCCCGGTGGGCGAGGCGGACAGCAGCCTGTCGGCGCAGGCCCAGCGGCATATGGCGCGGCTGACCCCCAATTCGCGCGAGGCTTTGCTGCTGTCGGTGATCGAAGGATTCAGCCATGTCGAAATCGGCGGCATCCTGCAAATCGACACGGACGAGGCTGCAGAGCTGATCGGCATCGCCATGCGCGAGATGGAAAGCTCTGTCGCAGGGCGCGTGATGATCATCGAGGATGAAGCCATCATCGCGATGGACATTCAGGATATCGTGACCGAGATCGGCCATACCGTGACCGGCATCGCCCGCACCCGCGACGAGGCGGTGGCGCTGGCCTCGCGCGAACGGCCCGATCTGATCCTGGCCGACATCCAGCTTGCCGACAATTCCTCGGGCATCGACGCGGTGAATGACATCCTTGCGCAGTTCGACAATCTGCCGGTGATCTTCATCACCGCCTTCCCCGAACGGCTGCTGACCGGCGAACGCCCGGAGCCGGCGTTCCTGATCACCAAGCCCTTCTCGGAAGATCAGCTGCGTTCTGCCGTCAGTCAGGCGATGTTCTTTTCATCGACCGAAACGCTGGCCGCCTGATCGGCGCACCATCCACGACAAAGGGGGCTTCGGCCCCCTTTTTTCATACCTGCGTGGCAGCGAAGGGCCGTGCCTTGGCAAAGGGGTTAAAAAATGAATCGGATCCCAGCGGAACCCAATCCGCCATCAGCGCGTTGTGTCTGCATAGGGGGAACATGATATTCCCCGGCGACATCAAGAGGTTAACATGAAACTGCTTCACGTTCTGGCTGTATCTGCCGCTTTTGCCGCGCCCATGGCTTCGGCCAATACCATGATGATCAAAGACGTTGCGGTGGAGACCGATGTGTCGGCCATCGGCAATGAAGCCGCTGCAAAATACTGGGGCAACCTTGCAACCGATCTTCAGGCCGCCATCCTGTCGCGCGTTCAGGACCGGATCAAGGATGATGGCGTGACCGTCGGCGTCGACATCAACGAAGTGTCGCTTGCCAACAGCTTCCAGACCACACTTGGTGTGGCGGATTCGGTGCTGGTCGGTGTGATCCGCATCACCAACGCCGAAGGTACCCAGCTTGATACCTATGAGTTGTCGGTCTCGATCGAGATTGCCAACCGCTATCTGAAAGATGGCGTGGCCCCGGCCAGCAGCTTCACCGACTCGCCCGAACATTACGCGGCGATGGTCGATGCCTTTGCCGAAAGCGTGGTCGAGCGTCTGAAATAACAGATCTCACCACCTGACCAACACATGCCGCCCCTGCCAGTTCTGGCGGGGGCGGTTTTTTCATGCCTGACGGAAAGGTCAGACCAGCGCCTGCCGCAGATCGCGGATGGTGGGCACTTCTTCGGTCAGATCCAGCTCATCCTCGACGTGTTGCAGGTGGTGATGCATGATGTGCAACGCCCCGGCCTTGTCGCGGGCGCGGATGCGGTCGATCAGGGCCGCATGTTCATCCGGGCCGCAATTGTGCAGATGCCGCGCGCGATACATCGCCGTGATCAGCGAGCTGCGCGAAATCAGGTCGCGCAGGATGCCGAACAGAAAGCTTGATCCCGCCAGTTCAGCCAGCAGCAGGTGAAACCCGCCCGAAAGGCGGATCGTGGCCGAGGTATCGCCGCGCTGATCGGCCTCGCGCTCTTGCGTCAGATGGGCATCGAGCAGCGGAATGTCGTCATCGGTGATGCGGTCAATCAACCGCTCCATCACCCGCGCTTCGATCTGTTTGCGCACATGGAACACATCACGCGCCTCGTCCACCCCCGGCTCGGACACAAAGGCACCGCGGTTGGGCACGATGGTCACCAGCCCGTCGCTTTCCAGCACCGCCAGCGCCTGCCGCACCCGCGCCCGGCTGACATCAAAAATCTCGGCCAGCTGTTCTTCTTTCAGCCGCGCACCGGGCCTGAGCCGCTTTTCCGCAATCGACAGCCAGATACGCTCGCAGATCTCGGCCGTCGGGCCGGTCACGGTTTCCTTGCTGTGATACATAGAGGCTCCTTGGTTCCACCCTATCTTTGCCGCGCAGTGTAAAAAGTCAATCTGCGGGCCACGTTCATGTTGACTACAAAAATGTAGACAATATTGTCGAAGAGAACAACCGGGAAAATCCGGGGCGGATTCTCGCCATGTCCGCATGACCCTTAGCCGACAGGAAAGCCGATGGATTTTGATTTCACCCAGATCACGGCGCAGGACCGTTACCGCCTGCTGACCAATTTCATTGGCCCCCGGCCAATTGCGCTGGTGTCCACCCTGTCCGAGGGCGGGCAGGACAATGCCGCCCCGATGAGCTTTTTCAACGTGTTCTCGCATGATCCGGCGATCGTGATCCTGGGGATCCAGACCAAACCCGACGGGCAGGAAAAAGACACCGTGCGCAACATCCGCCGCAACCGCGAGTTTGTGGTGAACATGGTGGATATGGCGATTGCCGATGCCATGCTGATCTGCGGGCTGGGCGTGGCCCCGGATGTGGATGAAATCTCGCTCGCCGGCCTGACGGCGGCAGCCTGCGAACAGGTGGCGGCGCGGCGTGTGGTGGAAAGCCCCTGCGCGATGGAATGCCGGGTGGAACGCCTGATCGACTATGACCGCCGCGTGATCGTGCTGGGCGAAGTGGTGCACATGCATGTGCGGCGCGACTGCCTGGATGCAGAGGGGCGCTATGTCGACCCCGACAGATACCAACCCATCGCCCGGCTTCATGCCGACAATTACATCACCTCGGACCGCCAGTTTGAAATGCCCTCGCCGGGCATCGAGTCGGTGCAGGCCCGCCTGAACGTGAGAGCCTGAGCCATGAAAATCCTTGTGATCAACCCGAATTCCACCCTGTCGATGACCATGCAGATTGCCGACAGCGCCCGGCGCTGCGCCTTTCCCGGCACGGTAATCGAGGCCATCAATCCCAAAGGCACCCCGGCCAGCATCGAAGGCCATGCCGACGAGGCGATGTCGGTGCCTGCGATGCTCGACCTGATCCGCGCCGGTGAGGCGCGCGGCGTGGATGCTTATGTGATCGCCTGTTTCGACGATCCGGGCCTTGCCGCCGCGCGCGAAATCGCGGCGGGGCCGGTGATCGGCATCTGTCAGGCCGCCGTGCAGGTGGCCACCACCATCGCCACCCGGTTTTCCATCGTCACCACCCTGCCCCGCTCGGTTCCAATCATCGAAGATCTGGTCGAAGCTTACGGCGCGGGCCATCGCTGCCGTGCGGTGCGCGCCGTGGACATGCCGGTGCTGGCGCTCGAGCAAGACCCGACCACCGCCGAAGCGCGCCTGATCCGCGAGATCGAGGCCGCCCGCGATGTGGATGGCGCCGAAGCCGTGGTGCTGGGCTGTGCCGGCATGTCGGATCTGTGCGACCGGCTGCAATTGCAGACCGGCATGCCGGTGATTGATGGCGTGACGGCCGCCGTGAAACTGGCCGAAGGTCTGGTGGGTGGCGGCTATGCCACCTCGAAGATCGGTGCCTATGATTATCCGCGGGCCAAATCTGCCTGTGTGCTGGCGCAAACCGCCTGACCCCTATCCTGCGACCCCCTCCCGGGACACCTGACCGCGCCAGACCATCGGCGCGGTTTTTTCGTCTGTGCTGCTCTGCCAGCCACGACCTGCCAGCCACCCGGCAAAGAAAAAGGGCCGCGCCGGATGTCCGGCGCGGCCCTTCCTGACGATGCCCCGGTCAGGCTGAGAGGCGTTGGTCCCCAACCGAAGGCACGGCAAGCGCCGCCATGGCCTCGGCCACGCGATGACAGGCCACGCGGCTGCCATCCTGATAGGTCTGCATTTCCGGCCGCTCTGCCGAACAGCGCGCATCGGCCTGCGGGCAGCGCGGATGGAAAGTGCAGCCCGACGGCGGGGCCATCGGGCTGGGCACCTCGCCCGATTGCGGCACCCGGTCGCGGCGCGGATCGGCCACATTCGGGATCGTTTCCAGCAGCAGCTGCGTATAGGGGTGTTTCGGGTCGGCAAACAGCACTTCGGTGGCCGCCTGTTCCACGATCCGCCCCAGATACATCACGGCAATCTGGTCTGACATATGGCGCACCACGCTCATGTCATGGCTGATGAACAGATAGGTCAGCCCCATTTCATCCTGCAAGCGGCGCATCAGATTGAGGATCTGCGCCTGCACCGACACATCCAGCGCCGAGGTCGGCTCGTCACAGACCAGAAACTCCGGTTCCGTCGCCAGCGCCCGCGCGATGGAGATCCGCTGCCGTTGCCCGCCCGAAAACTCGTGCGGGAACTTGCGCCCGTCGCGGGGGGCAAGGCCCACCGTCGTCAGCAGCTCTCCCACCCGCGTGGCAATCTCGGCCTCGCTGTCGCGCAGTTTCAGCTCGCGCAGCGGCTCGGCGATGATGTCGAACACACGCCAGCGCGGGTTGAGGCTGGCATAGGGATCCTGAAAGATCATCTGCGCCGCCAGGGGTTTGCCATCCTTGCCATTGGCAAAGCGCATCTGTCCGGTGGTGGCCTCGTAAAGCCCCGTCACCAGACGCGCGACCGTGGATTTGCCGCAGCCGCTTTCGCCGACAAGACTGAGACAGCCGCCGGACGGCACGGTAAAGCTGATGTCATCCACGGCCCGCAGAAACGCCTTGGGCTTTCGTTCGATCACCCGGTTCAGCCACGGGGCCGAGACGTTGAACAGCCGCGTCAGATGGGTGACGGTCAGGGCGGGGGAGGTCATGCGGCGCTCTCCTGTGCGAGGGTGTTGAGCCAGCAGGCGCTTTGGCCAGAGCCGCTGGCGTGCAGCGTGGGCCGGTCTGTCCGGCAGCGCGGTATCACATGCGGGCAGCGCGGGTTGAAGGCGCAGCCCTGCGGGATCGCATCCAGACGCGGCATCGACCCGTCGATCTGTTGCAGCCGCGGCACCCGTGCGCCCAGCGTGGGAATGGATCCCATCAGACCGCGCGTATAGGGATGGCTGGGGCGGGCGATGACCTCGGCCACCGGGCCGATCTCGACCAGCCGCCCGGCATACATCACCGCCACCCGATCCGCCGTTTCGGCAATCACCCCCATGTCATGGGTGACAAGCATCACTGCCGTGCCGTTTTCCTTGCACAACCGGCGCAGCAGCGAGGTGATCTGCGCCTGAATCGACACGTCCAGCGCCGTGGTCGGTTCATCCGCAATGATCAGCTTGGGCCGCGCGGCCAGCGCAAGGGCAATCACCACACGCTGCCGCATCCCGCCGGAAAACTGGTGCGGGAAATGGTCAACCCGCTCTTCCGGGCCGGGAATACCCACCTCGGTCAGCAGGGCGATAGCGCGTTGCCGCGCCTCGGCGCGGGACAGCGGCAGGTGCAGGCGGATCGTCTCGATCAACTGCTTGCCCACCGAAAACAGCGGGTTGAGCGAGGTCAGCGGATCCTGAAAAATCGCCCCGATCTCGCGCCCGCGCACCTTTTCCATCTCGCGGTCGCTCAGCGTGTCGATGCGGCGGCCATTCAGCCAGACCTCGCCGCCCGCCACATGGCCCGGCGGTTCCAGCAGGCCCTGCACGGCAAGCCCGGTCATGGATTTGCCAGCCCCGGATTCGCCCACCACCCCCAGAATTTCACCAGGTTGAATGGTCAGGCTGACATCGGCAAGCGCCGTCACCGTGCCGTGCCGGCCCGGAAATTCCACCCGCAATGCGCGGACATCAAGCATGGGTGTGCCGGTCATGGGGTCGCCTCCTGTCGGACGGGATAGCTTGGGGGAAACAGCTCGGCCACGGGCCGATGCTGCCAGCTGCGTTCGGGGTATTTTGCCAGCAGCCCGTCAAACTGCGCCTGCGCGCGGGCCTGGGCTTCAGCAAGGTCGATCCCGGCCACACGGCCTTCGCACATCGACAGCCGACCGTCGACAAAGGTGGCTTGCGTCACCTTGCCAGAGCCGCCGGTGACAAGCGTGGTGATCGGGTCAATCGCCGGGGTCATCATCGCATCATCCAGCCGGAACACCGCAATATCGGCGCGGGCTCCGGGTTTCAGGCACCCGATGTCGTCCCGCCCCAGCGCGCGGGCCCCACCCAGCGTGGCGGCATCCCAGAAATCGGCGCTGCGCTGATGCGGCGCGTCAATATCGGCGATGCGGGCCGTCATCAGCCCGGTCAGCAGGTTGAGCAGCATATCGGCGGGCGCGGTATCGGTACCCATGGCGATATTGATGCCCTGCGCCCGCAGGCGGCCAAACGACCGCAGGATCGACCCGCCCCGGCCTGAGACCAGCGGGCAATGCACCACGCTTACCCCATGGGCGGCGTAATGGGCCAGATCGGTGTCGGTCGCATTGGTGGCATGCGGCGCAAGGATGCGGTCGTTCAGCAGCCCTTCCCGCGCCAGCCAGTCCGGCGCGGTGGTGCCGTGCAGCGCCTGAACCGTCTGCACCTCCATCGCGCCCTGCGCCATGTGCAGGCGCACCCGGCAATCCAGATCCTGTGCCGCGTCCAGCGTGCGGCGCAGCAGCGGCGCGGTGCAGGTTTCCACCCGGTCGGGGGCCAGCATACCGCGCACCAGTCCGCCGAAGCGGCCCTCCTGCGCAGTGACGAAGGCGATGGCCTCGTCCAGCCCCGCCATGCCGCGCGGCTCGTCGAACACCGGCACCATCTGGCCCGGCCCTTCCAGCACCATGCCGCCCGCACGATAGGCGGGCGACAGATAGACCCGCAGCCCCATCTCGCCCGCAGCCTCGGCCGCTGCGGTGAATTCGGCTGCCGTCTCGCCCCATTCCCGGTAGAACAGCGAGGCGATGGGGGCAGCGGTGGTGATGCCGTTCCGCAAAAGCTGCGCAAAAGCATAGCGTTTCTGGAAGGCCAACTCTTCCGGCGCATACATCTCATAGGGGCCACGCTCGACATAAGAGCGCGGCCAGACCCGGCCCTTTGCCCAGCCGGGGCCATGGTCGATGCTCAGCACCGTGGTATCGAGATCCGACAGGGCATCAAGGTCGATCAGGCCGGGCGAGATCAGCGCGCAGCCAAGGCTGATTCGCCGGGCCACCTCGCCCTCGAACCGTTGGCCGACATGCAGGATGCGCCCCGCCTCGAACACCACTTCGCCATTCGGGATCAGGCAATGGCCACCCGCCGCATGGCCCAGCACCCAATCGGCGGTCAGGGCAGTACGGCCGGGCGCGGCGGCGCCCAGCGTCAGGTCACGAAACGCGCTCATGGCATGGTGATCCCCGGCAGGGCCAGCGCGCCGTTGCGGGCCACGACACGCCCGCCCTTGACCACCAGCGGACGCGGTGCCTCTTCGACAACCGCATGGGCCAGAGTTTCGCCCGCCACCAGCGTCAGGTCGGCCACGGCACCGAGGGCCAGCCCCTGTGCGTCCATCCCCATCGCCTCGGCCCCGCCGCGCGAGGCGGCGTCCAGCAGCAGCTCCAGCTCGTCATCGCGGCGCATCCGGTTCTTCATGCCGACGATCCGAGCGCGGTGCAGCATGTCGGGCTGGCCCCACGGACCCCAGGTGTCGCGGATGCCGTCGCAGCCCAGCCCCACCTTGATCCCCGCCGCGCGCATGTCCTGCAACGACGGCACTTCGGCAGAGGGATGGCCGGTGGTGAAGATGCGGATATCTTCACGCGCGACCTGATCCATCAAGGGGCCAACCCGGTGCGGATCGGGCATCCCGAGGCAGAAGCAATGCGACACGCCCACCTTGCCCTGCATGCCATGTGCGCGGGTGCGGATGATGATCTCCTCCAGCGTGAAGGCCCCCAGCTCGCCATATTCGTGCAGATGGATGTCGATCGGCTTGCCGTGCTTTTCGGCCAGCCGGAAAATCGCATCAAGCGAGGCTTTCGGATCGCGGTCCATCGACGACGGATCCAGCCCGCCAACGACATCGGCCCCCATGGCCAGCGCCTCGTCCAGCAGCTCATAGACGCCGGGGCGGATCATCAGGCCGGATTGCGGGAAAGCAACGATCTGGATATCCACCGCCCCCTGCAAGGCCGCGCGGGTGCGCAGCTTGCCTTCAAGCAGGGTCAGCTTGTGATCATGGTCCACATCGACATGGCTGCGGATCTGGCCGGTGCCATTGGCAATCAGTTGCAGGGCGTGGCGCATCGACTGGCGATGCACATCAAGGCCCAGCGGGATCCGTTCGTTGCGTTCGTTGTCGATCAGGGCCTGCAACGCGCCGCCCTTGCGACCGGCATACCAGCCCATGCCCCAGGTCGTCTTGTCCAGATGGGTATGCGCATCGGTCAGCGACGGAATGGCAATCGCGCCCTGCCCGTCCTCCACTGCGACACCTTCGGCAGCAAGGTTCTGGCCCATTGCCACGATACGCCCGGCACGGATCAACAGGTCAGCTGCGTCGCCCGCCATCGGACGGATATTGCGGATCAGAAGGTCAGTCATCACTTACCTCAATTTCGGGTTCAGCGCGTCGCGCAGCCAGTCACCCAACAGGTTGACGGACACGACGAGCAGGCAGAGTTGCAGCACGGGGAACAGCACGATCCACCACATGCCAGAGAACAGGAACTGGTTGCCAAGGCGGATCAGCGTGCCGAGGCTGGGCTGACTGGGCGGCATCCCGATCCCGAGGAAAGACAGCGTCGCCTCGGTCAGGATCGCCATGCCGAAGTTCAGCGTGGCCGCAACCAGGATGGGGGTCAGCGTGTTGGGCAGGATATGGCTGAACATGATGCGCCGCGCAGGCACCTTGAGCAGCTGCGCCGCCTGCACATATTCCTTGCGCCGTTCCACCGCCGTCTGTGCGCGCACGGTGCGGGCATATTGCACCCAGCCGCTCAGCACGATGGCCAGCACCAGCACCGCTCCGGCACCGATTTCGCGCAGGCTGGGCGGCAGCAGTTCCCGCACGATGGCGCTGACCAGAATGGCGATCAGGATGGTGGGGATCGACAGCAGGATGTCGCCCACCCGCATCAGCGCGTTTTCGACGAAACCGCCATAATAGCCCGCGACCAGCCCGGTGCCGATGCCGATCACCAGCGCGAATACCACCGAGGCGATGCCGATCAGGATCGAGATGCGCGAGCCATAGAGGATGGCCGACAGGATATCGCGCCCCTGGGTATCGGTGCCCAGAAGATAGGGCCATTGCCCGCCCTCCAGCCAGATCGGCGGAATTTCGGCATTCCACAGTTCCAGCTGGGCCGGATCAAACGGATTCTGCGGCGCATACAGCGGTGCGGTGAAGGCGCTGACGATCAGCACCGTCAGCAGCACGGCGGCAAAGACCGCACTGCGCTGATGGGTGAAAGACCACCAGAGGTCGCTCTGGCGCAGACGGGCCAGAACTCCGGGAGATTTGAGGTTGACTGTCATGGCTCAGGCCTTGGCATTGCGCAGGCGCGGGTCGATCAGCGCATAGGTGATGTCCACCAGCGTGTTCAGCGCGACAAAGATGAAAGAGACGATGCAGAGATAGGCCGCCATCACCGGGATATCGACAAAGGTCACCGCCTGGATGAACAGCAGCCCCATGCCCGGCCATTGGAACACGGTTTCGGTGATCAGCGCGAAGGCGATCAGCGCCCCGATGTTCATTGCGGTCATCGTGACCACCGGCATCAGGCAGTTGCGCAGCGCATGGCTGTAATGCACCCGCCATGCGGGCACGCCACGGGCGCGGGCGAATTTGATGAAATCCGAGCGCAGCACTTCAAGCATCTCGGCGCGCACCAGCCGCATCACCAGCGTGATCTGATAGAAGGAAAGCGCGATGGAGGGCAGGATCAGCGCGGCCCGCCCCGATGGCGTCAGCAGGCCCGTGGTCCACCAGCCGATGCTGACAACCTCGCCACGACCAAAGGCCGGTGCAATATTGAGAATGACCGAGAACACCAGGATCAGCAGAATGCCGATCACGAAACTGGGCAGCGACACGCCGATGATCGACAGGAACTGCAAACCTTCGGAATACCATTTGCCCCGGTGGATCGCGGTGATCACACCGAAGGGCACCCCCACCACCAGCGAGATGATCGTGGCCATCAGCACCAGTTCGATGGTGGCCGGAAAGCGTTCGGCAATCAGGCTCATCACCTCTTGCTGGTTGCGATAGGAAATCCCGAAATCGCCCTGCACCGCATTGCCGACGAAGCGCAGGTATTGCATCACCACTGACTCGTTCAGGCCAAGCCGCTCGCGCAGCGCATCGCGTTCGACCTGCGTTGTCTGCTCGTTCACCATGAGCTGAATGGGATCCCCGACAAAGCGGAAGATCATGAAGGCCATCAGCGCCACGACAAGCATGACAAGCGCCGCGTTGGCCAGCCGTTTGATAAGGAAAACAATCACGTTACTGGCTCCCTGTGGATGAGGAGGCCCGGCGCGATGTTGCGCCGGGCAAGGGATCAAACCGGCGCGATCACTCGGCCATGCGGGTCAGCCAGTGACGACCCTTGTTGTCCGAAAGCTGCACGACGCTTTCCACCTTGTCAGACGTGGCCCAGGCCATCGGCTGCTGGTGGAAGGGCAGCATGATCGACTCGTCCTTCACGATCTTCAGCGCGGCGCTTTGCATCGCCAGACGCTTTTCGCGGTCCAGCTCGGTCGAGGCCGCAATGATCAGCTTGTCCATTTCAGGATAGGACCAGCCGCCCCAGTTGAACACCCCGGCATTGTCGGATTTGGTCTGGAAGGTTTGCAGCAGGATCGAATAGCTGTCGAGCATCGGCTCGTTGGCCCAGCCGAAGGCGAACATATCGGCTTCGCCATTGGTCAGCTTGACCTGCTGCACGGCGTTCGGCGCGATGTTCAGGCGCGGGGCAAGGCCGACGCGGGTCAGCATCGACACCAGCGCGTTGCAGATTTCCTCTTCGTTCACCCAGAGGTCATTGGAGCACATGATCTCGAAGGCATAACCCTCTGCGCCCAGTTCCTTGATCATCGCCGCCGCTTTTTCCGGATCATAGACCGGCGGGGTATCCAGGGCCGCATCATAGCCGGGGATCGCCGGGGCAACCATGGTGCCGGTCACCCGCGACTTGCCGCGCATCACCTTGTCGCGGATCAGGTTCAGGTCGATGGCAAGCCCGACGGCCTCGCGCATCTTCTTGTCCTTGAACAGGTTCGGCTCGCCATTGTGCAGCTTGTCCTGAAAATTGAAGCCGAACATGATGGTGCGCAGCTCGTTGCCTTCCATCACCTTGACATTCGGTGCGGCGGCGAGGCGCGGCAGATCCTGCACCGGGGCCTTTTCGGTAAAGTCGATCTCGCCCGACAGCAGCGCCGCAACCCGCGTCGCCTCGGAGGCGATGGGGGTGAATTCGATGCGCTTCAGATTGTGCTGCGGCGTATCCCACCAGCCGTCATTGACGGCGAGGATGGTCTTGCTGTCCGGCACGCGGCTTTCCACGCTGAACGGCCCGGTGCCATTGGCGTTGAAGGTCGGATAGCCTTCCACCTTCTTGGCCACATCGGTCGGGACTTCGGCATTGTGCTCTTTCAGCCAGCCCGCATCGAACATGTGGATGTTGGTCAGGTCATTGAGCAGCAGGGGATAGGTGCCGACCAGTTCGATGTCGACCGTGTAATCATCCACCTTGGTGGCGGATTTATAGGCGGGCAGGTTGCCCTTCAGCGGGCTGTCGGCATGGCTGACGCGGGCCAGCGAGGTGACCACGTCATCCGCCGTGAAATCCGCGCCATCATGGAATTTCACGCCCTGACGCAGCTTGAAGCGCCAGATGTTGTTGGGCAGCACTTCCCATTCCGTCGCCAGCGCCGGTTCGATTTCCAGATTGGAATTGTAGCGCACCAGCCCTTCGTAAACATGGTTCAGAAAGCTGATGGTGAAGGTGGAGCCGTAGGAATACGGGTCCAGCGAATTGATGTCGCGCGCGGCCCCCCAGCGCAGGGTTTGTGCCGATCCGGCAGTGGCGAGGCAGGCGAGGGCGACGCCGGCAAGCAGGGTGGTTTTGAAGGTCATGGTCGATCCCTGTTGTAGGCCCGCCTCCTCCCGGTCTGATGCCGGAACTTGCGGGCAGATGGCGGACGGGGCGGCACTGTGCCTGTCGTCCTGTCTCCACTGTCAGAATTGCGGACCATTTTGTCAATAATTTTGTCGACAATATTTTCGACAGCAATAATTCCGCCTAAGCAACTGGCATATTGCGCAAATTTTGCTGCCCCTGAAAACATGATGACCCCGCAAAAGTCATCATGCGCCTTGTATGCAGATTCGACCAGATGGTCAGGCAGCGGCGGGAGGGGCGATCAGGCGAACAGACGCGCGGTGAACACCGCTGTCATGCCAAAGCCGATCAGCCCGACAATCGCGCGGATCACCGCTTTCGGCAACCGCCGTGCCAGTGGCGCGCCAAGGTACCCCCCCGCCGTCGAGGCCAGCATCATCACGATGGCCTGTGGCCAGCTCACCAGCCCGGCGGCAGCAAAGACCACCACCGAAATCGCCGTCAGCAGGAAGGACAGCCCGCTTTTCAGCCCGTTCATCTGGTGGATATTGCTCATCCCCCAGAGCGAGAACAGCGCCAGCAGCAGGATGCCCAGCCCGCCGTTGAAATAGCCGCCATAGAGGCTGACCGCGAACAGGCCCACCGCCCCTTGCGGCGTCACGCCCCGGCTGTGCGCGGCGGCAAAGCTGCGGATCTGATCTCCGAACAGAAAGGCCAGCGTCGCCCCCAGCAGCAGGAACGGCACCACAACCGAAAAGGCCGCATTGGAAGAGATCATCAGCAAAAGCGCCCCACACAGCCCCCCGGCCAGCGTGATGGCTGACAGGCGCAGCAGCTGCGCTCGGTTCATCTGCGCCAGTTCCTGCCGGAACCCGATGGCCCCGCCAAGATAGCCCGGAAACACCGCAACCGAGCTGGTGGCATTGGCAATCACCGGCGGAACGCCGGTAAAGACCAAGGCCGGAAAGGTCAGAAACGTGCCGCCCCCTGCAATGGTATTCAGCACACCCGCCCCGAAGGCGGCCACGATCAGCAGGGCGGTATCAAGGAACATCGCTGTCTATCCGGTCTGGTCCGACACTGGTTAAACTACTTGGGGCTGCGGTTGGAAAGGCCACGCGCACATATTGTCGACAAAACTGTCGATCCGGACTGTTCCCTGAGACACTTCGCAGCCGCTCCGACAGCTGATAGGGTCGGCGCAGATCATCAAAGGGGGTTGCCATGCCCATTGCCCTGACGCGCCGCCTGCTGCTTGCCAGCCCTGCCCTGTCGGTCTTGCCGCGCAGGCTCTGGGCGGCAGAGCCGATCGGCACCACGCGCAGCCTGACCGGCACCGCCACCCTGACCCGCACAGGCGGTGCTTATCCCCTGCACCCCGACGATCCGCTGACCGAGGGCGATATGGTGGCGACGGCAGCAGACAGCCTTGCGACGCTTGAGCTGTTCACGCAGACCCAGATCCATCTTGGCCCCGATGCGCAGTTCACCATTGATCGCTTTACCGCCGATCTGGGCGGCGTCATCAGCATCGGCGGGGCCGTGGTCTTTGACCGCCCCGATGATCTGCCCCCGCTGGATCTGACCGTGCAAAGCGCCTTTGCGCAGATCGGCGTGCGCGGCACCCGGTTTTTTGCCGGGCCAAGCCGGGGCACTTACGGCGTGTTCGTGGCACGCGGGCGCGTCGTGGTGCAAGCCGCCGGGGCCAGCCGCACGCTGCTGGCGGGCGAGGGTGTGGATATCGCCAGCGCCGGGGCCGCGCCCTCTGCCGTTGCCCGCTGGGGTGAGGCCCGCATTGCCGAAGCCTTTGCCGGGCTGGGCCTTACACCCTGACGCCGCGCATCCGGAGGATCTGTTGCAGCGCCGTGGGCAGGCCGATGGTGCGGACCATATCGGCCAGCATGGCGGCATCGGCCCAGAGCCCCGCCAGCACGCCGCGCTTCTGCGCCTTGCTGGGGCTCGACACCCCCGGCCAGCGCACCACGGCAAGCCGAAGCCGCTGCCGGATCCAGATCGCGTTCAGAAACACTTCGAAGCCGAATTTCGGCAGGCGGCGCAGCACCTCCCCCTGCCCTGCCAGCAGAGCGCGTGAAAACACCCGCTCGCCCGAGATGTAATCCAGCCCGATCCAGCGCCACAGGCCCGGCGCATTGCCACGCAGGCTGATCGTGGCATCGGCCTGCCCCGACAGCACAGGCGCGGCCAGCGCGGTGACATCCGCCGCCGTCAGCCCGCTCAGGTCGCTGTCGATCAGCATGACGGCATCGTGCTGCGCCGCCGCCAGCCCCACCGCCAAGGCTGCCGTCTTGCCGCGGTTGCCCGGCAGCCGGATCACCCGCACCGGATGGCGCATCGCCATATCTGCCGTGCCGTCCGACGAGCCATCATCTACCACGATCACCTCGGCCAGCAACGGATGAGGGGCCAACACCGCCAGCACCGCGCCGATACGCGCCGCCTCGTTATAGGCCGGAACGATGCAGGACAGGCGCGCCGTCATGATACCACCCGCCGCCGCCACAGCCAGACCAGAACCACCGGCACAATCGCCAACAGCAGCAGAAGCGAGGCATTGGCGATCCAGTCCTCGATCCGGGCATGGGCGTCGCCAAGGCTCCAGCCCAGGGCGGCAAAGACCAGCGATTTGGGCAGCGTCGCCGCCGTGTTCCACAGAAGGAAGGGGACAAAGCGCATCCGCGCCATGCCAGCGGCCACCAGCACGACAGCGCCCGCCGTATGGGTCAGCTTGCCGAGGATCAGCGACGACGCGCCATGATTGCTGAAATGCGTGGCCAGCCGTTCCAGACGCGCCTGCCCCAACCCCAGCCGGGCGCGCAGACGATCCGGCAATGCAGGCAACAGCCCCCGCCCCAGCGCATAAAGCAGCACATCGCCGATCAGATCCGCCACAACCACCATGATCAGCACCGCCCGCAGATCCAGCAGCCCGATCTGGGCCAGCCATGCCGCCACGACCGTGACGATGGGCCCTTCCAGCACCGCTGCGGGCGCGAGGATCCACAGGCCATAGGTGCTGATCAATTGGGTCGCGGCGTCAGGGGTGAACATATGCGCCGCTCATTCTGCCTGCGGGGCAAGGGCGGTGCCGCGCCATTCAAACCCCCGGCTGCGAAAGGTGGCCGCCCAGATCACCGGCATCAGCGCATCGCGCAGCGGCAAGGCGAGCAGATCACGCCCCCCCATCGGCCAGCCCTGCGCCCGCGCCAGCAGCGCCTCGGCCCCATACCAGACCGCCAGATAGACCAGCGCGGGCCACAGCGGCAGATCCGCCAGGGCCAGCGCCGACACCAGCGCCAAGGCCGGGATCAGCGCACCGTTGAGCGGCTCCAGCGCGAACAGGCCCGGGAAACCGTCACGCCGCACCTTGGACCAGCGCAATTGCCGCGCCCAGACCTGCGCGAAGCCGCGCACACCGATGGGTTGGGCAAAGGGGCGCGCCGTCAGCCGCACCCGCAGGCCCAAGCCGCGCACGGCCTTGGTGGCCGCAACATCTTCGGCAAGATTGCGGCCAAGGGCGGGCAAGCCACCTGCCATCTCCAATTGGTCGCGGTGCCAGAACAGCGTTTTGCCCTGCGCAAAACCAACGCCAAGCCGATCCGCCGCCAGTTGCAAGCGGGCCTGATTGGTGTTCAGAAAGGCACATTCCAGCGCGCCCCACAGGCCATCGGGGCGGATGCCCACGGCAGGCGAGGTGACCAGCCCGCACGCGCCCTGTCCACGATCCTCGTGCCACGTCTGCGCCAATTGGCGCAGGTAATCCGGCGGCAGCAGCAGATTGCTGTCGGCCATGGCGACCCATGCGGTATCCCGCGCCTGCCAGCCTTTGACCAGATTGTTCAGCTTCGGGTTGCCGCTGATCCGCGTTTCTCCGATCATCAGACAGGCGCGCACCTGCGGATGCGCCGCGATCAGGCCGCGCACCACCGGCACCGCAGGATCATCCGCCCGCGCCGCACAGAAGATCACCTCATGGTCGGGGTGATCCTGCCGGAACGTCGAGGCCAGCGTTTCGGGATCGAAACGGTCCAGCCCGCACACCGGGCGCAGCAGCAGGATCGGGGTCAATGGTGTATGCGACGATGGCTTCGCAGACCGGGGCAACGCCAGCCAGACGGTCAGCAGATGGGCCAGCAGCATCAGCACCGCAACGCCGCCAAGAACCAGCGCCAGCATTATGCCGCCCCCTCGGCCAGAAGATCGGGCTGGGCTGCGGCCTGCCGCAGAGCTTCGCGCCCGCCCAGCACCGACAGGCGCCCTTCGGCGTCTTCGGCAATCGCTGTGAAACTATCCACCCAATCGCCGCAATTGGCATAGATCAGCCCATGGTCGCCATGCAGCGCCGCCACATGGAAATGGCCGCAGATGACACCATCATGGCCATTGCCCCGCGCCAGCGCGATCAAGCGCCGCTCATGCGCCTTGCCCGCATAGAGCACCGTATTCAGCGCGGTCAGCAGCCATTCGACCGGGCTGCGGTCTTCGGGGCGCAGATTGCGCCGCACCCGGCGCAGCCCGCGATCCGCCGCGCGCAGCAGCCCGTCGATGCGGCTGCCGATACGGGTGCAGATGTGCCAGCGCAACAGTCGCGCGTCACAGATATCGCCATGCAGCACCAGATAACGTCGCCCATCGGCGGCAAGATGCGTCACCGCCTCGGCCAGTTCGGCGGGCAGATCCTGCGCCGCCGGGGCCGTCTGCGGCCCGCGCAGCGGCGCATCGTGATTGCCGATCAGATAGACCAGCCGCGCCCCTTCAGCCGCGCGCTGGCGCAACAGGGCGATGATGCGGTCCTGCGCCGGGCCCCAGGTCAGCGTCAGCGGATGCCAGATGTCGAGGATGTCGCCCACCAGATAGATGGTATCGGCACTGTTCGCTTCCAGAAAGTCGCGGATCAGATCGGCGCGGCAGCCAAGCGCCCCCAGATGCAGGTCAGACAGAAACAGGCTGCGGTGATGCCGGGGGGCTGCGGGACGGGGCATGGGCAAAGCTCACAGAAGGCTGCGGTCGACCCTGTGTCGCATCGCCATGCCACGGTTTTGTGACTGTGATGCTGCAATGCCGCGAAACTGACGCCCGGCAACGGGTCGTGTATTCCGGCACTTGACATTCCATACTGTTTTAGTAAGAAATTATCACCCAGTGTCGACAGGCGGCCACAGAAGCCGAAGGACCGAGGCAGATTCATACACTCGGCACCGCGCGCCCCCTCCCTCGGCTGCGGCGCGGTGCCCTTTGCGCGAGGCCAGACATGACATATTCCACCCGCCAGACCCGCCGCTGCGGCACACCCGGCCCCAGCGAATCGCTGCTGAGCGATGCCGTCTTTGATCTGTTCGAACGGCAATGCCTGGATGTGATGCGGCTTGTCTTCGCCCAGATGGCGCAGAACCTGCCGCCCCTGGTGATGGAGCCGCAAGATGCCGCGCGGGTGCAGTTCGGCCCGATCCAGGGCGACAGGATCTGCGCCGCCGTCGTGCAGATGGTGCATGTCATGGCGATTTCGCGGTCGGACGGGTTCCGCTATTCCAACCCGTTCTGCGCAGGCTGCGCCGCCGTGCTGACCAAGCCCGAACAGCTGCTGTTGCATGTGCTGCATCACACCCGCCGCGCGCAGCCCGGACAGGCCATCGCCCATGCGGTGATGCTGTGTGATTCCCGCCCGGTGGGGCCGCTGATTGACGCTGCGGCAGAGTTGGCACGGCTCGCACCGCCTGCCCGCGCCTGACCCGGCAAATTCCGCCGCCCCGGCATCTGCATCGCTGTCCGGTTTTGGATGCCGCAATGTCGCAATCCGCACATGGTGCCCGTCGCTTTCAGGATAGTTCTGGCTGGCAAGGTGCCGCTGGAAACAGCGGAGAATTGGGAAGCCGGTGCAAAGCCGGCGCTGCCCCCGCAACGGTAACGGGAGAGCGCGACGAAAGCCACTGAGGGGTCCCTTGGGAAGGCGTCGCGCGTGGGTGGAAAGCCCGCTCCCCCAGCCCGGAAACCAGCCTTGCAGGAACGTAACCGCCGGGGGCGGGTTTGCTGTGCTGGCCCTGCGAGGAGGCAGGACGCACCGCACCAACCCCTCGCAACTGAATGATCCGGTCCGGCGCGGGGAGGCGCAGGGCCTAGCGAGGTGCCAAATGCTGAGCCAATCCGAGACCCTCTCGCGCCTTGCTGCGCGTCGCCCCGACTATGCGTTGGAGCAAGCCCTCTATTGTGATCCGGGCGTCTATGCCCTGGACCTTGAGAATGTGTTCTATCGGGAATGGCTGTTTGCCGTGCCTTCGTGCGAGTTGCCCAAGGCGGGGGCCTTTGCCACGCTGCAAGTGGGGGCCTATCCGCTGGTCATCACGCGCGGCAATGATGGCATGATCCGCGCCTTTCACAACGTGTGCCGCCATCGCGGCCAGCGGCTCTGCGCCAAGGAAACCGGCTCCACGCCGAAGCTTGTCTGCCCCTATCACCAGTGGACCTATGATCTGGACGGCAAGCTGCTTTATGCGCGTGACATGCAGGAAGGGTTTGATCCCGCCGCGCATGGGCTGAAAAAGGTGCATTGCGTCGATCTGGGCGGCATGGTGTTCATTTGTCTGGCCGAAGTGCCGCCGCCGATCAGCGATCTGGCGCCCAAGCTGATGTCCTATCTCGCCCCCTCGGGGCTGAAGGATGCCAAGGTCGCGTTTTCGTCGACCATCGTGGAAAACGGCAACTGGAAGCTGGTAATCGAGAACAACCGCGAATGCTACCATTGTGGCGGTTCGCACCCCTCGCTGTGCCGCACCTATTCCGACAATCCGCGCATGACGGCGATGGAAGGCCCGGATTCCGCCAGCCCCGACATTCTGGATCACTGGAAACGCTGCGAAGCGGCCGGTCTGCCGTCGCGCTTTGTGAACCACCCCGACATGCAATGGCGTCTGGCCCGGATCCCGCTGCTGAACAACGCCGAAAGCTATACCATGTCGACCAAGGCCGCCGTGGCCAAACGCATGGGTGCAATGCCATTCAATGATGCGGGCAGCCTGCTGTTCTTCCATTATCCCAACACTTGGAACCATTTCCTTGGTGATCATGCCATCGTGTTCCGCATCCTGCCGATTTCGCCCACCGAAACCGAGGTCACCACCAAATGGCTGGTGCACAAGGATGCGGTGGAAGGCGTGGATTATGATCTGGAAACGCTGACCCGCGTCTGGCTGAACACCAATGACGAGGACCGTCAGGTGGTGGAAGAAAACCAGAAAGGCATCCTGTCGCCCGCCTATGAGCCCGGCCCCTATTCCACCATTCAGGAAGAGGGCGTGATCCAGTTCGTCGACTGGTATTGCAACGTGATGAGCAAACGGCTGGCCCCCAAGCCCGCCTTGGCGGCGGAGTAAGCGCATGGGCAAGAACCGCATGAACTGGTCTGCCGCGCCATGGAATGACAGCGAGCTGCTGGAATGTGCCATGGTGGTGCCGGAGACCGATGATACCGCCACCTTCACCTTCCGCGCGCCCTCGGGCGCGTGGTTCGACTATCAGCCGGGGCAGTTCATCACGCTCGACATTCCTGTGCCCGGCGGCAATGTGCAGCGCACCTATACGATCTCATCGTCGCCCTCGCGCCCGCTGTCGATCTCGATCACCGTCAAGGCGCAGGTCACTTCGATCGGCACGCGCTGGATGCTGGACAACCTGAAACCCGGCATGAAGATCAAGGCCTTTGGCCCTGCCGGGATTTTCAGCTTTCACCGCGCCCCGGCGAAAAAATACCTGTTCATCTCGGCCGGATCGGGCATCACGCCGATGATGTCGATGACGACCTGGGCCTGGGATTCGGGCGAAATGCCCGACATCGTGTTCGTGCATGCCGCCAAACGCCCGTCGGAAATCATCTTTCGGGAACGGCTGGAACAGTTTGCCAACCGCGTGCCCGGATTGCAGCTGCGCTTTACCGTGGAAGAGACCGATGCCTTCCGCGCCTGGCCCGGCTACAAGGGCCGTCTGAGCCAGATCATGCTGGGGCTGATGGCCCCCGATTATCTGGACCGCGAGGTGTTCTGCTGCGGGCCGGAGCCGTTCATGCAGGGGGTGCGCGAAATGCTGACCTCCATCGGCTTCGACATGGCGCATTACCATCAGGAAAGCTTTGGCGCGCCGGTGTCGACCGAGGCCGAGGCCCCGGTGATCAACGATGTGTCGCCCGAAGAAGGTGCCAAGGCCGAGATCACCTTCAGCGCCTCGGGGCTGACTGTGGCCTGCGGCGAAACCGATACCGTGCTGGCGGTGGCGAAACGGTCCGGCCTCAACATTCCTTCGGGCTGCACCTTTGGCCTGTGCGGCACCTGCAAGGTGAAGAAAACCGCAGGCGAGGTGCATATGGTGCACAATGGCGGCATTTCGGATGATGACATTGCCGAAGGTTATATCCTCGCCTGCTGTTCGCATCCGATGGGGCAGATCGCCGTCGAGGTTTAAGGCAGCGTAAATAACGCCAGCCGCCCGAAAGACCGGATCTCCGTCTCGCCCAAGGGGCGGAGATTGCCAACACGCGCCGCCGTGCCCGGCCCGATGCAGATCTGGGTGCCGAAGCTTTTGTTCGCGTCTTGCAGCCGCGCCGCAAGGTTCACCGCATCGCCATGCGCGGTGTAATCAATCTTGCCGCCAAACCCTACATCGCCCAGCACCGCCTGCCCGGTTTCAATACCGATCCTTGTGCGGCCAAAGCCCCCCTGCCCTGCCCGGAACGCCTCGGTCGCGGTGATCAGCTCTGCCGCGCAGGCCAGCGCCGCCTCTGCATGGTCCGGCTGATCCAGCGGCGCGTTGAACAGCGCATGGATCGAATCCCCCACCAGCTTGTCGACCATGCCGCCATGTTTCAGCACGATGGCACAGGTGAGGGTAAAATAGGCATCGAGCGCCGCCACCAGATCACGCGGCCCCAGCGCCCGGGTGGCAAGGCTGAAGCCCTCGATATCGGTGAACAGCGCCGTCACCTCGCGCGCTTCGCCTTCCAGCCGCATCAGGGCGGGCTGTGCCGCAATGCGGCTAACCAAGGCGGGCGGCAAGACCTGCCCCATGCGCAGGCGCAAGGCGCGTTCTGCCCGCGCCGCCGTCACCGCCTTGCCCAGCAGCGCCAGCAGCAGCACCGCGGCTGTGGCCAGCGCCGGGCCCAGCGGATCGAGCAACCAGCCACCCGATATGTAAGCGATGGCGCCGACAGCCCCCCAGAGCACCACCGCCGCCATCCCTGCGGCAGCTCCTCTGCCCGGCGTGCTGCGCCGCATCAGACCAAGACCCAGAAATCCGGCCAGCAGCACAAACCCCGCCTCCAGCATCGGGCTGAAATCGGGGCGCTGGGGAACCCTGCCCGCTTGCAGCCCCTCGATCAGATCGGCGGTGATCTGCACCGAGGGGGCAACCGGACTCGCTGCCGTGGGCCGCAACCCGCCCCGTTGCGGCAGGCCGGAGCCGATCAACACCACCGCGCCCGACAGGCGCACCCCTGCCCCGGTTAGAACATCCTCGGCGGCCACACGGCGCGCGGCCCAGACCTCCGGCCCCGTCGGCACAAAGCGCAAGCTGCCCGCCTCTGCCGGAAACATCTGCGGCCCAAGCCGCAGCCAATCTGGCCCGGCCAGGGCTGGCCCAAAACCTGCCGCGCGGCGCGCCACTTCGACCGGCAAGGACGGATAGGCGACACCAGCCACCACGACGCCCACCGGCAAGCGCCGCACCCGTGCATCCGCATCGCCGGGTAACGCGACCGAAGCGACGCCTGCCGCCGCCGCCGCAAAGGCCGCACAGGGGCCCTCGGCCCCCGCAGCAGGCCAGAGCGCTGCGCCCTCTGCCACCGCGAGGTTGGAGCCGGGCAAGGGCGGCGTTGGCGCATCCGTCAGCAGAAACCCCAGCACGGTGGGCGCTTGGGCGAAGGCATGGGCCAGCGCCGCATTGGCCGGATCGTCGCAGGCACCCGAAAACACCATATCGACGCCAACCACCTTCGGCTGTGCCTGCGCGACACGGACCATCAACCGCGCCGTCGCCACACGGTCCCAGGGGCGGCCCGCCTCATCCAGCGCGCCGATATCCACCACGACCACCGGATCCGCAACCGCCCCTCGCGGCAGCGCCCGGATCAGGCGATCAAACACCGCCTCCTGCCACCGGACCAGCCCGGCAGGTTGCGCCAGAAACAGCGCCGCCAGCAGCAGGCTCAGCCCAAGAACCGCGATTGCGCCGCCCTGTCGCTGCATCTTACGCCACCGGATCGGCGGCAGCGGCGAGGCGGCTGACATCACACAGGAACGCATCACCCTCGCGCCGCAGCGCCGCCATTTCCAGCAGCGCCTGCAACGCACGGTTGACCTTGGGGCGGCTGGCCCCCAGCACCGACGCCAGTTCCCCCTGCGAGATTTCCAGCCGCAACACCGCCTGCGGCGGCACCTCTGCCCCATGAAGCTGACGTAACGTAAACAGGAAAAACCGCGCCAGCCGCGCCTCCAGCTGATAAAGCGCGATGCTTTCCAGCTGATCTGTTGTTTCGCGCAAGCGGCGGCAGAAATAACGGGCGGCAGCGATGCCCACAGCCGGATCGCTTTCGGCCAATGCGGCAAAGCGGCGGCCATCCAGCAGCCAGCCCAGCGTGGGCGCAACCGCCGTTGCCGCCGCAGAGCGGGGTTCACCATCCATCAGGGCAAACTCGCCCAGAGTATCGCCGCCTTCCGCATGGCGCAGGATCAACTCGCGCCCCTGTGGGGTCAGCAGGGTCAGCTTCACCCTGCCCTCGGCCAGCGCCACCATATGCGTGCCGGGATCGCCGCGCTGAAACAGCACCTCGCCCGCCTGCCAGTCGCGCCGCACGGCAATGGCCGACAGCCGCGCCAGCACCTCGGCCGACAGCCCGGCAAACAGATCGAACGAGCGCCAGAAGGCCGGGCGCGGGGTCTGCATGGTGATCCATCTCCGCATGGCGAATACGGCCTCAACCTGCGCGCAACCGCGCCGCGCCGCAACCCTGTTCCACCGGGAACAGCGCACGCGCCGCTGACAGCCCATGGTGGGTCTACGCAGCCACTTCCGGCTGCCGCAACATTCCACAGGAGCACTGCAATGGTATCCCTTTTCCGCCGCGACGGCACCCGCAATTCCGATTTTGAAGTGACCGACGGCAGCACCTCGGTCTTTGGTGACAATATCGCCGGGCTGAATGGCAATGACACGATCTACGCCCATGGCGGCAATGACACCGTATCTGGCGGCGACGACAATGACGTGATCTTTGATCTGGCCACCGCCTTTGTCGGATCGGGCAATGACCAGATCTTTGGCGATGCCGGCAATGACACCATCCATGGCGGCGAAGGCAGCGATACGCTGGATGGCGGCACCGGCACCGATCTGGTGACCTATCAATCCTCCACCGCAGGGGTGAATGTCAGCCTGTCGCGCACCACCGCACAGTTCGGCGGCCATGCTGCCGGCGATATCATCCGCAATGTTGAAAACCTGACCGGCAGCGCCTTCTCGGACACGCTGACCGGCAATGGCGTTGCGAATGTGATGAACGGCCTCGGCGGCAATGATGTGATGGCGGGCCTGGGTGGCAATGACGTTCTGAGCGGCTCCACCGGCCATGACACGATGGACGGCGGCGACGGATCGGACCGGGTGGACGGCGGCAGCAACAATGACAGCTTGTTGGGCGGCATCGGCTTTGACACCCTGATCGGGTCGTCCGGCACCGATACGCTGCGCGGCGGCGCAGATGCCGATCTGCTGGATGGCGGCACCGAATCCGATCAGCTGTTTGGCGATGCCGGGGCCGACCGGCTGTTCGGCGGCAGCGGCAATGACACGATGGATGGCGGCAGCGAAAACGACGAGGTGCAAGGCGGCGATGACAACGATCAGCTGCGCGGCGGTGCAGGCAATGACTTCGTGGATGGTGGCAACGGCAATGACACGGTGTTTGCCGATACCGGCATCGATACGCTGCGCGGCGGCTTTGGCACCGACACAGTGGATTTTGCCGGGCTGAGCCAGCGGTTCCAGATCTTTGGCAGCTTCAACACCATCGACATGGCGGCAGGTACCTTTGGCAGCACGCGCTTTACCGGGTTCGAGACGGTCAGCGGCACCTCCAACGCCGATGCGATCAGCGGCGATACCTTCGCAAACACCCTGAACGGAGCCAACGGCTCGGATCGGATCGCTGGGCGCGAGGGCAATGACACCCTGAGCGGCGGCGATGGCAATGACACGATGGACGGCGGCAGCGGCATCGACAGCCTGCGCGGGGGCACCGGCAATGATGTGCTGACCGGCGGCACCGGGCTCGATGCAGACCGCCTGTTTGGCGAGGTTGGCGCAGACCGACTGTCGGGCGAAGGTGGGGCCGATCTGCTGGATGGCGGGTCCGAGAATGACACGCTGTCAGGCGGCAGCGAGAACGATACGCTCTCGGGCGGCACGCAGGACGATCTGCTGTCGGGCGATGATGGCAATGACGTGCTCAACGGCGATGCCGGGGCGGATGTGTTGATCGGCGGCAATGGCACCGACACGATGAACGGCGGCACCGAAAATGACCGGCTTGAAGGTGGGGCCGAGGCCGATCTGATGCGCGGCGGCACGGGTGACGATACGGTGATCGGCGGCAGCGGGGCCGATGTGATGACGGGCGAGGCCGGGGCCGATGATTTCGTCTTCGTCAGCACCGCCGATTCCGTCAACGTGCCAGGCGGCTTTGATCGCATCGCCGATTTCGCGGTTGGCATTGACGATATCGACCTGTCGCTGATCGACGCCAACAGCGCCATTGCCGGGGATCAGGCCTTCAGCTTCGTGCAGTTCGGCAGCGGGGCGGGCACCGTGCGCAGCTTTGTGCAGAACGGAACAACCTTCATTGAGGCACATACCGATGCAGATAATATTGCAGATGTGGTGATCTCGCTGAACGGAAGCCTGACCCTCACGTCGGCGGATTTTGTGTTCTGATCTGCTGCCGTTCTGTTGCGCCCCCGGACCTGAAAGGTGCCGGGGGCGTTTTTGTCTGGCAAGCGCCGAAGTCTTTGGATTTCAAGGTAAAGGCCGAATTGCCAATTGGCAATTACAGCGGATTTGCCTCGGCAAACTTGCGGAAGAACGCCAGAAAGGCGCGGTCTGCATCCTCGGCCGGGGGCTTGCCACTGGCCCAGGACCGCCATTCGCCCTCGACGAAATAGATGTCATAGCCGGGAAAGCGCAGGCGGGCGGTTTCATAGGTTTCGGTGCGCAGGGCGGCACCCCGGCTGTCGAGCCAGGCCGGGCGGGCGCGCAGCGGCGGCGCAGATGGGGGCGCGGCGACCGGCTCGGTCTTTGCGGCAACGCGCTGACGACGGCCCACCTTCGAGAATTGCAGCTCCCGATCCGCGGCCCCGGTCGCATCGCCATCCTTGCGCCACCAGCGCAACTCGGCATGGGTGACCGCCCGGCCCGTCTTGATTGCGTCAATCTCCACGATGTAATCAGACAGAACCGAAACCTCGCGGACCGCCGGATCCAGCGCCCGCAGCTTCAGGTTCGACCAGGTGGTGAGCTTGCCTTTGGGTACCCCGAGGATGGAGCGCAGCGCCTCGATGGTGAATTTCTCCGACGCTTTCCAGCGCAGATTGCCGCGCTTCTGCACCATCTCATACAGGGTCAGCGCATATTTCGACGACAGCGCAAACATGACCTCGCGCTGAAGCCGGGCAAAAACCGCCGAGTTGCCAATGATCTTGCGCAGCCGGGCCGGGATTTCATATTCCACCAACCCGTCGCCGCGGGCGCTTTCCAGATTGCCACCCAGAAGCTGCACCCGTTCGATCGCCGGTTCCCCATCCCAGATCACCGCCACCCGCACGATGGCCGACATCAGCCGTTCAAGGCTTTCCCCGACGCGGTCATTGGAATTGTGCGATCCCCGCAACGCTGCCTTAGCGATGACATGGGTCACCGGCTTGTCGATGGCCTCCCAGGCATTTTCCAGCAGCAGGTTGTAGATGCGCCGGTCATTGAGCGTGAGCGGCGTCACTTCGACCAGATCCACCAGTTCCCCCGGTTTCACCAGACTTTCTGCATTTGGCCGCGCGTCAATCGTGCGGTATGTCTTGTCCACCATCTGCGCGAAAGTCCTACCCTGGGTGCCTTACATTTGTATCGCAAGGGACGTAAGCGATCAAGCGATCTGGCGCGGATCCCGGGTGTTGCGCCCAAAACGTAAGGATAGAATCGGTGGGGAGGCAATATGCGATTCGCAAGGCGTTGAGGTTAAAGGGAAATTTTTCCGCCGATTCGCGATTTGGCGACCCTTCCCAAGAAGTAAGCTTTCGCCCGCATCCCGAATCGTAAGCTTCGCCGCCCCGCAACGTAAGGCTTTGCACCCGCTTCGTAAGCAAAGCCATCCCGCTCTGTAAGGGAAAGGAGCTGTTCTTCTATTAAAAACACGGCTCTAGCGCTGATGAACTGTGAACAGATAAGAATCTGAACCCAAGATCGGTTTTTCTGATTTGAGTTTTGTGGATTTGTGCGACCTCCCACTGTCACGCCTTCGGAACTCGCTTACAAATTGGGTGGCAATGGCTCGTCACGGCAGCCGCATGTTGCACAATCCCGCAAGATGCCCCCAAAAACCACTCAGGCAGCATCAGGGGCCATACTTCCCGTTTTCCAGGCCATACCCCACGAATTCCGAACTTTACCTTATCACCATCATGCGCCATGATTCCCGCAGCGATCTCCGCCGGAGCTTCAGATGAACACCCCCGCTTTGCCACTCGTCTCTTTGGACGAGCTTACCAATCTCAGCCGCCGCGCTTCCACCGTTATTGAACGGCTACGCGAGCGTGTCTTTGCCCCCGGCACACAAAAGGAACTGGATCTGCGCTTCAATGTGCGCACCGCCGCCGAAATGGCTGGCCGCACCGACAAGGCGATCCGGGATGCGGAGGCGGATGGCCGCTTGCCCGAACCCGAGAAGGATGGCGAAACCAGCCGCAGGCTTGGTTATACCTTGGCCGATGTGAACCGGATGCGCGAAACCTTCGGCACCTTGCCGCATCGCGCGCCAGAAGATCCGGCTCTGGTTCTGGCGGTGCAGAACTTCAAGGGCGGTGTCGGCAAATCGACCACCGTGTGCCATCTGGCACAGTATTTCGCGCTGAAGGGCTACCGCGTCTGCGTGATCGACTGTGACAGCCAGGCCAGCACCACCGCGACATTCGGCCTGAACCCGGATGTCGACATCGACGAAGACGAAGAAACGCTCTATCCATTCTTCCGCTATGGTGGGCCGAAAACCCTGCATTACGCGCTGCGCGCCACCTATTGGCCGGGCATCGCGATCATTCCGGCCAACCTTGGTCTCTATGATGCCGAATATGAGTTTGCCGCGCGCATGGCGCGCGAACCGGCGTTCATTCTGGATCGCCTGCGCGAGGGTATTCAGACAATCGAGGATCAGTTCGACATCATCCTGTTGGATCCGCCGCCAGCCTTGGGCATGTTGTCGCTGTCGGTGCTGCGGGCCGCCAATGCGCTGCTGATCCCGGCACCCCCGAACAACATTGATTTCGGCTCTACCGCCCATTTCCTCAAGATGCTGGAAACCACGTCGGCAGAACTGGCGCGGCATGGCGGCGAACGCAGCTATCATTTCGTCAAGATCCTGGCCTCCAAGATGAACGATCAGAAATCGGCGCATCTCGCGATCAAACGCATGATGGATGCGGTATTCCCGCAGGACATGCTTCAGGCCGTGCTGAAGGACAGCGCGGAAATCGACAATGCAACCGCCAATCTGGCCACGGTTTACGAACTGACCGGGGCCGCGACCCGCACCGAAACCCATCGCCGCTGCCGGGCCTATCTGGATGCCGTGGGCCGCGAGGTGGAGCTTTTGATCCGCAAGTGCTGGCCCAGCCATCACAAGGCATTGCGCAAGGAGGGCCTGCTGTGAGCAAACGCCATGACGCGATTTTTGACGATGTGCTGAAAGGCATCGACGCCAAACCGATCAGCGATGACCGGGGCGGGGCGCGGTTTCTGAAACGCTCCAACGCTTTGGCAGAAAGCGGCGAGCGGGAGGAGAAGCTGCTGCGCTGGGTCGAACCGGAGGTCTGCGTGATGTGGGCGCGCCACAACCGCGCCTATGCCGAGCTGACGCCGGAAAACTGCGATGACCTGATCTCGTCGATGCGGGCGCAGGGGCGGCAGGAGTTTCCGGCGGTCGTGCGGCGTCTGCCCGCGGGCGCACCTGCGCGGCAGGACGGCGCGGAATATGAGGTGATCTGCGGCGCGCGGCGGCATTTCGCCGTCACCTGGCTCAAGGCGCATAACTATCCGCAGTTCCGCTATCTGATCGAAGTGCGTGATCTGACGGATGAAGAGGCCTTCCGCCTGGCCGATCTGGAAAACCGCGACCGCGAGGATATTTCGGATCTGGAGCGGGCGCGCGATTATGCCGGGGCGCTGGATCACTATTACGGCGGCAGTCAAAAGGCGATGGCCGAGCGGCTGGAGGTTTCGGAAGCGTGGTTGTCGCGCTACCTCAAACTGGCCGAACTGCCGCCCGCGATTGTGGCGGCCTTTGCGTCGATCCGCGATCTGCGCGAATTGCACGCCCGGACCCTGCGCCCGTTGCTGAGTGATGACGCTACGGCGGGTGCGGTTCTTGCGGCGGCGGCAAAGCTGGCGGGGGAACAGGCGCTGGCGCGTCAGGGCAAGATTGCGCCGGTGCTGGCGCCCACGGTGGTTGCCCGGCTTAAGGCTGCGGCAGAGGGCCCGCGGCCGGCACGCAGCAGCACCATGTTCCGCCCCGATCCCAAGGCGCCGGGGCTGGAGATGCGGCGCAGGGCTGGGAAGGTTCTGCTGGAATTCAAGGAATCCATGCCAGAGGCGGCCCTGCGCGCGGCTTTGGATGCGTTTCTTGCCGCGCAGTATCAGAAGCGGTAATTGCCAATTGGCAATTCTGAAAACCATAGGCAGATCAATTGGATGTCCCTTGGGCAGGGGGATGCCATGATGGGGCCGGCTGGACTGTTGCCCACCACATTGGCCGCCGAGGACGAGGCTGCGCTGACCGAACTGTATCGGCGTGGCACCCCTGCCAATACGCTCCGCGCGTGGGAGCGGGATCTGGCCTATATTACCGCTTGGAAGGCAGCCGCCTTTGATGCGCCGCTGGTGTGGCCGGAAAGCGAGCGGGTGGCGCTGCGCTTCATCCTCGATCATTCGGTTGATCTGGCGGGCGGTGCGGCCAACCCGGCGCGGCAGACCGCCGAGGCGCTGATGGCCGCAGGTTTGCGCCGCAGCCTTGATTGCCCGGCAGCCGCCACGCTGGACCGGCGTATCGCCAGCTGGCGCGCCTTTCACCGGATGAAAAACCTCGCCTCGCCGTTCGAGGCTCCGCTGGTGGCGCAGGCGCGGATCAAGGCGCGCCGGGCCGTGGCGCGTCCGCGAGTGCCAAAGTCGCCGCGCCCGATCACCCGTGCCGTACTGGAGCAGGTGCTGGCAAGCTGTGACGACAGCCTGCGCGGGCTGCGGGATCGGGCGATGCTCAGCCTTGCCTTTGCATCGGGCGGGCGGCGGCGGAGCGAAGTGGTGGCGCTGTATCGTGAAGACATCGAGCTGGGCGAATTTGATGCGAAAGGTGTGATCTGGTTGCGCTTGCTGGACACCAAGACAACTGACCGCAGCGCCGCCCCACGTCTGCCCCTCAAGGGTCGCGCAGCACGCGCCTTGATCGGCTGGATTCAGGCGACACAAATTGAGGAAGGGCCGCTGTTCCGGCCAATCAGCCGGGCAGGGCGGGTCTTGCCGCGCAGGCTGGCCCCCGATGCGATGCGGGTGATCCTGCGACACCGGCTGCAACTCGCGGGTCTGCCCGCCGATTACGCCACCGCGCATGGGCTGCGCGCGGGCTTTCTGACGCAGGCCGCGCTGGACGGGGCACCGCTGGCGGCAGCGATGCAGCTGTCGCTGCACCGTTCGGCCATACAGGCGCAACGCTATTATGCGGATGTCGAGATTTCGGACAATCCGGCAACCGATCTGTTGGGGTGAGGTGACAGGCATTATCTGCGCCGCTGTCATACCTGTGTCATATCTCTATGCGATATTCACGGGACGATCACGAAACCGACAATATGCGCCCTCATCGAACTGAGAATGCGACAAAGACGGTCTAATCACGGCCAACCCAGCCGACTATCTCCATGTCACAAGACGCAGCGAGCGTCTGAACCCTAGACAGGAGACGACCATGAAACTTTTTACCACTGCCGTTACCGCCCTTGTGCTTGTGGCCGGTGTTGCCAATGCTGCCAGCTTTGAAAGCGGCCGCGAGCGTCCCGATTTTGCCGGTGTGACCGCTGCAAACACCCAAGGCACCCCAGTCGAGGTCAAAGCCTCTGCCGTGAATTCGACCAAAGAGCTGTCGCGCATGGGCAAAGCTGCCGATGATGTCGTGACCGTGTCCAAATTCCCGTCCTCGGGCATCGTTGATGACGCACGCGGCAACCGCTGATCGCGTTCTGGCCGCAAGGCCCCACAGGCGCCCGCATCACGCGGGCGCCTTTATGATTTCTGCGGCACCGCTCGATTATTGTACTGTGTGAAATAAACAATGCCACATTATGATTATTCTGTTTCGGGCTCAGGCAGCCCATCTTCCTTGCAAGCGAAACGGACCGGGGCAAAGCGCCCCATTGCAAGGAACACCCCATGCTCAGCCAGATCAAAGGCCTGCACCATGTGACGTCGATGGCGGCGGATGCGCAGGAGAACAACAGCTTCTTCACCAAAACCCTCGGCCTGCGCCGGGTGAAGAAAACGGTGAACTTCGATGCGCCGGATGTGTATCACCTCTATTACGGCGACGAGACCGGCGCGCCCGGCTCTGTGATGACCTATTTCCCGTTTCCGCACATCGTGAAAGGCCGCCGTGGGGCGGGCGAGGTGGCGGAGACCGTGTTTTCGGTGCCCAAAGGCAGCTTGCCCTATTGGGCAGACCGGCTGGGCAATCATGGCGTCAGCGGGCTGTCGGCGCATGAAGCTTTTGGCCAGAAACGTTTGCGCTTCCATGGGCCGGATGGCGAGGGCTTTGTGTTGTCCGAGGTGGAGGGCGACAGCCGCCCCGCCTTTGATGGTGGCCCGGTGCCGCAGGCCGAGGGCGTGCATGGCTTTCACGGCGTGAGCATGCGGTTGCGCGATGGCGGGGCCATGGCGGAGTTGCTGGGTTTCATGGGCTATGAGGCGCAGGACCGGCAGGGCGATGTAACGCGCTTTGCGGTCAAGGGCGGCAATGGGGCCGATGTGATCGACCTTGAGGTGCTGCCCGGTGCTGCGCCTGCCCGGCAAGGCGCAGGTTCGGTGCATCATGTGGCCTTTGCGGTAGAAAATCGTGCGGCCCAGCTGGAGGTGCGCAAGGCGCTGATGGACACCGGCTATAACGTGACCCCGGTCATCGACCGCGACTATTTCCATGCGATCTACTTCCGCACATCGGGTGGGGTTCTGTTCGAGGTTGCCACCAACGAGCCGGGCTTTGATCGCGATGAAGACACGGCGCATCTGGGCGAGGCGTTGAAGCTGCCCAAACAGCACGAACATCTGCGCGGGCAGATTGAACGTGTGCTGACGCCGATTGTCGATTGAGCTTTGGCACCCGCGCAGGCGGGTGCCGCCTTCCACAGAAAAGGAGCCTGACATGGCACTGTCCAGCTATCTGCATCTGGCAAAAGCCCCGGTGGGCGATGCGCCTCTGGTGTTTGCCTTTCACGGCACCGGCGGAGACGAGCATCAGTTTTTCGGCCTGATCGACCAGATGCTGCCGCAGGCGGGCATCATTGCGCCGCGGGGCGATGTCTCGGAACATGGGGCCAACCGCTTTTTCCGCCGCACGGGGGAGGGCGTCTATGATATGGCGGATCTGGCCCGGCGCAGCGTGCAGATGACCGCCTTCATCCGCGCGCATTCTGCGGCGCATCCCACAGCGCCGGTTTATGGCCTTGGCTATTCCAATGGCGCGAATATTCTGGCCTCGGTGCTGTTTGGGGCCGCCGGTCTGTTTGACCGGGTGGTGCTGATGCACCCGCTGATCCCCTGGACGCCGGAGCCTGCTGCGGGGCTTGCAAAGACCGCCGTATTGATCACGGCGGGCAAGCGCGACCCGATCTGCCCCTTGCCGCTGACTAAGGCGCTGGCCGATTATTTCACCGCACAGGGCAGCCAGACCGATCTGGCGCTGCATGACGGTGGGCATGAGGTGCGCCCCGAGGAACTGAGCCGGATTGCGCAATTCCTTCAGGCCAAGGGCTGATGCGCCGCTTTTGATCGGTCCGGCCAGATCCCCTGTGCTGCTGGGGAAGCCTGACATACCAGAATGTTACTGGCAAATCGCTGGCCTTGGGGTGTATCCCCATGGACCAGCCAGTCCGTGCTGCGCCCAAGACCCGGAGCCACCCCGTGGATACGACCATCCTTCAGACCTATCTTCACATCGTCGACGAAGGCAGTTTTGCCGCTGCCGCGCGCCGCATGGGCATCTCGAAAAGCATGTCCAGCAAATACATAGCGGATCTGGAAACCAGCCTTGGGGCGCGGCTTCTGACCCGCTCCACCCGCTCGGTGCGGCCCACGGCGCTTGGCGTGGAATATTACACCAAGGTCAAGGATGTGTTGGACAAGTTGGAGCAGGCCAACGAGGCGGTGCGCAGCACCTCAAGCCATATTGCAGGCCCGCTGAAGATCGGCTCGCCCATCGCCTATACGATGAAGGTGCTGCAACCGCATATCGTGCAGTTCATGGAAGACTATCCCGATGTGCAGCTGGAGGCGGTGCTGGATGACAAATGCTCTGATCTGATCGGGGATGGTTTCGACGCGGCCATCCGCATCGGCGATCTCGACGATTCCAGTCTGGTGGTGCGGCGGCTGCATGGCGCGCGCATCCATATCGTTGCCGCACCGGCGTATCTGGCGCAGCATGGCGTGCCGTTGAAACCCGCTGAACTGGCCGCGCATCGCTGCCTGCACTATACCAATATGCGCGGCAGTGGCACCTGGCCGTTCCAGATCGGCAACGAGATCACCTATCAGAAGATCCATCCCAGCTTTTCCGCCAATAACGGTGACATCATCCGGGCCACCGCCGTGGCGGGCAAGGGCCTGGCCTTCATGCCGGAATTCCTGATCGAGGAAGAGCTACGCAGCGGGCAGCTCGTGCCGGTGCTGGCCGACTACAGCCTGCCGGATGTGCCGGTCAATCTGGTCTACCCGACGCGCAAGAACATGACCGCCGCCCTGCGCGCCTTCCTCGATTTCATGGGCGGGTTGCAGCTGAGCTGAGGTGGCGCGGGGTCAGAACCGCGCACCGGCCAGATGCGCAATCTGCGCGCCGAATTCATAATAGGCCTCGCGCAGGGGCAGGGCGCTGATCGGCTTCGGGGCCGAAACCGGCAAGGGCATGTCTTCCGCGCGCATCTCGCCCGCGACATGGGCGGCCAGCAGGCGGCCGAACACCGTGCCCGGCGCAATGCCGCGCCCGTTATAACCGCAGATGGTGACAATGTTCTGATCCAGCTGATGAAAGCGGGGCAGATTGTCCGCCGTCATGCCGATCTGGCCATACCATTCGGCTTCAAACCGGATCGGCCCCAGATCGCGCCAGAGCTTGCGCATCTCGCGCTTGGCCCAGTTGCGATGCACCGCCGCCCCACCGCGCCGCAGCGCGCCGACCGAGCCGAACACCAGCCGCCCGCGCTGATCAAAACGGTAAGAGGACAGGATCTCGCGCGTGTCCCAGCAGCCTTGCCGTTCGGGCAGGATCCGGGCCTGCAGCGCCGGGGACAGCGGTTCGGTGGCAAGGTTGAAATAGGGCAGGAACACCTGTTGCTGCCGGATCGCCGGAAACAGATGCGTGGTATAGGCATCTGTGCCCATCACCACCCAGTTGGCCCGCACCGACCCGGCGCGTGTGATGGCCTGCCAGTGGCTGCCATCGCGGCGCAGCGTCGTCACCGGGCTTTCGGTGAACAGTTGCACCCCCTGACGCAGCGCCGCATGGGCCAGCCCGCGCGCATAGGCCAGCGGCTGAATCGTGCCCGCGCGCAGATCGAGCAGCGCGCCGCTATAGGCGTTGCTGCCCACCTTGCGGGCGGTTTCCGCTGCATCCAGCAGATGCACTGGCGCGCCACGCTTTTGCCACTGCCGGGCGCGTTCGGTGATATCGGCCAGCCCCTTTTGCCCCCAGGCCAGATGCAGGGTGCCTTGCCGCTCCACCTCGCAGGCGATGCCGTGGCGGTCGATCACCTCGAACACCTGACGCGGCCCATCGCCCAGCGTGTCGATCAACCGGTTGCCCAAGGCCTCGCCCAGGGTGGCGCACAGGGCTTCAGGCATCACCCACATGCCGGCATTGACCAGACCGACATTGCGCCCCGCGCCGCCAAAGCCCGGAGCCACCGCTTCCAGCAGCACAACCGACAGGCCGCGCTCTGCCAGATGCAGCGCGGTGGAAAGGCCGGTATAGCCCGCGCCAATCACCACGACATCGGCCTGAACATCGCCCTGCAACGGCCGCGTGGCCGGGGCATCGGGGGCGGTCAGTTCCCACAGGCCATGAGAGCGGGGATCGTTGAGCATGGGACGTGTCCTTGGTGGGGCAGGGTGGGGGTGGGGCAGGGCGGTTTGCGCAGTTCTGGCTTGAACATCGCCGCAAGAGAAGCGACTTTTGCTCAACACCTCATTCACAATCGGAATATCATGCGCGCGCCCCGCCGTTTCCTGCCCTCGCTGCCCCTGCTGGCGGCTTTCGAGGCTGCTGCGCGCACCGGATCGGTGACGGCGGCGGCGGCGGAACTGTCGCTGACACAAAGTGCCGTCTCGCGGCAGATCAAGGCGCTGGAGGAACAATTGGGCGTGGCGCTGTTTCACCGCGAACGGCAGACCATCCGCCTGACCTTCGGCGGCGAGGCCTATGCGCGCGAAATCCGCGAAGCGCTTTACAAGATTTCGGCGGCCTCGCTCAATCTGCGGGCCAATCCGATGGGCGGCACGCTGACACTGGCCATCCTGCCGACCTTCGGCACCCGCTGGCTGGCCCCGCGCCTGCCGCGCTTTCTGTCGTCTTATCCGGGCGTCACCATCAACCTGATCACCCGGATCAGCGCCTTCGATTTCCGGCACGAGGCGATTGATGCCGCGATCCACTTTGGTCAGCAGGACTGGCCGGGCACCGGCATGGCCTTGCTGCGCCCCGAAACTGTGCTGCCGGTCTGTGCCCCGATGCTGCGCGACCAATACGGCTTTGCCGAGGCCGCGGATATCCGGGCGGCCCCCCTGCTGCACCTGACCACGCGCCCCGATGCGTGGGAGCGCTGGCTGCGGCTCTATCAGGCGGATGCTGAGGGGGTGCATGGCATGTTGTTCGATCAGTTCGCCACCCTGGCGCAGGCCGCGATTGCCGGGCTGGGGGTGGCGCTGATCCCGGCCTTTCTGATTGCCGAGGAACTCGCGGCGGGCAAGCTGGTGCCGGCGCTGGATCTGCCGATGCAGAATAGCGAGGCTTATCATCTGTGCTGGCCGCTTGATCGCGCCAGCCACCCGCCGCTGGTGGCGTTCCGTGACTGGATCCTTGCGGAAACCGCGCCAGACCGCTGAGTGCTTCACCATTCCCATAAGGAATGAATCAATGCCTATAAATCGGTTGAAATGCTGAAATGACTGGTGCCTTTGTGGGGCGGTGATGCGTCTGGCGAATGAGGCCGGGGCGATCACCCCCACAGCCGAGGTCAGACCCATGCAAGATACCGCCGCCCCGTTCCATCCCGCCACGCGGATCAGCTCCATCGGGGTGTCGACCATTCTTCAGATCACCGGCATGGCCAATGCGCTGAAACGGCAGGGCCGGGATGTGATCGTGCTGGGCGCCGGAGAGCCGGATTTCGACACGCCCGACCATATCAAGGAGGCGGCGATTGCCGCGATCCGGGCAGGGGAAACCAAATACACCGCACTGGATGGCACCCCCCAGCTCAAACAGGCGATCCGTGACAAATTCCGCACCGACAACGGGCTGGATTTCGCGCTGGATGAAATCACCGTCAGCACCGGCGCAAAACAGGTGCTGTATAATGCGATGATGGCCACGCTGAACCCCGGTGACGAGGTGATCATCCCGACGCCCTATTGGGTGTCCTATTCCGACATCGTCGAAATTGCGGGCGGCACGCCGGTGCTGATCCCCTGCGCCGAGGCAGACGGGTTCCGACTGACGGCAGCGGCGCTTGAGGCGGCCATCACCCCCAAAACCCGCTGGGTCATGCTGAACTCGCCCTCCAACCCGTCGGGTGCGGCTTACAGCGCCGCCGATTACCGCCCGCTGCTGGATGTCTTGCTGCGCCATCGCCATGTCTGGCTGATGGTCGATGATATGTATGAAAAGATCGTCTATGGCGATTTTGCGTTCGTGACACCGGCAGCGCTGGAACCGACCCTGCGGGACCGGGTGCTGACGGTGAATGGCGTCTCCAAGGCCTATGCGATGACCGGCTGGCGGATCGGTTATGCAGGCGGGCCGCGCGCGCTGATTCAGGCGATGGCCGTGGTGCAAAGCCAGTCGACGTCGTGCCCGTCCTCGGTCAGTCAGGCGGCGGCTTTGGCGGCGCTGACCGGGCCGCAAGGCATCGTGGCAGAGCGTTGCGCGGATTTTCAGACGCGGCGCGACTATGTGGTGGGCGCGCTGAATGCCATTCCCGGCCTCAGCTGCCGGATGCCCGAAGGGGCCTTCTACACCTTTGCCAGCTGTGCCGGGGCGATCGGCAAGACCGCGCCCGATGGCAGCGTGATCGCAACGGATGCCGATTTCGCGCGGTATCTGCTGACGGCACGCGATGTGGCGGTGGTGCCGGGATCGGCCTTCGGTCTGGCCCCCTATTTCCGCATTTCCTATGCCACTTCGATGGCCGAGTTGCAGCGCGCCTGCACCCGGATCGCCGAGGCCTGCGCCGCGCTGCGCTGAGCCAGTCTAGGCCCAGCGGCGGCGCTTGCGGCGCGCGGCATCCTGCCGGATCTCGCGCGCCATGGCGGTGCCAATCTCGGCGCAGGCGGTGATGCCCTGCACAAAAGGCTTGTCGTGCATCAGATAGGGCAGGGCCCCAAACGAGATGCGTCCGGCAAAATCCTCGGCCCCGATCAGTTGATAGGCATCATCCACCTCGGGGATCTCCTGCCCGGCCTCCAGCAGCGCGTCGCGCAGATGCGGGAAGGGCAGATCTTCGGTGGTCAGCGGCTTTTGCCCACGCGCATCTATGAAGATGTCAAAGACAAGGGTCTTGCCCTTGGCCCGGATCACCGTTTTCTCGCCCGTGCGATCCAGATCATAGGGGTCACCAAGCGCCAGAACCTCCAGCACGCCCGCATCCCGCAAGGCCAGCAACCGGCGGATCGATTCTGACGGCACGGCGGCGTAATTGTCGACGAACACCTTTTTCAGGCCCGTATCGAACCGCTCCCGATCATCCTCGGGCAGATCGGCCACAACCGCGTCGATCTTTTCATGCATCCTCAGGATGGCATAGCGCCAGGGCACCGTGATTTCATGCGCCTTGTTATATTCCACCTCGGCCAAGTTCTTGCGGGCCCAGCGGAACGGATCCTGCGCTTCGCGTTCGGCGAAATAGGCATCGGGAAAGCTGTCTGCGGTCAGCTTGGCAATGCCGATCCGCGTGGCATAGGCCGGATCGGCCTGCAGGATTTCGGCGCGGAACAGATCAAAGATCGCGTCATAGGGCCGGGGCGCAGACAGGCATCGGGCCAGCGCCGCATCCGTCATCTCTTGCAGCGGCAGATAGGGCAGGGGGCAATAAAAATCCGCCTCGGGCAAAACCCCGGTCCAGGACATGAGCGTGATTTTCAACCCATCGGCATCGGTCTTGAAGGTCAGATCCTCGCCCTTGCGGTGAAAGCGGCCATGCTGGTTTGCCACCGCCATCGCCGCATCAATCGAACTGAGCGAGGTGCCCATGATCCCCACCCGCGCCGCCGGAATCTCGGCGTCGATCAGGCCGGACCATGGGCTGGGAAAATAGGTGCGGCTCGCCTCTTCGGCTTCGGGAAAGACATGGCCTGTCGCCACAATCACCCGGTTGAAGCGCTGGGTCAGCGGCCCGTTCGCGCTGTGCAGGATCACCTTGCCCTCTTGCGCGACAAGATCGGTAATTTCGGTTTTCTCGCGGATCTCGATCTGGTGCCCTGCTGCGCGGGCATGATCGACCAATGTCATCAACTGGTCGCGGAAATATTCGCCCAGCAGAAGCCGGGGGGTGAATTGCCGGTCATCCAGCTCGTCCACTGCAAGCCCATAAGACGACAGCCGCGCCTGCGGCAGATCTTGCAACCAGTCGAGATAGGGGGTGACGACAGGCGGGATTTCGATGCTGGCAATATTGGCCAGCATGGCCTTGCTGGCGGTTTCGGGGGAATAGGGCATGCCGATCCCGGCTTTTTCGCCCTTTTCAAACAGCCAGATCACCAAAGGCGTGCTGTGGCGGATCAGGCTGCGGAAGGCATAGATGCCAGTCGGGCCTGTGCCCACCACCGCGAGTGTCGTCGCCATAAAACCACCATGCCCGTTGCGCCGTTGTCTCTGCGGCGATGGGTGAATGACCTCAGCGTCGGATCGGTTCCCGACCGCCGCTATTCATAGGTGCGACGGATGCCGTAAAGCTTCAGTTTGCGATACAGCGTCGGGCGCGAGATGCCCAAAGCGGCGGCGACCCGTGTCATATTGCCGGCCTCGCTGACCAAAGCGCGGCGGATTGCCTGACATTCCATATCCGTCAGGCTGACCGGATCCGGTTCGATCACGGCTTTTGCCGGGACGGCGGGGGGCTCTGGCAGGGTCTGCATATTGCGCGGCAGATCTTCCAGCGTCACCTGCCCGTCCACCGACATCAGGTGCAGCCGCTCGAACAGATTGCGCAATTCGCGCACATTGCCGGGCCAGCGATAGGCCAGAAGCTGCTCCATCACCGCATCGTCCAGCGTCAGCGGCGGGCGGCCCAGCCGGGCCGCGACCCGCTGGTTGAAATGCGTAGCCAGAACCGGAATGTCGCAGCCGCGTTCGCGCAGGGGCGGCACGTCGATGGTGACCGTGCCGATGCGGTAAAACAGATCGCGGCGGAAGCGCCCGGTTTCCACCTCAAGCCCCAGATCGCGGTTGGTCATTGCCACCAGTTGCACATCCACCGGCCTGCGCTTGGCACAGCCCACACGGTAGATCGCCCGCTGTTCCAGCACCCGCAGCAGATAGGGTTGCAATTCCAGCGGCATTTCCCCGATTTCATCAAGGCAGAGCACCCCACCGTCTGCCAGCTCGAACTTGCCGGGTTTGCCATCCCGCGCCGCGCCGGTGAACGCCCCGGCCACATGGCCGAACAGCTCTGACCCGAACAGATCGACAGAGATCGCGCCGCAATTCACCGTCACGAAAGGCGCGCCGGATTTGCGGCCACTGCCCGCGTGAACCAGCCGGGCGAACAGCTCTTTGCCCGCGCCGGTTTCGCCCTGTATCAACACCGGCGCACCCGCCGCGGCGGCGCGGCGCGCGAGGTCCATCGCCTCCAGATATTTCGGCGCGGTGCCGATCATCAGCAAGGCTTCTTCTTCGGTGCCTGCGCGCGGGGCGATGCGCACCGGGGCCGTGGGGGCCACGGGAGCAGCGGACAAGGCGGCGCGCGGGTTCGATGGCAGGATCAGCGCCGCACCGCTGAAGGCGCCATCCAGCATCAGCCGGTTCACGCCACTGGCCCGCAGCGGCGGCGGCAGCGCCTTGGCAATGTCGCCATCGCTCATCGCATCGGACAGGGCGATCAACTGCCGCCCCAGCGCCAGATCACAGCCACGCCGCGCCGGGCTTTGCCGATGATAGATCACCCGCCCGATCCGGTCGAGGATCACCACGCCATCGGTTTTGCTGCGGCTGGCCCCGGTATCCAGAAAGGCTTCCAGCAGGCGCACCCGCTCCATCTCTTGCCGTTCGGCCAGCGCCACTTCGATCTCCCGCGCCACGGCTGCCACAAGGGCCACGTTATGGGGGCGAAAAATGCCCGGCGGGCCGGACAGATCGACCGCGCCCAGAACACGCTGGTCGAACGGGTCGCGGATCGGGGCGGCGGCACAGGTCCAGCCCTTGATGCCCTGGCAGAAATGTTCGGACCCATGCACCACCACCGGCTGCCCGGTGCGCAGTGCGGTGCCGATGCCATTGGTGCCGATCATCGCCTCGTCCCAGGCGCAGCCTTGAATGAGGTGGATGGCCTGCGCCGCATCCTGAGTCCGGCAATCGCCGATCTGGTCCAGAATCATGCCCTTGGCATCGGTGAGGATCAGCAGCGCGTCTGCCTCGCTCAGCAGCGCACCGATCTTGGCAAAGGGCAGGCGGGCCGCGCTGCGCAGGGCGGCATTTTCTTCGCGCGCCTGTGTCAGCCGTTCATCCGCGTGATCCAGCGGCGCAAAATCGGCCAGCGCGTCAATCCCGAGTTCAAGGCTGCGGCACCAGGATTCCAGAATCTCGCTGCGCACCCCGGCACTGCGGGTGCGCTCAAGATCGCGGTAGGTCAGCAGGTCTTCCCAGGCGCGCATCGTCATGCGCTGATCGAACCAGGTATCGGGCAACCCGGCGGGCGGTGAAAATCCGGTGGTTGCTTCAGTCATCCGAGGCATCCATTCTGGCTGGAGGGCCACAGGCCCAGTCTGGCATTCCAAATCCCGCTGCCCTGCGCCGCCACCGGGGCGTCAGGCATAACCGAGGCGCGTTGCGATTTCGGCGGACAGCAGCGTTTCGGGGCAGGCGGCATCAATGATCTGGCCATCCAGTTCGGCAAGCGGGGCCAGAACCTCTGGCGGCAGACCGCTCAGAAAGCCGTTTTCCACGGTGGCCAGTGCGAAATAACGAAACCCGTCCTGACGGCGGATCTGGCCGAGCAGATGCAATTGCCGCCCCGATCCGTCATCATAGGCCACAACCCGGTCATTGAGGCTGACCTTGACGCGGGCAACCCCTGATCCAACGCTGGCCCGTCCGGCGGGGGACAGATCGTGGATCATCTTGCCGTCTGCCTGCGGGGCTTGCTGCGCGGCGGCCTTGGCGGCTTTGCTGGCGCTATAGCCGCCTTGGGTCAGCCGGTCTGCCAGATGCGTGATGGTGCCGCGATTGGCTTCGATCATGCGGCGGGCGGCGGCGTCTTCGCGGCGCGGGCCGTCGCGTTTCGAAATGATGTCGACCATGGTCATCCTCCCCGATGTCCTGATGTCGTCTCCCGTGGCCTTGCGATCCTCCCCGATCCCGCCGCCCGGTCGTTTTTTGTCTTTGTGCTGTCGCCTTGTCGTCAAGTTTACATGTATTCCATCCTGTCTGTCATGGAGTTTTCTTTTGGCGCGTTGATACTGGCCCGGTGGGCGCCAGCCAGTGATTCCACGGCGCAGACTAGCCGCCGAACCTGCCGCCGGGGTGGTATCACGCTACTACCATGCCGGTTCTTCCGCTGCGCTCGGCCCCTTGCCAGCGCAAACACGCGCAGCGGAGCAGCGAGGTGAAATTGCGCACCTCGCCGCGCAGCTCCAGCACCTCGCTGTGCAATTGTGACAGCACTTGCGGCGTCGATGCGCCCTCATCCTCGGCGATCCGGTCGAGGATCTGCCAGAATGCGCGTTCCAGCCGGATCGAGGTGCTTTGCCCGTTCAGCCGCACGGATCGGGTATGGCTTTCGTGATGTGACGGGTCTTCACTGGCGAGGATACGGCACATCCGCCTGTTCCTTTCACGCATGGGGCTGCGCGGCATGATAGGATCAGCTGTGGCGGTTTGTCACAGCCTTCCCGCCGTTGGCACGCCACATGCTCTGTCAGGTTTTGCTCTGCATTGTTGATCGGAAGGAGCAGGGCCTTGGGGCCTGATATGATCCGTTTACGCATCATTATCTTCAAAAAGATCTGTAAGCAGATCATTGATTGACTTTTTCCTGAAAATTGATACCTTAACGTATCATTTATTGGCCGCATAAATCGTAAAGGTATCTTTGTGACCGCCAGACCCGAAGCCTTGCAACACATCGGCGCGCTGCTGCGGCAGGCGCGGCTCTCTGTCGGCCTGACGCAAGAGCAGGTGGCGGATTTGGCAGGGCTGTCGCGGCCAAGGTATCGGGACATTGAAACCGGGGCCGCCGCCGCGCGCATGACCACGCTGCTGAATATCGCGCGGGCGCTGGGGCTGGAACTGATGCTGATCCCTCAGGCCCTGATGCCTGCGGTTCAGTCGCTGTTGCAGCCGCAGGATGCGAATGATCTGCCCGCCTTCGCCCCTCAGCCCGAGGAGGAGGATCATGGCCCCGGTTTCTCACGCCGCTGACAGGGTTCAGTCGCTGGATGTCTATCTGAACGCCTGCAAGATTGGCACGATCGTCAGAACGCCGGGCGATTTCAACGCATTCAGCCTTGATCCGGCCTATCGCGCAACGGGGGGCACGCCGGTTCTGAGCCTGTCCTTGCGGGCCGCAACAGGTGGATTGCGCAGGGATCCAAGGCCGCTGGCAGGCGCATTGCCCGCGTTTTTCGCCAACCTGCTGCCCGAGGAGAAACTCCGCGAGGCGATGGAAAAACACCACGCGGCCTCGGTGCGCCCTGGCAATGATTTCGATCTGCTGGCGGCGCTGGGGGCCGATCTTCCGGGGGCGGTGCGGGTTGTGCCAACTGAGGGTGCGCGGGCCGTGGCGTCTGCACAGGCCCCACAGCCCCCCAGGCTGCGCTTCTCGCTTGCGGGGGTGCAGATGAAGCTTTCGGTGATGAAAAATACCGGAAAGGGCGGTGGGCTGACCCTGCCGCTGGAGGATGGGCAGGGCCAGTATATCGCCAAATTCCCCTCGCTCACCTTCCCCGGCGTGGCGGAAAATGAATATGCCAATCTGGCACTGGCGGCGGCGCTTGGCATGGATGTGCCTGCGCGGGAACTGGTCGACAAGGCCGATTTCGAAGGCATCCCCGAAGAATTCGATACCCTGTCAGATGGCAAGGTCTTGCTGGTGAAACGCTTCGACCGGGGGCAGGGCGGGCGGCGGCGGCATATCGAGGATTTTGCGCAGGTGTTCGGCCTGTATCCCTCGCGCAAATATGACGGCGCGGCCTATCACGACATTGCCGCCGCGCTGACCATGGCGGTATCGCCTGCGGCGGCGCTGGATTTCGTGCGCAGGCTCGCGCTCTGCGCCGTGACGGGCAATGGCGACATGCACCTGAAGAACTGGTCGCTGATCTATCCCGAGGGCGACGGGCCGCCCGCGCTGTCACCGATCTATGACATGCTGTCGACCGTGCCCTATCTTCCGGCGGATGGCATGGCGCTGACTTTGGGCGGTGAGCGGTCGTTCAAGGCACTGACACCCTCGCGCTGGAAGGCCTTTGCCAATCGCGCCAGACTGCCGGAGCCTGCCGTGCTGGCCGCCGTCGCCGCAACGGCGGCGCGGGTGAATGCGGAATGGTGGCATCTGCCGGAACGCGCCGCCATTCCTGCGGCGGTGCTGGCGCGGATTGACAGGCATATCACGCTGATGCTGCCAATCCTGGCCGAGTGTGGCGCGGGTTAACGCCGCGCCGCCACCAAAGCCGTGATCAACCCCTCCGACAGCAGATCGTTCATCTGCTCGAAGGTCTGGCCGCACAGCGCATTGATCATGCGCAGGCCCGCCTCATGCAGCGGCACTGCCACGGCGGCATGGTTTGCCAGCGCGATAATTTCCACGATGCCAAAGGGCACGTCTTCGGTGATGAAGCGGGTGGTCAGCGATGTCGGGCCGGGCGGCCCCTTGCGCCGCTGGTGAACCTGCGCCGCCATCTCGGCCAAGGACAGCCCGTGTGGCAGATCAAAGGTCATGCGGAAATGGTCCTGCACCGTGCGCGCCGCACAGCCAAAGGCGCGGGCCACCGCGATCCGTTCAAGGTCCAGCGCCTCGATCAGCCGCGCGACGGCGGGGGTCAGGCCATCGTAATTCGCCCAGACCTCGCCGCGTTCGATCCGCGTCAGATTGCACAGCGCATTGGCCAGATGTACCGGCGGGTTGAGGTTGCCAAGCGCGATGTCCAGCAGGCCTGCTGCCAGTTGAAAGCGGGCGCCAAACAGGCTGCGGCACAGGGCAAGGCCTTGCGCGCCCTGCACCTCTGGCAGCACCGCCATCGGCACAGCCGGGCGGATGCCGCCGATCTGCACCTCGGCCGGGCCGGTGCGGCGGCCCATCACCACCGTCGTGCCCCAGCCGATCACCGTGGCCTCGACCCCGCGCCGCACCAGTGCCTGATGCAGATAGGCCGCCCCCAGCGACAATTGCGCGCTGACGATGATCGTATGCCCGGCCTCCAGATGCGGCAGCGCCAGATCCATCACCCGGCGATGCCCGTTCGCGGGCAAGGCCAGCACCACGGCCTGCGCTTCACGCAAGGCTGCGGCCAGATCAGAGGCCACCTGCACCCGGAACCGGGTTTCAAGCGCGCCGCGCGCCAGCAAATCCTGCTGCAAAAGATCGGCAGTGCCCCGGCCCGAAGGCGACCAGAGCACCGGCTGATGACCGGCCTGATGCAACAGCGTGGCCATGGCGCAGGCCACACCGCCCGCGCCGAGGATCAGAACACGCATGTTGCCTCCGTCAGACCGGCAAGGTGCGGCCGTGATCCAGGAAATCCTCGATCTGGGCGCGCCAGGGGGCAATGTCGATCTTTTGCTGCGCCAGCCAGTCATCGTTGAAATAGGTGGCGCCATACCGGTCGCCGCTGTCGCAGATCAGCGTGACAAGCGCGCCCGCCCGCCCTTCGCGCCGCATCTGTGCGGCGATCGACAGAACACCATAGAAATTGGTCCCCGAAGATCCGCCCACCCGGCGGAACAGCCGTTCCGACAAGACACGCGCCGCCGCGATGGAGGCCGCATCCGGTACGCGGATCATGTGATCAATCACACCGGGGATAAAGGACGGCTCCACCCGGGGCCGCCCGATGCCCTCAATCCGGCTGCCCGGCGCGGTTGCACCCATGTCGCCGCTGCGCCAGGCGTCATAGAAGGCCGAGCCTTCCACATCCACGACGCAAAGCCGGGTTTCCAGATTGCGATAGCGGATATACCGCCCGATGGTGGCAGAGGTGCCGCCGGTGCCCGCGCTCATCACCACCCAATCCGGCACGGGTTCGGCTTCGGCCTGCATCTGGTCGAACATGCTTTGCGCGATGTTGTTGTTGCCGCGCCAGTCGGTTGCGCGTTCGGCATTGGTGAACTGGTCCAGATAATGCCCGCCCGCCGCGCGCGCCAGATGTTCGGCCACGGCATACACCTCGCCCGCGTGATCGACGAAATGGCATTGCCCGCCGAATTGCTGGATTGCCGCGACCTTCTGATGGCTGGTGGACCGGGGCATGACGGCAATGAATTTCAGCCCCAGCAGATGTGCGAAATAGGCCTCGGACACGGCGGTGGAGCCGGACGAAGCCTCGACCAGCGTCGTCTCGGGTCCGATGCGGCCATTGCAGATGCCATAGAGGAACAACGAGCGCGCCAGCCGGTGTTTCAGGCTGCCGGTGGGATGTGTGCTTTCATCCTTGAAATAGATGGAGATCCCCGGCAGGCCCTTGAACACGGGCTTGATCATGTGGGTATCGGCCGAGCGGCGGGCATCACCCAACAACAGCTCGATCGCGTGGCGGCCCCAGTCGCGGATCGGGTTTGCGCCAGAGGGCAGACATTCGGTGAAACAGTGATCCGGCATCATGTCAGGCTCCGGGCAGGGCAATGACGGCATCAACCTCGATCTGCGCGCCTTTGGGCAAGGCAGAGACTTCAAAGGTCGCGCGGGCGGGGTAGGGGGCCACAAACGCCTCGGCATAGGCGGCGTTGATCTCGGCAAAGCGCGACAGGTCGCGCACAAGCACCGTGGTCTTGACGGTGCGGTGCAGATCCGTGCCCGCCGCCGTGGCAATCGCGGCGATGTTTTTCAGGCATTGGCGCATCTGATCGACCGGATCGTCCGAGGGAAAGGCGCCGGTCGCCGGGTCGATCGGCAATTGCCCCGACACGAAAAGCAGGCCGTTGATGGCGATGGCCTGCGAATAGGGGCCAATGGCAGCCGGGGCGGCGTTGGTAGAGATCGGGGTCATGCTTTGGGTCTTTCGATAAGGGGTGGATGCGCGGGGGCATCGCCGCCCCCGCCCTTGGTCAGCCTGCCGTCACGCGGCGCGCCTTCCACATGCCCCACAGGGGCACACTCAGGATGAACACTGTCAATGCCACGACGATGATCGACATGGGCGAGGAGACCAGCGCGAGCGGATGGCCGCCCGAAATCGTCAGGGCAAGGGACAACTGGCTTTCGGCAATCGGGCCAAGGATGACACCCAGAATGATCGGGGCGCTGGGGTAATCCAGCCGTTCCATCACATAGGCGAAGACGCCGATGCCCAGCAGCAGATAGAGGTCGAACATCGCATTGTTCACAGCATAGACGCCGATGGCGACGAACAGCAGGATCAGGGGGGCAAGCACCACATGCGGCAGGCGCAGGGCCTGACCAAAGATCCGCGTCGCCGCCAATCCACCCACCAGCACCAGCAGGAAGGCCGACAGCAGCATCTGGAGCATGAAGCCATAGACCACATCGGGATGTTCGGTGAACAGCTGCGGCCCGGGGCGCAGGCCATGCACCAGCAACCCGCCAAGAATGACCGCCGCCACACCGGATCCGGGGATGCCCAGCGACAGGGCCGGGATCAGCGAGGCCGCGTTATCGGCACCATTGCCACATTCCGAGGCGGCGACGCCTTCGGGATTGCCCTTGCCAAAGGTCTCCGGCTCGGACGAGCGGCGCTTGGCATCGTTATAGGCCAGATAACAGGACATCGAACCACCCGCGCCCGGCAGGATGCCGATGATGATGCCGATGACCGACGACCGCGACCAGACCGGCAGATAACGCCGCCACTCGCGCAGAACCGACCCTTGCTTACGCAGGTTCAGCAATTCCTTGGGCATGCCCTGATGGCTTGCCGTCTCGATCATCTGGATCACCGGCGGGATGGCGAACAGCGCGGTCAGCAGCACCACGATATCCAGACCGTCGGCAAACTCCAGCCGGCCAAAGGTGTAGCGTTCGGTGCCGGTCGCCAGATCGGTGCCCATGGTGCCGATCAGCAGGCCGAGAATGGCCGCCATCAGGCCTTTCAGGAAGTCGTCGCCCAGCAGCGAGGCAACTGTGGCAAGGCCGAGAAGGGCCACCCAGAAATATTCGGCAGGTCCGAACATCAGGCTGACCTTCACCAGCCAGGGCGCAAACACGATCAGCGACACCGCCGACAGGGCCGATCCGATGACACCCGACACCACCGCGACCTGAAGCGCATAGGCGGCCTTGCCCTGTTTGGTCATCTCGTAACCATCCAGCAGCGTGGCGACCGAGGCGGGCGTGCCGGGCACCCGCAGCAGAATGGCCGGGATCGCGCCACCATAACTGCCGCCGTTATACATGCCCGCCATCATGCCAAGGGCAAACAGCGGATCCATGCCGAAGGTCAGCGGGATCAGCACGGCAAGGCCCGTGGTCACCGTCAATCCCGGCAGTGCGCCCACCAGAAGACCGGCAACCGTGCCCAGCAGAACGGCAAACAGGTTGGCGGGATCCATCACATGGGGCAATGCGCTCAGAAGGGCGTCGATCATCGCAGCATCTCCAGCACCGGGTCGAACAGATCCGCAGGCAGCGGGCGTTCAAGGATAACGGCAAAAACCAGCAGGATGAAGCTCAGCCCGCCCGCCGCTGACAGCAGTGTCATGCGCAGATCGCGGTAGCCAAGCAGCAGGGGCAGCAGCAGCACCAGCGCAAAGCTCGGCAGGATATAACCCAACAGGTCAATGGCCCCGACATAGATCGCCAGTGCCGCAAAGCCGAGCAGACAGCGCCCCGGATTGGTGACAAGCGGCACGTGACTTTCGGCATCCGTCTGGCGCAGCGCCCGCAGAATTGCCAGCAAGGCCCCTATGCCCAGCAGGATCGACAGCACTTTCGGATAGGTGCCGCTGGCACCCGGATAGGCGGCGGCCTTGATGAAGCACAGGCCCGCGACGGCAAGAAGCACCGTCGCAAAGCCCAGCTCTCCCTGGCGCCGGGAGGGGGAGGAACTCAGCGCCACGGGGTCACCTTCCAGGTTTCGGCCAGCTCGTCGGTGATGCGGTCAATCAGCGCGCGGTAGGAGGGCGCATCCAGATAGGCCAGCGGGATTTCCGCCTCTTGCGCGGTTTTCAGATATTCGGGGTCTTCCATCGCGGCCTTCAGCGCCATTTGCAGCTTTTCGACCATTTCGGGCGGGGTGCCTGCCGGGGCAGCCAGCCCGCGCGAGGCGGTCACGATCAGGTCGAACCCCTGTTCCTTGAAGGTTGGCGCATCCGGCAGATAGGCCGACCGTTCGGGCGACATGACGCCCAGCAGGCGGATGTCGCCGCTGCGCACCAGCGGCAGCGCTTCCGACAGGTTCATCGTCGCTGCCGGGATATGGCCGCCCAGCAGGGCCTGCCGCACCGGCGCTGTGGAACCGAAGAAGGCCGGGGTGAAGCTGGTGCCCGCCGAGCGGTTCAGGTTCAGGATGCCGATATGTTCGGAAGACCCCGCCGCCCCCGAAGTGCCGACCACGATGGCCCCAGGTGCTGCTTTCGAGGCCTCGACCAGCGCGGGCAGCGTCTCATAGGGGCTGTCCTTGCCGACAACCAGAATTCCGGGATCCAGCACGATGTTCCCGATGGTTTGAAAATCATCCATCGTGTATTTCGCCTTGCCCTCGACCGCCAGCGCCACGAACGAAGGCGGGTTGATCATGCCGATGGTATACCCATCGGGTTCGGCGGTCGACAGGGCGGTCCAGCCGATTTCGCCACCCGCCCCCGGCTTGTTGATGACGGCAATCGAGGCACCATTGCCCAGATGCTTTTCCATGAACATGGCGATGGAGCGCGCGGCCACATCGGTGCCGCCGCCGGGGGCGAAGGCCACGATCATCTCGATGGGCTTTTCGGGATAGTCTGCCAGTGCGGGCTGGCCGATGGTTGCCGCAAGGGCAAAACCAAGAAGCAGGTTTGTGGTTTTCATCTGATCCTCTTGCTGTCGGGTTTGATCTTTCTTGGCGGCAGGCAGCCCGGCCTTCCGTGATCATTGGGCGCCACGGTATCAGGGTCTGTGGAGTTGGTCACGGCACCGGCATCAGGGCCGGTCACGCGGCCGCTTCGTTTTGCGCGGTGCCGGTTTCGCCCAGTCCCCGGACGAAATCGCGCACGGCATGCATGGTCTGCTCGGAAAATCCGGCGCGGATGGCGCAGCTTGGCGCAATGATGAGATCGCCATGCCCGCGCACCGCGCGAATGGTTTCCAGAATTTGCCGCTGCACGGCGGGCACATCGTTTTGCGTGATGGACCAGCGATCCACCCCGCCCACGATACATTTGCCCGATGTCAGCATCCCTGCGGCGGTGCTGGGCCGGGTTTCCCAATTGTGCCAGTTGAGGGCGTGCACCGGATAATCCTGAATCGCGCGAAAGCGGATCTGTTCGCCATGCACATGCAGGATGTTGAAGCGGCCCTGCTGCGCGCCGATCAGCGCCTCGATGTCATAGGGGGCCACGAATTCGCAGAAATCATCGTAAGACAGCAGATGCCGCCCGGTATCCTGATGTGCGAAAAACACCCCATCCGCCCCGGCAGCAAGGGCCGCCTGTGACAGCGCGCTGACACTGCGCGCGATCCGGTCCAGCGCGATATGCACCGCGTCGATCGACACGCGCGCTGCGATTTGCGCGTGGATCCTGCCACGGCTCAGCTTGGCCGCGATGGTCATCGGGCTGAACACGGTAAAGACAATCGGCACGCCGGGCATGGCCGCCCGCATCAGCCGCAGCGCGTGCAATTCGCGGGCCAGCGCGCCGCGCGTCAGATCGGGTTCCGGCAGCCGGGCCCAGGCCTCCGGCGCGTCATAGGGGGTTTCCACCACCGTGGCGACGCCGCCGCGCGGCACCTCGGAAAAATCGACCCGCACGCCCAGATCTTCGACGGCATACATGCCGTTGGGCGCGGTCTTGACAAAATCCAGATCAAACCGGCGCTGGAAGGCCACCGTCGCTTCGGCCAGCGCCTCGGCGTCAAGATCGGCGTCGGGAAAATGGCTCCAGAACGAAAACAGCGGGGCCGCGCCGGGTTTGGTGCCAAAAATGCTGCGGATCGCTGCGCTGTATTGCATCTGTGTTCGCCTTGCTGCTGTGGCAGAGTCTGCCTTGCATCAAGAATAGTTTACAAAAAGGTATCGCGAAAATATTACTTCACGATAGTATCCATACGAAACCACGATAGGCATCGCCATGCGGCTGGACCATCTGAGATACTTCATCGAGGCCGCGCGCAGTGGCAGCATCTCGGCCGCCGCCCGCAATGTCCGTCTGGCGCAGCCCGCCTTCTCGGCGCATATCCGTATGCTGGAGCAGGAACTGGGTCTGCCCTTGCTGGAGCGCAGCACCAAGGGTGTTACCCTGACCGAGGCGGGCGCGCGGCTTTATGAGGGCGCGCTGTCGCTGTTCCGGCATGTCGATCAGGTGCGCGAAGAAACGGTGAATGCCTCCTCCAGCCTGACGGGCGAGGTGCGCGTGGTGCTGGCCGCCTCGGCGGCGCCCCTGCTGGCGGGGCAGCTTTATTGGGCGGTGCGGCAGGCGCATCCGCAGATCAAGCTTGTGATCCTTGATCTGCTGCGCGTCGAAAGCGATACGCTCGTTACCTCGCGGCAGGTGGATTTCGGCTTGCTGCCCAATGTCTCGACCCTTGTCGGTGCCGCCTCGGAACCCGTGCTGGCGCAGGATCTGTATCTTGTCGGGCGCAACCGGCCAGAGGGCGCGGGCGAGGTGATCGACTTTGCCGCGCTTCAGAGCGTGCCCTTGGTGATGGGGGGCCGCAAGAACCAGCTGCGCATTGAACTGGAACATACTGCCGCCCGCATCGGCCATCGGCTCAATGTGGTGGTGGAGCAGGACTCGCTGTCGGTGTTCCGCAGCATCGCGCTGAGCGGAGCCGCCTATACGGTTGTGCCCTATTCGGCCTTCGCCATGGAAATCGAGGCCGGGCTTCTGGTTGCCTCGCGCATCGTCAACCCAGGCATCGAACGCACGCTGTCTTTCGTCTGGCACGAATTTTCAGAGCTTTCGCTGTCTGCCCGCGCCGTGAAAGATGTCTTTCGCGGCTTGGTGCAGACGGTGGTGGAACGCAATCAGATGCGCGGCAGGTTGCTGTTGCCCGGCTGATGCCGGTCGGGCTGGGTCTGCCGCGCATCCGGCGCGGGTCAGTTCGCGCGGATCTCCTCCACCATTGCCGCCCCGATCCGGGCGATGGCGCGGTTGCGGCTGTCCATGTCTGCACTGTTGTCGGCCAGATAGATGGCCGCGAGCCAGGGCGTGCCGTCCGGCGTGCGGATCACGGCCACGATGGAGCGCGCGCCGTGCCCGCCCGCGCCGGTCTTGTCGGCGATGGTCCAGCCTTCGGGCAGGCTGGCGCGGATCAGCGCGCCTGCGACCTGATCCTGCTGCATCCAGCTTTCCAGTTGCGTGCGGGACTCGGTGCTGAGGATGCCCGAGAACAGCAGCGCCTCCAGCGTGTCGGTCATCGCGCGCGGCGTGGTCGTGTCGCGCTGGTCCTTGGGCAGAGCTTCGTTCGGCGCGGTTTCCTGGCGATCCAGCCGGGTGGTCATATCACCGATGGAACGCAGGAATCCGGTGAACCCTTCGGGACCGCCCACCGTGTCCAGCAGCAGGTTGGCGGCGGTATTGTCGCTGAGCGTGATGGTCGCGGCACAGAGATCGGCCACGCGCATCCCCTTGCCCGCGCGCGTTTCGGTGACGGGCGAATGGCTGACCAGATCCTGCGCGGTGTAGGGGATCACGCGGTCCATCTGTTCGCTGCCCGCATCCACACGCGCCAGCACCGCGCCGCAGAGCGGGGCCTTGAAGGTGCTGGACAGCGGAAAACGGTCATCCGCCTGCCATGCGGCAAGCGGTGCTGCCCCCGGCGCGCGCAGCAGCGTGCCGACGCGGCCGCCCAGGTCGGCTTCAACGGCCATGGCGGCCTCGGTCACGGTTTCTGCCTGTAGCGGCAGCGCCAGTGCCAGCGCTGCCATAAACGGAAGGGAAAGAAGGATCTGCATCTTGGCCTCTTGTCTCCGTTTCCTGCCGCCCGGACATGCGCGGGCCGTCCGGCCCTGCAAGGCAGGGCGGCAGAAAATCTTATGATTGTGGTTTGATCTTGGGCGTCTTTGCCCGCCTCGACCATTTACAGCTTGTAAAACAGGCCCGCAAACGACAAATATTTACCCATCCTATAATATGAAGTTATGATCATGGATCGCCCCGACCTTCCGTTGAACGGCCTGCGCGCCTTTGAAGTGGCGGCCCGTCAGGGCAGCTTTACCCGCGCTGCCATCGAGTTGCGCGTGACCCAGGCCGCTGTCAGCCAGCAGATCCAGCGGCTTGAGGATCTGCTGGGTCTGACCCTGTTCACCCGCGCCTCGACCGGGTTGATGCTGACGGATGAGGGGGCGGCGCTGCATCCGGTGCTGACCCGCAACCTTGATGAAATCGGCGCCTTGCTGGACCGGATGCGCGACGGGCGCTATCAGGAAACGCTGCATCTGGGCGTTGTGACCACCTTCGCCGTCGGCTGGCTGATCGAACGGCTGCCGGGGTTTCAGGCCAGCCATCCGGGCATCAGTCTGCGGGTGTTCACCAACAACAACCGCATCGACATCGCCAAAGAGGGGCTGCACATGGCCATCCGCTTTGGCGAGGGCAATTGGCCGGGGCTGGAGGCCATGCCGGGCATTGCCGCACCGATGAGCCCGCTGTGCAGCCCCGCGCTGGCGCAGAATCTGCACCGGCCCGAAGATCTGGCGCGGCTGCCGCTGTTGCGGTCTTACCGCGCCGATGAATGGCCGCGCTGGTTTGCGGCAGCGGGGGCGGCGTGCCCGGATGTGCAGGGGCCGATCCTCGATTCCTCCATCGCGATGGCGGATCTTGCGGCGGCGGGCTTGGGCGTTGCGCTGTTGCCGGTGCCGATGTTTGCCCGGCAGATGGCTGCGGGGCAGCTGTGCCGCCCCTTTGCCACCGAAGTGCAGGCGGGCCGCTATTGGCTGACCTGGCCGCGCGCAAAGCCGCCCAGCGTCGGTATGCGCATGTTCCGCGACTGGTTGCGCGCCGAGGGCGGATAGCCCGCTGCCCTTGATGTGCCGCAGGCTCGGGCCAGATTGCCGCTCTGACGGGACAACCGGCAAGGACGGGGGAATGAACATGCCAAAGACGCGGCACTTGCGCCTTGTTCTGGGCGATCAGCTGACACGGGGCCTTGCCTCATTGACCGACCTCGATCCGGCGCAGGATGTGGTGCTGATGGTCGAGGTGGCTGCAGAGGCGCAGTATGTGCCGCATCACAAGCAGAAGATTGCCTTCCTTCTGTCGGCGATGCGCCATTTTGCCGAAACGCTGCGCGCCGAGGGGATCACGGTCGATTACGTCCTCTTGGACGATCCTGCGAACAGCCACAGCTTTGGCGGCGAACTGGCCCGCGCCGTTGCCCGCCATGCGCCCTCGGGCATCGTGCTCACCGAACCCGGCGAATGGCGGGTGTGGCAGATGATGCAGGGCTGGGCCGACGCCCTGTCGCTGCCGGTGGAGATCCGAGCCGATGACAGATTCTTTTGTACGCGGGGCGACTTTGCCGCCCTGACCAAGGCCCGCAAGACCGGACGGATGGAGTTCTTCTACCGCCAGATACGCCGCCGCACCGGGATCCTGATGCAGGGGCAGGTGCCGCAGGGCGGGCAATGGAACTTTGATGCCGACAATCGCAAACCCTTGCCGCGCGGCCTGCGTCCGCCTGCGCGGCTGCGGTTTGCCCCGGACGCCCTCACCCGCAGCGTGCTGGATCTGGTGGCAGCGCGGTTCGGGCACCATTTTGGCGATCTGGAGCCATTTGGCTGGGCCGTGACCCGCGATGCGGCGCTTCAGGCGCTGGATCACTTCATCGCCACCTGCCTGCCGCGTTTTGGAGACTATCAGGATGCGATGAAGGCGGGCGAGGACTTCCTGTTCCACAGCCTGATCTCGCCCTATCTGAACTGCGGGCTGCTGACCGCACGCGAGGTCTGCGCCCGTGCCGAAGCCGCGTTTCAGGCGGGCGCTGTGCCGATCAATGCTGCCGAGGGGTTCATCCGTCAGATCCTGGGCTGGCGCGAATTCGTGCGTGGCATCTACTGGACCGAAATGCCCGCCTATGCGCAGAGCAACCACCTGAATGCCCAGCGTGATTTGCCCGGCTTCTATTGGACGGGTGACACGCCGATGCGCTGCATGGCGGAGTGTATTGGCACCACCCGCCGCACCGCCTATGCCCATCACATCCAGCGGCTGATGATCACCGGCAATTTTGCGCTGCTGGCCGGGGTTGCCCCTGCGCAGATCGAGGACTGGTATCTGGCCGTCTATGCCGATGCCTTTGAATGGGTGGAATTGCCGAATGTGCATGGCATGGTGATGCACGCGGATGGCGGGCGGCTGGGGTCAAAGCCCTATGCGGCCTCGGGCGCTTATATAAACCGCATGTCGGATTACTGCCCCGGCTGCGCCTTTGATCCAAAGCAAAAGCTCGGCGCACGCGCCTGCCCCTTCAATTATCTCTACTGGAATTTCCTGATCGAGAACGAGGCCACCTTGGCTCGCAACCCACGCATGGCCTTGCCTTATCGGACCCTGGCGAAGATGCCCGCAGACCAGAGGCAGGCCATCATCCACGCTTCGGCGCAGTTTCTGGCGGGGCAGGCGGGCTGGTCGCCGCCTGCACAGCTGCGGCTGGATGACGGCTGGTAACATCAGGGCAGGCGTGGCTGCCACCGGCACCGTGCTCGAGCATGATGGCCGGGTGACGGGCAGATTGCTTTGCTGCGGAATGGCCTCAGTAACCGCGGCTGCGGTCAATCTGCCCCGGCACCGGCTGCCCTGCCAGATCGGCGCTGATGGCGGCGATGACATGCCGCGCACCATCGACCGCCCGCGTCTGGCAAGCGATATGCGGCGTCAGGATCACGCGCGGATGCGCCCAGAGCGGATGATCGGCAGGTAATGGCTCTGGCGCGGTCACATCCAGCACGGCGGCAGAAATCTGGCCCGAGTCCAGCGCCTCCAGCAGCGCCACATGATCCAGGTGTTTGCCGCGCCCGGCATGGACCAGCCGCGCGCCGCGCGGCAATTTGGCAAACAGATCGGCGTTCAACATGCCCTCGGTTTCCGCCGTCAGCGGCAACAGGCAGATCAGCAGATCGGTGCGGGCCAGAAACGCCGCCAGATCGGTGAAACACTCCACCCCGTCGATCTGTCGCGCGCTGCGGCTCCACCCGGCCAGCGGAAAGCCGAAAGGTTGAAGCGCCGTCAGCGCGGCCTGACCCAGCTGCCCCAGACCCATCACCCCCACGCGCCGCTCGGCGGCGGGCAGGTTCTTTCCGGCCTGCCACAGCCCCGCGCGCTGCTGGCCCAGATAGGCAGGCAGATCGCGGTGCAGCGCCAGTGTGGCGAGGGTGATATACTCCTGCATCTGCTGCGGAATGCCCGGCTCCAGCATCCGCACCACCCCCACCTCGGGCGGCAGGGCCGCCAGATCGAACTGATCCACACCGGCCCCGACCGAGATGATCAGCCGCAGATTGGGAAAGCGCGCCGCCAGATCCTCGGGCACTGTCCATGTCACCAGATAGCGCACCGCCAGCGGATCGGGCGCCTGCCCGATATGGAAGGGCATGTCGGGCAGGGCGGCAGCAAAGGCCGTCTGAAACACCGCACCGCGCAGGGAATCGGAGAGATACAGAACGGCCATCAGCGCAGCGCCGCCCGCACATCGGCATCTTCCAGCGTCTGGTCCAGTGTCATCCGTGTGCGCTCCACAATCGCGTCGATCTCTGCCTCGGTGCAGCACAGCGGCGGCGCATAGCCCAGCACGCCATTGCCAAAGGCGCGGATTACCAGCCCGTTGTTCCAGGCGCGATCAAAGATGCGCTGTGCGGGCAGGGCGGCGGCGGGCAGCGGCGTCTTCAGCGCCTTGTCGGTGACAAGTTCCACCGCCGCCAGCATGCCGCGCCCGCGCACATCGCCGACCAGCGGATGATCGGCCAGCCCTGCCAGCCCTGCTTGCAGCCGCGCGCCCATCCGGCGCCCGTTGTCCAGCAGTCCGCCTTCATACAGGTCCAGCACCGCCAGCCCCACCGCCGCGCTGACCGGATGCGCCGAATAGGTGAAGCCATGGCCGATGGCCGCCGCCCCCGCATGATCCGCAATCACCTGATACATCCGGTCCGACAGGATCACCGCCCCCATCGGCACATAGCCCGAGGTCAGCCCCTTGGCGCAGGTCAGCATGTCCGGCACGATGCCGTCTTCGGTGCAGGCAAACATCGGCCCGGTGCGGCCAAAGCCGGTGATGACCTCATCCGCGATGAACAGGATGTCCAGCTCGGTGCAGACATCGCGCATCGCCTTCATCCAGCCCGCAGGCGGCACCAGCACGCCGCCCGACCCCTGGATCGGCTCTGCATAGAAGGCCGCGACCCGGTCCGGCCCGCCGACCTCGGCCACCTTGGCGCGCAGCTGCGCCACCGACGCCGCGGTGACCGCCGCGGGATTACTGCCCGCCGGGTTGCGATAGGTGTAATGCGACGGGATCTTGTGCTGCCAGTCCATCGGCAGGCCGAAGCCTGCGTGGAACACCGGCAGCGCCGTCAGCCCCGCCCCCACGGTGGACGACCCGTGATAGCCCTGCTCCAGCGAGAGGAACTGATCCTTCTGCGGCAGTCCCCGCGCGTTCCAGTAATACCGGGCAAAGCGCACGGTGCTGTCGACGGCATCCGATCCGCCAAGGGTGAAATAGACATGGTCCAGATCGCCCGGCGCATGGTCGGCCAGCCGCGCCGCCAGCCGGATCGGCGGTTCCGACCCCAACCCGAAATAGCCGGTGGCATAGGGCAGATCGCGCAGCTGCCGGGTGGCAGCCTCGATCACGCTGTCTTGCCCGTAGCCGGCATTCACGCACCACAGCCCGGCAAAGCCGTCGATCAGCGTCTGGCCAGCGGCATCGGTGACCGTGGCGCCTTTGGCCGAGGTCAGCATCCGCACCCCGGCCTTTTCATGCCCGCGCCATGAGGCGACAGGGTGAACCAGATGGGCGCGGTCAAGTTCGATCAGGGAATTGGCAAGCATGTGTCAGTCTCCGGGGGAAAAGGGGTCAGCCGAGCGCCTGTGCGGCCAGCGCAAAGACGGTGGCAGAGGGGGAGGGGGCCGCCGCATCGCCGCGCCGCATGGCAACGCCACCGCCGACATGGGCCAGCCCCTGCGCGGTCAGCCAGGGCGAAAGCCCCGTCGCCGCCGTTGTATCAACGCGCAGAAAGCTGCCGCTGCGTTGGGCAAAGAAGAAGGACAGCAGCCGTTGTGCCTGCGCGGCATCGCGGGTGATGACCGGCCCCACCACCTCTCCTCGGCCAAAGGCGCGCAGCGCGGCATAGCCCGTCAGCGCGGATCCCGCGCGAAGCACCGCAATCCGGCCTTCGGCCATCAGCAAGGTGAGCAGGCTGCTGCGGTCCGCCCCGTTCGCCTGCCGGTCCAGTGCCACGATGGCGGGCAGATCGGCGGCATCCGCCCAATCCACGCCATCGGGCATTGCATGGGGCCCGACCGTGCCCTGATGCTGCAACACCCGCCCCGTTTCCCGGAACCCCAGCTTTTCATACAGCGGCAAGCCATCTTCGGTCGCCACGAGCCGCCATTCGGGCACATCAATCCCGGCCATCATCCGCTCCATCAGGCTGCGCCCAAGGCCGCGTCCGCGGATCCTGGCATCGACGATGATCATATTGGCCATGCCCACCGCGCCAAAGGGCGTGGCCAGCGCCGTGCCCACCACCAGATCCCCGGCCAAGGCCACAACACCATGGCTGATCTGGTGCAGCAGCCGCCAGTCCTCTCTCCGATGGGGCCAGACAGCCTCGCGCGACAGGCGCAGCGCACCGTCCAGATGGGTGGCGGAAAACGGGGCGAAGGTGAGGGTGTCGGTCATCTCGGTCCTGCGGAACTTTCAAACATGCTGCCAGATTAGGCGCTGTTGCGACGCAAGTGCTTCGGCAGAACCTGCTGCGGCACAATCTTCCGCCGTTCCGCCCCCGGCTGACCGCAGGATGTGCCACGCGCGTCCGGCACTGCTCCCCAGCCGCCCCGCCAGAATCGCGGCACCGGAATTGCGGAGGGTCATCAAAAACTTTGCCCCGCTGCCCGGCAGGATGTGCCGGGCAGCGGGGCGTGTGTCGGGCGGGCTGGCGGTGCGTTCAGTCCAGCGCGGCCAGAACGGCGGCTGTGATCACCTCTGTCCGATCCTGCCCCGGCACGGTGCCGATGCCCTGCGCGGTGGTTGCCTCGACCGCCGCCATGATCCGCGCCGCCGCATCCGCCGCGCCCAGATGATCCAGCATCATCGCGGCAGACCAGATCGCGGCAATCGGGTTTGCCACGCCCAGATGTGCGATATCGGGGGCCGATCCATGCACGGGTTCAAACATCGACGGCGCGCTGCGGGTGGGGTTGATATTGGCCGAGGCGGCAAAGCCCAGCCCGCCCTGAATGGCCGCGCCCAGATCGGTCAGGATATCGCCGAACAGGTTGGAGGCTACCACAACATCCAGTGTTTCCGGGGCCATCACCATCCGGGCGCAGATTGCGTCGACATGGTAATGGCTGACCTCGACATCCGGGTAGTCGGCGGCGATCTGATGGGTCAGTTCATCCCAGAACACCATCGAATATTTCTGCGCATTCGATTTTGTCACCGACGCCAGCTTGCCCCGCCGCTTGCGCGCCTGTTCAAAGCCAAAGCGCAGGATGCGCTCCACGCCCACTCGGGTGAAGATCGAGGTTTCCACCGCCACCTCATCCGGCGTGCCCACATGCACGCGGCCCCCGGCACCGGAATATTCGCCTTCGGTATTTTCGCGGATGCACAGGATGTCAAAACCCTGCTTGCGCAGCGGGCCTTCCACGCCGGGCAAAAGCCGGTGCGGGCGGATATTGGCATATTGGACAAACGCCTTGCGGATCGGCAGCAAAAGCCCGTGCAGCGACACCGAATCCGGCACTTTGGCGGGCCAGCCCACTGCGCCCAGAAAAATCGCATCAAACCCGCGCAGGGTGTCGATGCCGTCTTCGGGCATCATGCGCCCGGTTTGCAGATAATGTTCGCAGGACCACGGAAAGGTGACACAGTCGAGCAGGCCGGGCGCGGCCTTCTGTGCCACCTGAAGGGCGGCTTCGGTGACGGGAAGGCCAATGCCATCTCCGGGGATCAGGGCGATACGATAGGTCATGTCTACCTCACAGATGGATCAGCATATTTTGCGGTCAGCATAGCGGCAGGGCCTCCGCAGATTGCATCGGGGGCCGGGGCCGCGCAGTGGATTATTCTGATTGTTCGGGCCGCTGCACAATTCCCTGTGGCGGGTAAGGTGGTCGGGCCGCCCCGCCTTCGAGCCTTTTGTCTGAGCGGCGCCGCATCGCGGCAGGGAATTGTGGGCCGGGCGCGCGGTTCGGCACAATCTGCCTGACCAGATCGGGATGATGGGCCAAAGCCCACAGGAGCCTGCCATGACGCCCGAAGCCATCCTTTCAGATCTCGTTGCCATTGCCGATCTGCCCGGTGCCTCCAACGCGCGGATGGCCGCCTGCATCCGGGATCATCTGGCGCGGCTGGGGGTCGAATGTGCGGTGCTGCCGGGGCCAGAGGGCGACCGGGTGAACCTGTTCGCCACCCTCGGTCCGCGCGATGTGCCTGGTTATGTGCTGTCTGGCCATATGGATGTGGTGCCGACCGAGGGGCAGATCTGGAGCAGCGATCCGTTCCGGCTGCGGGCCGAGGGCGGGCGGCTTTACGGGCGTGGGGCCACTGACATGAAGGGCTATCTGGCCTGTATGCTTGCCATGGTGCCGGAGTTTCAGGCGATGGGCCTTCGCCGTCCGATCCATCTGGCGTTTTCCTATGATGAGGAAATCGGCTGTCGTGGCGTGGGGCATATGATCGCGCGTCTGCCCGATCTTTGTGCGCCGCCGCTGGGCTGTATCGTGGGTGAACCATCGGACATGGTCCCGGTGCTGTCGCACAAGGGCAAGCAGGCGGTGGAACTGCGGATCGAAGGGCAGGCCGCGCATAGCTCGCAGCCCGATCTGGGGGTGAACGCGATCTATCCGGCGGCGGAACTGCTGCTGTTCATCCGCGATCTGGCGGCGCGGCTGGCCGCCGAAGGCCCGTTTGACGCGCGGTTCTCGCCGCCCTGTTCCACCGTGGTGGCGGGCGTGGTGCAGGGCGGGGCTGCGGTGAACATCATCCCGGACCGCTGTGCCATCCAGATGGAGGTGCGCTCGGTGCCGGGGCAGGCACCGCAGGACATTACGGCGCAGGTTCTGGCGCGGCTTGCGCAGCTTGAGGGGGTGCGCGTGTCGCATCGCGAGCTGAGCAGTTACCCCGCGCTGCCGCCGCCCGAGGATCGGGCGCTGGCCGATCTGATGGAACGGTTGACCGGCAAACCGGCGCTGCAATCGGTAAGTTATGGCACCGAGGCGGGGCTGTTTCACGCGGCGGGCGTGCCGTCGATCATCTGCGGCCCGGGCTCGATCAGCCGGGCACATCGGCCGGATGAATATGTGACGGTGGCAGAGCTGACGGAATGTTGCGCCCTGCTGCGCAGGCTGGGGCAGACAGCGGCGGGCTGACCCCGCCGCCCACCGCCATCCTCAGGCCGCTGTGGCCTGATCGTGGTCCAAGGTGATGACCCGGTCGCAGGTGGCGCGCAGCAGCGATTGATCGTGGCTGACCAGAACAATCGCCATGTGCCGCTCCTCGGCGATCTCGGTCATCAGGCGGATGGTTTCGGCCTGCGTCACCGGATCAAGGCGCGAGGTCGGCTCGTCCGCGAACAGCATCACGGGATCAAGCAGCAGGGCGCGCAGCAACGCGATGCGCTGCAATTCACCGCCCGACACCGCCGAGGGCAGCCGGTCCAGGATGTCTGCCGACAGATTGAGGCGGTTCAGCAGCAGGGCAATGCGGGCAGGCGCGATCCCATGGCGCAAGATCAGATCCTCCAGCCCCTGTGCCAGCGTGATGCGGGCCGGGAAGGCGGCGGGTGGGTCTTGCCAGAGCTTCTGAAAGCGCAGGCGCGGGATTGCCGGGTCACGCCAGAGGTCGCCCTGATGCGGCAAAAGCCCCAGAAGCGCATTGCCAAGGCTTGATTTGCCACAGCCGGAGGGGCCGGAAATGCCCAGAATCTGCCCGCGCGACAGGGTAAAATCCATCGGCTGAAACAGGCGGCGGCCATTGCGCGCCACGGTCAGACGCGCCGCGCGCAGCAGATCGGTAGTAGGGGCCGCCGGTTTGCGGGCGGGCCAATGCGCGGGGTCAGCGGCGAGCAAGGCACGGGTATAGGGATGTTCGGGTGCGGCAAACACCCGGGCCGCCGGGCCACGCTCCACCACACTGCCGCCCTGCATCACCAGAATTTCACCGCCCAGACCGGCGGCCAGCGTCAGATCGTGGGTGATGGTCAGCAGGCCGCCCTCGGCCAGACTCTGCCGCAACAGCGCCAGCACATCATCGCGCCGATCGGCGTCCAGCCCTTTGGTCGGTTCATCCGCCACGGTGATCCGGCCCCCGCCCGCGCGGGCGGCGGCGAAGGCGAGGCGTTGCGCCATGCCCCCCGACAATTGCCAGGGAAAGCGGTCTTGTGCCGTGCCCAACCCCAACCGGTCAAGGTCTCTTGCCGCGCGCTCGCTTGGATTGGCGGCCCCCGCGACCAGCTCATGGCTTTCGGCCACCTGCGCCATGCCGCGCATCAGCGGGTCCAGCGCCAGCCACGGCTCTTGCGGCAAAACCGCGATGCGGCGGCCCCAGAGCGGGCGGCTGCCCTGCGGCTTTGCCGGATCGAAGCGATCCTCGCCCACCTGCAACCGCCCGGAGGCCACCAGCCCCTTGGGCAGGGTGCCGAGGATGGCCTGAGCCAACAGGCTTTTGCCCGATCCGCTTTCGCCCAGAATGGTGACGGCCTCGCCCTTGGGCAAAGAAATGGAGACTGGATCCACCAGACACTCTGCCCCGGCCCGCACGGTGATGTCTGTCGCGCTCAGCAGGGTCATTTGCGGGCTCCGGCAATCAGGTTCAGGGACAAGAGCAGCAGGAAGCAGGCCAGCACGGGTTGCAGCAGGGCAAAGGGCGCCTCGCGCCAGCTGGGCAGCAGTTCAACCATCATCAGCCCCAGTTCGGGTGTGGGCGCGCGCATGCCGACGCTGACAAATCCAAGCGCCGCGATGGCGGCAATGGCATTTGCCACGCCAAAGGCCATGGCGGTGCGCAGCATCGGCCCGATCTCGGGCCAGAGGATGCGGCGAAAGATCCAGAGCGGGCCAAATCCTTGCAGGGTTGCCGCTTCGACCGCCGGGCTGGCCAGATGGCTGCGCGCGGCGGCGCGGGTCAGGCGGAAGAACTCGATCCATTGCACCGCCGCCAGACCGGCCCAGAAGGCCAGCGCTGTGGCGGGCAGGATCACGCCCATCATCAGGATCATCAGCAGTGCAGGCAGCGCCAGCACGCTATCGGCCAGCAAGCACAGCGCGCGGTCGATCCAGCCGCCGCGCCAGCTTGCCAGCGCGCCGAGCGCGATGCCGATCAGCGCCGCCGTGGCGGTGGCGGCAAAGGCCAGCATCAGCGACAGCCGCAACGCATGGGCCAGACGCGCAAAGATCGACCGGCCCAGATGGTCATAGCCAAAGGGCGCCGCCGCATCGGCCCCCGAAAGCGCCTTCAACAGCGATTGTTTGAATGGCCCGACCGGATCTACCAGCGGGGCCAGCAGGGCAAAGGCCAGCAAAAGCGCCAGCATGGCCCAGCCAAAACGGGAAAGCGTCATGCCTGCACCTCGCGCGGGTCGATGCGGCGGGCGATCAGATCGACCAGCGCGTTCAGCACCACAAACCCGAGGCCCATCACCAGGGCCGTGCCCTGCACCATCGGCACATCGCGGTGAAACACCGCATGGATCAGCGCATGGCCGATGCCCGGCCAGCCGAAAATCGTTTCAACCACCACCACGCCTTCGGCCAGCAGCACGAATTGCAGCCCCAGATAGGTGACGACCGGCGCGCCGATGTTGCGCAAGCCGTGACGCCGCAGGATCTGGCCATCGCTCAGGCCCTTGGCGCGGGCAAAGGCATAGAACGGGCTGGTGGCCACGCCCGCCATCGCATCGCGTGTGATCCGGGCCGAGGCGGCAGCAAGGCCGAGGGCAAGGGTCAGGGCGGGCAGGATCAGATGCGCCGGGCTGCCATGGCCCGCCGAAGGCAGCAGCCGCAGTTGCACCGCCAGCACCACGATCAGCACCAGCCCCAGCAGAAATTGCGGCACCGCCCGAAACCCCGCCGCCACCACCAGCAGCATCCGGTCAAAGAGGCCGCCCGCGTGCAAGCCGGCATAGATCCCCAGAGGCGGCCCGATCAGCAGCGACAGGCCAAGTGCCACCGCCGCCAGTTGCAGGCTCGCCCCCATCTGATGCGCGATCTCGTCCCAGACCGGCTGGCCAGAAACGAGCGAACGGCCCAGATCGAACCGCGCCAGATCGGCCATCCAGTGCAGGAATTGCACCACAGGCCCCGCCTCCAGCCCCAGTTCGCGGCGCACGGCATCGGCAAGATCGGCGCTGACCAGATCATAGCCATAGCGCGCCGCTGCGATCCGATACGCCATGTCACCCGGCATCGCCTGCATCATCAGAAATGACATCACGCCGACGACAAGCGCCACGCCCGCCGCCTGCATCAGGCGGAAGGCTATGGCGTGCAGAGCCGGTTTAATTCGGCAAACTCCGCCGATTTCAGGCCATAGGTGCGCTCATAGGGGTCGATGACGATGCCCTTGACGCTGTGCGAGACGGCGGCGGTCTGCTGATACCACGCAATCGGCAGCACCGGCAGTTCGGCCTGCAACGTGGCGGCAAGCGCGGATTTTTCTGCGTCAGATCCGCCCTCGGCGGCCATTTTGCGCACGGCGGCGGTGAAAGCGTCATTCTCCCAGCCCATCGCGCCCCAGTCGCCCCCCGGCGCATAATCCTGCATGAAGGTGCCGACGGGATCGGGCACCAGCCCGAAATTGCGGGCAAACAGCGCCATTTGCAGCGTGCCCGCCGCGTGTTTGGCCGGAATCTCGGACGAATTGGTCGCGTTGATCGTGACGGCAATGCCCACCTCGCGGAACAGTTGCTCCAGCACGGCGGCGGTCAGCGGCAGTTCGGCCCGGTCGGGATAGGTGAGCAGTTCCACCGTAAAACGCTGGCCGTCCTTTTCCAGAATACCATCGGCACCGGGCAGCCAGCCTGCGGCGGCAAAGGCCGCTTTGGCGGCCTCGGGGTCATGGTCCAGCGGTGGCAGGTCGGCATTGTGCCAGCCGCCCACGGCGGGCGGCAGCAACTGGCTGGCCGCCGCCGGATAGCGCAGCACGGCCTGCGCCAGCCCGGCCCGGTCGATGGCCAGCGACAGCGCCTGCCGTTCTTCCACCGTGTCGAAAAACGGCAGGGCGGTGTTCAGCTTCAGCAGCAGGACACGCGGCATCGCCACAGAGTGCACCGCGACACCCGCCACTGATTGCAGCCGCGTGACCGAGGCAGGATCAAGGTTCACCACCAGTTCGGCATCCCCGGCCTCGGCCATCAGCGCCCGGGTCTCGGCGCGGGTGGCGCTGGTGTAATGCACGGCGGGCACTTTGGCCGCTCCGCCCCAATAGGCGTCAAACCGTTGCGCCTCCAGCGTCATCGGTGGCTCCAGCTTGGTCACCCGGAATGCGCCGGTGCCGATCACCGCAGTGACGGAACCATCGGCAGCATAGGCCGAGGGGGCAAGAATGCCGGTGCGGTATTCGGCCAGAAAGGCGGGCAGGGCGGCAAAGGGTTCCGACAGGGTGATGACCACATCCGTGCCTTCGGCGGTGATGGCGTTGATCGGTGCCTTGGCGAGAATGCCTTCCTTGGCCTTGGAGCGATTCAGCGCAAAGGCGGCCGCCTCGGCGGTCAGCGCGCTGCCGTCATGGAACTGCATCCCCTGCCGGATATGGAACTTCCAGACCAGCTTGTCCGCCGATACGGTCCAGCCATCGGCCAGACCCGGCAGCAGGGCACCGCTGGTATCGGCATTCACCAGCGTTTCCATCACATCCATCTTCAGGAAAATGTCGCCCGACAATACGGGGTCCGCGCCCTTGATTTCAAACGGCGCGGCAACATCCAAAGCGGCGGTATCTGCAAGCGCGGCCTGCGGGATCAGGGCGCCCGTCAGCAGCAGGGTGGCGATGGAACGACGCATGAAGATATCCGTTACGTTATAAAATAACGCTCATTTAGCGACAGAGATTTCTGACTGCAAGACAGGATCGTCGTGATCGGCGGGGACAGGTGCGGCTGGTGCCGGGAACCTGCGGCCACGCTATGCCAAAATGCGAGGGCCGCCGCAGGCCGCCATTGCCAAATCGCGTCTTGCCCCGTAACCTTGGCCAATCGGATCTAACCGGAGGGAGGAAGCCGATGCTGCATCAGTGCTTCCACAACCGCAACTGTGGTCCTGTCTTTGCCCCGCGCCTGACCTCGCGGGGCTGACCGGGACCAAATTCGTCTCATCGTCAGCCTTCTCCGGCGTGTTCTTGCACGCCTGCCTGATCTGATGAGACTTCCATGACCCTGATTGCCGTCAAAGACCTGTCGCTGACCCGTGGCGCATCGCTGTTTGCGGGCCTGACCCTGACCATCGCCAAAGGCGACCGCATCGGTTTGATCGCGGCCAATGGGCGCGGCAAATCCTCGCTGCTGCGCATCCTGACAGGGGTGGAGGCGGCGACGGCGGGCACCGTCACCCGTGCGCGCGGCCTTGTTGCCAGCCTTGCCCCGCAAGAGGTGCCGGACCATCTGCTGTCGCTCACCCTTCATGCGGCCGTTCTGGACGCGCTGGACCCGGAGACAGCCGAGACCGAAAGCTGGCGGGTCGATATCATCCTTGATGATCTGGAGGTCGATCCCGCGATGCGGGGCAGGCGGGTTGCAGACCTTTCTGGCGGTTGGCAGCGTGTCATGCTGCTGGCCCGCGCCGGGATTGTGGAACCGGATGTCTTGCTGCTGGATGAGCCGACAAACCACCTCGATCTTGGGCGGATCGCGGTGCTGGAGCGGTTCCTTGCCGCCTTGCCGCGGGATTGCGCGGTTCTGGTGGCCAGCCACGACCGCGCCTTTCTGGATGCTGCCTGTCGGCGCTCGTTGTTTCTGCGCCCGAAAGACAGCGCGGATTTTGCCCTGCCCTATGCGCGTGCACGGCTGGCGTTGGACGAGGCTGACGCTGCCCGCGACCGGCAGTTCGACAATGACATGCGCAGGGTCAAGGCGCTGCGGCAGCAGGCGGTCAAGCTGAAGAATATCGGCGTCAATTCCGGCTCCGATCTGCTGCTGGTCAAAACGAAACAGCTGATCGACCGGGCCGACCGGCTGGAAGACGAGGCCCGCCCCGCGCATCACGAGGCCTCTGCGGGGGTGATCCGCCTCGGCAACAGCGACAGTCACGCCAAGGCGCTGATGACGATTGGCGACACCACGCTTGCCACGCCGACGGGGCGGGCGCTGTTCCGCACAGGCAAGTTCTGGATCGAAAAGGGCGACCGGATCGCAGTGCTTGGCGCGAATGGCACCGGCAAGACTGTGCTGGCCCAACGGCTGCGCGCGGCCTTGGATGGCGGCGACCCTGCAATCCGGGGCGCGGCCAGCCTGATCCTTGGATATTCCGATCAGGCGCTGTCGCAACTGGCATGTTTTGCAACGCCGTGGGATGCGGTGAAGCAGAGCAGTGACCTGACTGACCAGCTGGCGCGCAGCGCGCTGGCCGGGGCCGGGATAGCTATTGATGCGCAGACGGCGCCGCTTCTGCGGCTGTCGGGCGGGCAGCGGGCGCGGCTGGCGATGCTGCTGTTGCGGCTGGCGCGCCCGAACTTCTACATTCTGGACGAGCCGACCAACCATCTCGACATCGAGGGGCAAGAGATGTTGCAAGCCGAACTGACCCGGCCGGGGGCTGCCTGCCTGTTGATCAGCCATGACCGCGCCTTTGTCCGGGCGGTGGCCACGCGCATCTGGTCAGTCGAAAAGGGCCGGTTGGTCGAGGTGGCCGAGGCGGATCCGGTCTTTGATCGGCTGATGAACGGGGGACACCTCGGGGGGGATCGGGGGGGATGATTTGCCACGCTCTGTCGTGCGATCCGATTGGTCGGGATGTGACGGAGGATGCGCAAGCGTCGGGCCTGAGCCTTGCCACCCCTGCCGCAGGGGCCGGATCAAAACAGCCATATTTTTCAATGCCCTGAAGGAGGTCTGGCGGAACTTCGCTTCGCGTCTGGCGAAAGCCTGCCGTGAAACTTGGGACGGCAGGCCAAGCAAGATTGACGCATTTCCGCCTTTTGCCCATCGATCAAAGGCGCCCACGAGGAGGTGGGACAGATCACGTTCGGGAGGACACATGACATTTCGCATCACGCTTGCGACCGCATTCGCCTGTGCAATCGCCATCAGCGCACCCAAAGCCGAGGCGGAGCAGTTCATCAACGTGCTGACGGGCGGCACTTCGGGGGTGTATTACCCGCTGGGGGTGGCGCTGTCTGACATTTACGGCAAAGGCATCGAAGGGGCGCGCACGCAGGTGCAGGCGACCAAGGCCTCGGTCGAGAACCTGAACCTGATCGAACAGGGCAAGGGCGAGATTGCCTTCACGCTGGGCGATGCGCTGGCGCTGGCGTGGGAAGGCAACGTAGAGGCGGGCTTCAAGACCCCGCTGAAAAAGCTGCGCATCGTCGCGGCGATCTATCCCAATTATGTGCAGATTGCCGCCCTGCAGGAAGCGGGCGTGACCACCATCGCCGACATGAAGGGCAAGACCCTGTCGGTGGGTGCGGCCAAATCGGGCACCGAGCTGAATGCGCGGGCCATTCTGGGGGCGGCGGGGCTCAGCTATGACGATCTTGCCAAGGTCGAATACCTGCCCTTCGCGGAATCGGTCGAGTTGATGAAGAACCGCCAGCTGGAGGCCACGCTGCAATCCTCGGGGCTTGGCAATGCCGCGATCAAGGATCTGGCCTCCAGTCAGGCGATCAGCATCGTGTCGATCCCGGCTGAGGTCGCCACGGCCATGGGCATGCCCTATATGCCCGCGACGATCCCGGCAGGCACCTATCAGGGGCAGGATGGCGATGTGGCCACGGTGGCTGTGGGCAATTATCTGGTGACCAGCGAGGATGTGCCCGAAGAGGTCGTCTATCAGATGACCAGGCTGATCTTCGAAAATCTGGACGTGCTGAAGGCCGCGCATAGCGCCGGGGCAGACATTTCGCTGGATAAGGCGGCCAAGAACCCGCCGGTGCCGCTGCATCCGGGGGCGGAGCGCTTCTATCGTGAACAGGGCAAGCTCTGATCCAGCGCCGATTGACAGCGGCGAAAGCGGGCGGCCTCTTGGTGGCCGCTCCTTTTGATCCACCGGGGAGAAAATCCGATATGACCGATACGACCATGGCACCGGCCGCAGATGCCGTGCATGACCCGCTGGGCGAGGGTTTTCCGTCCGGACTGATGGGCCGGGCGCTGTTCTGGCTGGCCGTCGTCTTTTCACTGTTCCAGATCGCGACAGCGGCGCATCTGATCGACATGCCCAGCCAGATTGCCCGGGCGCTGCATGTGGGCTTTCTGATGGCGCTCGGCTTTCCGCTGCTGGCGATGGTGAAGACCCAAAACCCGATGGCACGGGCTGCGGTCTTTGCGCTGGCATTGGCGGGGGTGGCGGTCGCGCTTTATCAGACCTTCGACTATACCGACCTGCTGCTGCGCGCAGGCGATCCGCTGCCGCGCGACATCTGGTTTGGCGTGGTGGCGCTGGTTGCGGTGTTCGCGGCGGCCTGGCTTCTGATGGGGGCGGTCCTGCCGATCATCACCGGCCTGTTTCTGGCCTATGCGCTGTTCGGGCAATACCTGCCGTCGCCACTGAACCATCGCGGCTATGACTTTTCGCAGGTGGTCGAACATCTGGCCTATGGCACGGAAGGCATCTACGGCATCCCGATCTATGTGTCCTCGACCTATATCTTCCTGTTCATCCTGTTTGGCGCCTTTCTGGAAAAGGCCGGGATGATCCGGCTGTTCACCGATGTATCGCTGGCGGCTGTGGGGCATATGACCGGCGGGCCTGCCAAGGTGGCGGTGCTGTCCTCGGGGTTGATGGGCACGATCTCGGGGTCGGGCGTGGCCAATGTGGTGACGACGGGGCAGTTTACCATCCCGCTGATGAAGCGCTTCGGCTATCGTCCGGCCTTTGCTGGCGGGGTGGAGGCGACGGCGAGCATGGGCGGGCAGATCATGCCGCCGGTGATGGGGGCCGTGGCCTTCATCATGGCCGAAACGCTGGGCGTGCAATATATCGAGATCGTCAAGGCGGCGCTGATCCCGGCCATCCTGTATTTTCTGGGCGTGTTCTGGATGGTGCATCTGGAGGCCGGAAAACGCGGGTTGCGCGGCCTGTCGCGCGAGGCCTTGCCCTCGGCCCGCAAGGCGCTGCGCGAGGGCTGGTATCTGCTGCTGCCGCTGGGCGTTCTGGTCTGGCTGCTGTTTTCGGGCTTCACGCCGCTTTATGCGGGCACCGTGGGGCTGGCGCTGACCGTGCTGTTGATTCTTGGCGGGTCGGCGGTGCTGGGCCTGCCCGAGGGGGTGCTGCGGATCATCTTCTGGATCGGGCTGGGCCTGATTTCGGCGGCGTTCTTCAAGCTGGGGATCTGGGTGATCCTCGCGGCACTGCTGGCCCTCGGGGCGGTGGCGCTTGCCAGCAAGGGCGGGCGCGAGACGCTCGGCATCTGCCGCGACAGTCTGGCGGATGGCGCACGCACCGCGCTGCCGGTGGGCATCGCCTGTGCGCTGGTCGGGGTCATCATCGGGGTGATGACCCTGACGGGCGCGGCAAACACCTTTGGCCAGTTCATCGTGGGTGTGGGCGAAAGCTCGTTGTTCCTGTCGCTGGTGCTGACCATGATCACCTGCCTGATCCTTGGCATGGGCATCCCCACGATCCCGAATTACATCATCACCTCTTCCATCGCAGGGCCGGCCCTGCTCGCGCTGGGGGTGCCGCTGATTGTCAGCCATATGTTCGTGTTTTACTTCGGCATTCTGGCGGATCTGACGCCGCCGGTTGCGCTGGCCTGTTTTGCCGCGGCCCCCATCGCCAAGGAAAGCGGCCTGAGGATCAGCCTTGAGGCGGTCAAGATCGCGGCGGCGGGTTTTGTCGTGCCCTTCATGGCGGTCTATTCACCCGCGCTGATGCTGCAAGACGGCGGGTCGATGGCGGCGGCGGTCGGATATTGGCCCGCCGTGGCCTATATCACGATCAAGGCCATCATCGCGCTGGGTCTGTGGGGTGTGGCGGTGATCGGCTGGTTGGGGCTGCGGCTGGCCCTGTGGCAACGCGGCCTGGCGATGGTTGCGGCGTTCAGCCTTGTCGCCGCATTGCCGCTGACTGACGAGATCGGCCTCGGCCTGTTCGTGGTGTTCGGCGGCATGGTGTGGTTGCAGGCGCGCAAGGTTCCGGCATGAGCCTCGCCTCCTGCCTGATGGCGGGGGCGCTGACGCTGGCGCTGCCGCCGGATGGCACCTTCCGCCTGCACTGGACCCATTCGGTCGAAAAGACCGAATGGCGCGAGGATTGGCGGCGGGTGCAGGGCGGCTTGCGGCTCGAACGCGCGGCGGTCAAAGGCTCGGGGGCCGGGATGGAACCCGGCCCCGACGCGCGGCTGATCGACGGCTGGCTGATCTGGACCCCGCAGGCGGCGACGGTTTCCAGCCTTGCCATAGCCGCCTCGGGCATGACAGCCTCAGGGTGGACGCTGTGTGCAGGCGAAACCTGCCAGGTGATTGGAGAAACAGCCGGGGGCGCGGTGATCCTGCGCCCCTGCGAGCCGTGATCGGAAAGGAGCCAGACCGGATGCCGGGCCGTTCAAGGATCGTTTGGCCCGTCATCGTGCTGGCGGCACTGGTTTCCGGCCTGCTGGCCTGGCATATGGCGTTTGGCGGGCTGATGACCCGGCTGGATCAAAGCCTGATCCTGTCGCGCCACGCGCTGACCCTCGAAATCGAAAGGTTCCGCTATCTGCCTGCCGTCGCGGGCGAGGATGCGCGCATCCGTGCCGCCTTGCAGATACCGGAGGACCGGGGCGCGATCACCGCCGCAAACAGCTATCTGGAAACGCTGGTGCAGACCTCGGGGGCGACGCATCTTTACCTGCTGAACCGCGAGGGTGTCACCATCGCGGCCTCGAACTGGAACCTGCCGGAAAGTTTTATCGGCGAGGATTACAGCTTTCGCCCCTATTTCAAGGATGCCTTGGCGCAGGGCAGCGGGGCCTTTTATGCCATTGGCGTCACGACCAAACTGCCCGGCTACTTTCTGTCGGCGCGGGTGATCTTGTCGGATGGCACGCAGGGGGTTGTCGTGGTCAAGATCGACCTCAGCCCGCTGCAGGAGACCTGGAGCCGGGCCGAACAGGATACCGTCGTGACCGATGCCGATGGCGTGATCTTTCTGGCCTCGGATCCAGACTGGCTTTACCGCCCGCTCACATCCTTGTCGGGCGAGGTGCTGGCGCGGCTGGACCGGCAGCAAACCTATTCGGGGGCAGATATCGGCGCGGCGGTGCCGCTGATGCAGGGGGCCCTGGGCCTGATCCGGGGCAAGAACAACCGCATGTCGGCCAGCCGTCTTGCGGTCTTCGGGCAGGGCTGGCAGGTGCTGGCGGCCACGCCGGTTGTGCCTGCGGCGGGAATCGCGGGGCTGGGCGCGGCCTTGGGTGGGCTGGTTGCCGCGATGGGGCTGGGCCTTGCCAAGATCCGGCGTCAGCGCCGGGCGCTGCTGGAACTGGAGCGCCACCAGTCCGCGATGCTGGAGCGCCGGGTGGCAGAGCGCACCGCAGCGCTGAACCATGAGGTCGAGGCGCGGCGCAAGACCGAGGCCGAATTGCGGGCAGCGCAGGAAAGCCTGATCCAGAGCGAGAAAATGGCCGCCCTGGGCCGCATGTCCACCGCCATCGTGCATGAGATCAGCCAGCCGCTTGCCGCGATGGAGGCCACCTTGCTGACTGCCGTCATGCTGGCCGAGGCCCCTGCGCCCGAGGCGACAGCCCGGATTGAAACCGCGCGCGGGCTGGTGCGGCGGATGCAGCGCACCACCAAACGACTGAAATCCTTTGCCCAGAAAGAGGCCACCGCCACCGAACCTGTCGATCTGCTGTCGGTCATCGAAGAGGCGATGGAGGTCGTTCACCCAAGGGCAAAGGCGGCAGGGATCATGCCGAAACTGCTGCCGGTCCCGGTATCGTGCAAGGTTCAGGCCGGGCGGGTGCGGCTGGAACAGGTTCTGGTGAACCTGCTGGTGAATGCGTTGGATGCGGTGGAAGGACGGGTGGGCGCGCAGGTGGAGGTCAGCCTTGAGCTGTCGCCGGATGAGGCCCGCATCATCGTGGCCGACAACGGCCCCGGCATTGCCCCGGAGGTGCGAGAGCGGGTGGCAGAGCCGTTCTTCACCACCAAGTCGAAAAGCGAAGGGCTGGGCCTTGGTCTGGCGATTTCCACGGAAATCATTGCGTCATTCGGCGGGCAGATCGACCTTGATCCGCATGAGGGCGGCGGGCTTTGTGCCATCGTGCGCCTGCCGCGCCCGAAACCGGAGGAGCGCTGAGCATGGCCCTGATCCATGTCGTTGATGATGATGCCGATCATCTGGCTGCGCTGTGTGATCTGTTGCAGGCGCGGGGCTATGCCGTGGCGGGCTTTGCCTCGGCCGAATCCGCCTATGCCTGTGCTGCGACGCCGGATCTTGTGCTGTCGGATCTGCGGATGCCGGGGTGGGACGGGCTGGATCTGCTGGGCCATCTGCGCGCGCGTCATCCCGATCTCGCGGTGGTTCTGCTGACCGGACATGGCGATGTGCCACAAGCGGTGCGGGCGATGCGGCTGGGGGCCGAGGATTTTCTGGAGAAACCCTATGACGGCGCCCATCTGATCGCCGTCGTCGAACGGGCGCTGCGCAATGCGGCGACGCGGGCCGAAGTGGCGCGGCTGCGCCACGAGCTGACCCGCCGCTCCGAGGCGACATTGCTGGGCCAGTCCGCCGCGATACAGGCGCTGCGGGCGCGGATTGCCGCCCTTGCGCCGCTGGCCATCGACATTGTGGTGTCCGGTGAAACCGGCACCGGCAAAGAGCTTGTGGCCCGCGCGATCCATGACAGCAGCTCGCGGCACGGCGGGCCCTTCGTCGTGATCAATTGCGCCGCCCTGCCCGAAGCCCTGTTCGAGATCGAGATGTTCGGCCATGTTGCCGGGGCCTTCCCCGGCGCGGCCGACAAGCCGGGCAAGCTGGAGGCGGCCACGGGTGGCACGCTGGTTCTGGATGAGATCGAGGCGATGCCCCATGCCGTTCAGGGCAAGTTCCTGCGCGCGCTGGAAGAGCGTGGGGTGGTGCGTCTGGGTGAAAATCATCTGCGCCCCTTGGACTTGCGGCTGATCGCGCTGACGCGCGCCGATCTGCGCAGCCTGACGCTGGACGGAACCTTCCGCCCCGAGCTCTATTTCCGCATCACGGGCAGCGGCATCCAGATGCCGCCGCTGCGCGAAACGGGTCAGGACATCCCGTTGATCTTCACGCATTTCGTGGCCGAGGCCGCGCGACGTGCCGCAAGGCCGGTTCCAACCATTGACTATGCGCTGCGCCAGCGGCTGATGCGCCGTCCCTGGCCTGGCAATATGCGTGAATTGCGCGCGGTTGCCGAGCGCTTCGTGCTGGACATCGAACAGCCCGACCTGGCCGCCGCCCCGCCGATTTCGCAGGAAACACTGGCCGAGCGCGTGGCCGCCTTCGAGGCGCGCGAGATCCGCAGCACGTTGGAACGCTGTCGCGGCAATACCGAACGTGCGGCGCAGGTGCTGGGCATGGCGCGTCGGACCCTGAATGACAAGATCCACCGCTATGGCATCCGAGTGGAGTGACCCCTGTGGTCTGCCAGACATTGAGCGGGGCGCTCTGGAAGTCCAAGGCCCGGCAAGATAGCCTGATCTGGCCGGGGTGCCCGGCAGATCACGCAAAGAGATGCCAGCATGACCAAAGACGCCTATCAGACCATCGCCCGCACCCCGACCGTCAGCGAATATCTTCACCTGCGGTCGCGTGCCGGGCTCAGTGCCTTTTCAGAGGCGGCCGCGACGAAAGGGCTGGCGGGAACGATCTTCGCCGTGGTTGTCGAACAGGATGGCACCGCCATCGGCATGGGGCGGCTGGTCGGGGATGGCGGCTGTTTCTTTCAGGTTGTTGATATTGCCGTCGATCCCGCGCATCAGGGCAGGGGCCTCGGCAAGGCGATCATGGCTGCCTTGACGGCGTTCATGGCGGATAAGCTGCCGCCCTCGGCCTATGTCAGCTTGATCGCAGATGTTCCGGCGCAGGAACTTTACAAGCAATTCGGCTTTCAGGAAACGGCGCCGCGGTCGCTGGGAATGGCGCGCCGGGCCGGATAATCCGCGACCGCCAGATCATCACCTGCGCGGCGGCTGTGGGACAAAAGGTCAGGATGGCGCAACGGCTGTCTTGAAATAGGCAACCGCCAGCGCCTTCAGTTCCGCAATCAGACGGGCCTGTTCGGCAGGTTCTGCCTTGACGGCCCGGTCGAACAGCACGATGGCGCAATCGCCGAAAACCGAATGCATCCGCTGCCAGTCGGCGAATGACCCCTTGATGTTCCAGACGGCCATGAAGGGGCGAAGCGCCTCGGCAACGTCCTGACTGCTTTGGCTGTATTCGGCATAGAGAACCGGGTTCAGCACGAAGATGCCTTGCAGCGCGCGTGCGCCGCGATTGGTGCTCCAATCCTCGACAGAGCTTTCGATCATCGCCGGGATGACACGCTCAAGCGGCGCATCCGGTGGCATGGACGCGATCACCTTGCGGATCGATTCGGTCTGTTGCTCGATGAATTTGATGCCGAGGTAGCAGATAAATGCCTCACGGTTCGGGAAGTATTTGTAAAACGTCGAGATATTGACCCCGGCCCGCGCAACGATGGCATCCGTTGTCAGACCTGCAATGCCCAGTTCGACCAGAGTCTCGGTGCCGGCCTCGACCATTTTGCGAAACTTGACCAGCGCGCGTTCCTGTTGCGGGCGGACCAGCAAGACATCTTCCGGTTTCATCTGTGCGTCCTTTGTTACGGCACCCTAGCGCCTTTCTTGCCCATGCGAAACCGGAAAACGCAGGTGCTTCTTCTGTGCAACCATCTGAATATATTGACAATAAAACGTCCAATCTGGTGCGCAGTCTGCGAGCCTTTTCCAAAGGATAGGATGGGACCTCCAAAACGCAAGTAATACTTGACTTATTTGGGCCGCGCGACATGATGGGCGTCATCGGGGGGCTGCCCCTGCGTCCAAGTCCCCTCAATACCCATCCTCCGAGATATCCGATGATGTCCCGGCGAACCTTGGTTCGTCCGCTGTTGGCATGTCGGTCCGGCAAACGAGTTGGGACAGGGAAAGACGTCAAGAAAGACAAAATGCGAACAGGGAAAACGCACATGGATCACTCCAACTCACCGCAGGCGCATAGCCTCAAGAAAAACGCGATAGGCCTTGGATTGCTCGTATTTCTGGTGATTTCGGCGGCCGCGCCGCTGACCGGAATCGCCGGGGCGATCCCGATTGCCATGCTGCTGGGCAATGGTGCGGGCATTCCGGGCACGTTCATCCTCATGTCGGTCATTCTGGCGATCTGGGCCCTGGGCTTTGTCGCGCTGGCGCGGCGGATCCGCAATGCCGGGGCGTTCTATGCCTATAGCGCGCGCGCCCTTGGCGGGCGTTTCGGGGGCGCCATCGCGCTGATTGCCGTGCTGGCCTACAATGCGATGATGGTTGGCCTGCTGGGCCTGCTGGGTGGGGCCGCCGCCGGGGTGTTTGGCCAGTTCGGTGTGAACCTGCCCTGGTGGGTCTGGAGTCTGATCGCCACCGTCCTGATCGGTATTCTGGGTTACAAGGAGGCGGAGCTATCGGCGAAAGTCCTGATGGTTCTGGTGGCGCTTTAGGTGCTGATCGGCCTCGTCGTGGCCTTTGCAATCCTGTTCAAGGGCGGGGCGGGGGATCTGACCTACAATATTCTGGACCCCGGCCTGATCTTTGTCGGCGGTGGAACCGTAGCCGCAATCCTGTTCACCTTCGGGTCGTTCATCGGCATCGAAGCAACCGCGATCTATGCGGAAGAGGTTCGGGACGCGGATCGCACGGTGCCCAAGGCCACCTTTGTTGCGATTTTCCTGATCGGGCTTTTCTACTCTTTCACGACCTGGACCATGGTGGTCGGCACGGGTGTCGATGCGCTGGTGCCTGCAATCGCAGCACTGCCGGATCCGACATTCTATCTGTTCAGCCTGGCGGAGCGGTATGCAGGTGGCACCGTGGCGATGGTGTTGGGCCTGCTTCTGGTCAGCTCGGTCTTTGCGTCGGCGCAGGCGATGCACAATTTCATTGCCCGCTACTTCTATGTCACGGGGCGGGAAGGCCTGTTGCCCGGCTTCATGGGGATCACCCATGCGACGTATCAAAGCCCGCATGTCGGCTCGATCGTGCAGACTGTGCTGGCGGTCATCGTGGTGATCTTCTTTGCGGCGATGGGGCTTGATCCTGTTCTGAACCTCTTCACCTGGATCGCGCAGGTTAGCGTGCTGGGCGTGCTGACCATGATGGCAATCACCTCCTTTGCGGTCCTGGCCTATTTCCGCAAGGCACCCGATGCCGAACCGGCATGGCGCGTGTTCCTTGCGCCGCTGGTGTCGGGGCTGATCCTGGCGGCGATGGCGACCTATACCCTGATCGGCTTTGGACCGGCGACCGGAACCGTTGCGCCGCTCTCGTATATCCTGCCGGGCCTTGTGCCGCTGTTCGGGGTGGCAGGTTATGTCATCGCTGGCAAGCTGGAAAAATCCGATCCGCAGCGGTTCGCCAATATGGGTGCCAACCGCGCGTGACCCACTGTTTGACGGGGCGGCGCAGCTAACGCCCCCCGCACCCCCCCAAACCTCAAAATTCCTGATCGAAAGGCAATCACATGACTCGTGATCCCAGACATGACATCCTTTTTGAACCGATCCAGATCGGACCAAAGACATTGCGCAACCGCTTCTGGCAGGTGCCGCATTGCAATGGCGCGGGGTCGGACCGGCCCGGTTTTCAGGCCATGCACCGGGGAATGAAGGCGCAAGGCGGTTTCGCCGCCGTCTTTACCGAGGTCTGCATGGTGGCGCCGGACAGTGACTCGATGCCCTGGGTCGGATCAAAGCTGATTGATCAGGGCGATATCCAGAACCTGCGCCTGATGACAGACGAAGCGCATCGGCATGGCTGTCTGGCCGGGGTGGAGCTGACCCACGGATCGAGCTTCTGCTTCAATGCCGAAACCCGGATGCCGAACCGCGCCCCCTCGCAGATTCCGAACGAGATGGAGGGCATGTCCAGCGCCCGCGCCATGTCGCATAGCGACATCCGCAAGATGCAGCGCGATCACGTGGATGCGGCGCTTCGGGCGCGCGAGGCGGGTTTCGATCTGCTCACGGTGTTCTGCGGCCTTGCCACCGTGCCGAATTACTTCCTGTACCCGTGGAACAACAAACGCACCGACGAATATGGCGGCAACTTTGAAAACCGGGCGCGCTTCACGGTTGAACTGATGCAGATGCTGAGGGAAGAGATCACGGATTGCGCCATCGGCATCCGCTTCCCGATCGACACGCTGGATGCCCCCTTCGGCTATGGCGATCTGGGCATCCGGGCCGAGGAGGAGGGCATGAAGTTCGTGGCCCTGCTCGATGATCTGGTGGATTATTGGGACATCAACATCGGCACGCTGAACTGGGGCGAGGATGCCGGATCGTCGCGCTTTTTCGAGGCCAACCACGAAGCCCCCTATACCCGTCACGCCAAACAGGTTTCCAAGAAACCGATCATCAACGTCGGTCGGTTCACCGACCCGGATGTGATGGTCAAGGCGATCACCTCGGGCCAATGCGACATCATCGGCATGGCGCGCCCCTCGATTGCTGATCCGTTCCTGCCGAACAAGATCAAGGAAGGCCGCTACGAGGATATCCGCGAATGTATCGGCTGCAATGTCTGCGTCAGCCGCTGGGAAAAGGGCGGCCCGCCGATCTGGTGCACGCAGAACACGACGGCGGGCGAAGAATACCGGCGCGGCTGGCACCCCGAGATCTTCGTGCCGACCCGCAACGCAGAGCCTGCCGTAATGGTGATCGGCGCTGGCCCCGCCGGGCTGGAATGTGCGATGGTTCTGGGCAAGCGCGGCTACGAGACGGTGCAACTGGTCGATGCGCAACCGGCTGTCGGCGGGCATCTCAACTGGGTGACACAACTGCCGGGCTTCGGCACCTGGAAACGGGTGACCGACTGGCGCAAGACCCAGCTGTCGCTGCACACGCATGTCGGCATTGAACTGAATACCAGACTCGGCATCGACGATATTCTGAACTACGGCGCGCAGCATGTGATCTTTGCGACCGGCTCCAGCTGGGACACCACGGGGATGAGCGGGCCGATCCATGATTACATCCGGGGGGCGGATGCCTCGAAACCGGAAATCGTGACACCGGACCAATATGCCCGCGATGGCAAACCCGTAGGCAAGCGGGTCGTGGTGATTGACCATGACGCCTATTACATGGGCTCCGCCGTGGCCATCGACCTCGCCCAGAAGGGCCATGAGGTGGTTTATCTCACGCATAACGAAAGCGTCGGCCCCTATCTGCGCTACACTCTGGAAGAGCAGCGCGTGCACATGAAGCTGATGGAGCTGGGCGTCGAACTGCTGCCGCTGCAATTCGCCGTTTCCGTCGAAGGCGGCAAGGTGACATCCGTGAACAAATGGACCGCCGAAGAAACTGAAATCCCTTATGATTCCGTTCTGATGGTGACCTATCGCAAATCGGAATGCGCCCTCTATGACCAGCTTCAGGCGCAGCCGGAACGGCTGAAAGAGGCGGGCATAACCTCGATCCATCTGATCGGTGACGCCCATACCCCGGGCATGATCGCGCAGGCCACCTTCTCGGGGGCGCGACTGGCGCGGGAATTCGACACCGAAGACCCGGACACCCACCAACCGTTCATCCGCGAGCGTCGTCTCGTCGGGGCAACGGAAGACGATTACCAACTTGGGGCAAGAACCCTGTCGATGGCGATGGCCAGAGGGAAATGAACATGAACCTTCCAGAAAATCTGAAGCCGACCCCGCTCGCGCCGCTTTATGGCGAGGGCGTGGTGGAATGGATGGATGTCTTTGGCTTTGCCATCCCGGTCACTTGGGGCGATCCGGCAGCGGAATATCGCGCCATCCGCGAGGATGTGGCGGTGATCGAATTCTCGATGCTGCTGAAATATGACGTCACCGGGCCGGGGGCCGCCGATTGCGTGAACCGGGTGTTTTCGCGCGATGTCACGGCGATGAAGCTGGCGCGTGTGGCCTATGGGGTGGTGGTCAGTGCCGAAGGGCACATGATCGACGATTGCACCGTTTTTTACCACGGGCCGGAGCGGGTCATGGTGATGGGGGCCAATCCGCGGCTGGGTGAGGATCTTACCGCAGCGGCAGGCCCCACAGCCACGGTGCGGGAATGTCGCGCCGATTGTGCGCAGGTTTCGGTTCAAGGGCCGAAATCCCGCGCCTTGCTGCAAGCGCTGACCGAGGTGGATCTGTCCAATCAGGCTTTGCCCTATTACGCCTTCTTCACCAACGCGCCGATTGCGGGCATCCCGATGCAGATCAGCCGGTTGGGGTTTACCGGCGAGCTGGGCTACGAGCTGCTCTTGCCTGCCGCGGCAACGCCCCGGCTGTGGTCTGCGCTCAGGGAAGCGGGGCAGCCGCTGGGTCTGCGCCCTGTCGGGGCGGCGGGTCTGATGACCGCCCGGATCGAAGCCGGGCTCATCATGGGCGGGCTGGAATATGATGAACAGTCGACCCCATGGGAATGTCGCATGGGCTGGGCGGTTGATCTGAGCAAGCCAGACTTTCAGGGCAAGGCGGCGTTGATCGCCTCAAAGGCCAAACCGGCCCGCACAGTCGTCTCGCTTGCCTTTCCCGAAGGCAGCGAAGGGCTGGATGGCGCAGAGCTGACCGTGGCCGGGCGCGCTGTCGGGCAGATCAGCATGGCCGTTCCATCGCCTGCCTTGCAGGGACAGATGCTGGCGCTGGCCCGGATCACGCCGGATTTTGCCGCCACTGGCACCACTGTCAGCGCCGCCGGGGTGGCGGGCACGGTGGTTGGCATGCCCGTCCACGACCCGGAGCGCCGCCGCACGCGCGGATAGGCCGTGCAGCACGGCGTCGGGCACTTCCGCCAACGCCCCGATCACTCCGAGGGCTGGCCTGTGCAAGGGCCAGCCCGAAATGATTGACAGGGCTGGCAGGTTGCAGCACTTCTCGACGGGAAAGCCTGCGGCGAAATGATGCAGTCTGCCTTATGGCCCCTGCCTGATCCTCTGCCGGTCTCGCCAATCCCTTTGCCTGACAAGGTCTGCATGGCCTTCGCCGGACCAGCCAATTCACTCTGACGGAGTCTGACATGACCAAATACTGCCTGACTGTAACCTGCCCGAGCACCCGTGGCATTGTGGCCGCCATCGCGGGGTATCTGGCCGAGAACGGTTGCAACATCACCGACAGCGCGCAATTCGACGATCTGATCACCGGCCAATTTTTCATGCGGGTGAGCTTCACCTCGGAAGAGGGCGTCATCCTTGATACGCTGGAACGGAACTTTGCCGCGACAGTCCAGAGCTTTGACATGGTTGCAAAATTCCATGACGAAGCGACGCGGATGAAGGTCATCATCATGGTCTCGCGTTTTGGCCATTGCCTGAATGACCTGCTCTATCGCTGGAAGATCGGGGCGCTGCCTGTCGATATCGTCGCCGTGATTTCGAACCACATGGACTATCAGAAGACTGTGGTGAACCACGACATCCCGTTCCATTGCATCAAGGTGACCAAGGAAAACAAGGCGGCTGCCGAAGCGGAACAGATGCGCGTCGTGCGTGAGACGGGGGCCGAGCTGATTGTGCTGGCCCGCTATATGCAGGTGCTGTCCGACGAGATGTGTCAGGCGATGTCGGGCCGGATCATCAACATTCACCACTCGTTCCTGCCCAGCTTCAAAGGCGCCAATCCCTACAAGCAGGCATTTGAGCGGGGGGTGAAGCTGATCGGCGCGACCTCGCATTATGTGACTGCCGACCTTGATGAAGGCCCGATCATCGAACAGGACATCATTCGTGTGACCCATGGCCAAAGCGCCGAAGACTATGTTTCACTAGGCCGCGATGTTGAAAGCCAGGTTCTCGCGCGGGCAATTCATGCGCATATCCACCGGCGGGTTTTCCTGAACGGCAACAAGACGGTGGTCTTTCCCGCGTCGCCCGGAAGCTATGCAAGCGAGCGCATGGGCTGATCGCGGGTCATATGTGACTGGCCCGCCGGGGGGCGGATACCCCGACCATGCAATCCGGGATGTGATGGTCAGGGGTCTGATCGGTTACAGCCGCAGGATCGTGTCCAACTGCTCGGCAACCGCCGTGCCGCCGGATTGGAACTGACCATCCAGTACGGCGGTGCCAACCGTGAACCCTGCCGCCCCGGCAGCCCGCAGCGTGGCGATCTGTTCGGGGCGGTCGATCGAGCCTGCGATGATCACCGGCTTGGCCGAGGCCTTGCAGACTGCATCTATCAGCGCGGGCACATCGCCCGTGTTGCGCCAGGCCAGCAGATCCAGCCCCGACACGCCGGAATGCCGCGTCAGCCGCGCCGCGCTGGCAGCGATCTCTTCGATGGTGCCGTGCAGCGTGCTGGGATGGCCATGCACCCGGCCCGGGAAAGGGTAATAGCCGATCCCGGTGCCGACCAGCAGCGGCAGCACCTCCTCCACGTTGATGCCGCCCAGAATATGATTGACGCCAAGCGCGACCCCCGCCTTGACCGAGGCGATTTCGCTGTCGCGGTCCAGTGAGACCACTTCCAGATAGGACGTGGCCCCGCCCGCATGGATCCGCTGCGTCAGCCGTGCCAGCGCGTCAAATGGCAAGCCCACATCCTTGAAGCCGATATGCCGGACACCCGCCGCCAGCGCAGTTTCCAGATGCGTGGCGGCATCGGGCACGGTGCGGTCATTCCGGGTCAGCATGAAGATGAAATTCGGACGCGATAGCGGTTCAGTCATGTTGGGTCGCTCCCTGGCAGGATTGCAGTTGCAGCGCATGGTCAAAGGCTGCTTCCATGCTGTCCGGATCGGCCTTGCCGGTTCCGGCGATATCGAAGGCGGTGCCATGGTCAGGGCTGGTGCGGATGAAGGGCAGGCCCAGCGTGATGTTCACACCCTTTTCGAGGCCCAGATATTTGACCGGGATCAGCCCCTGATCGTGATATTGCGCCACCACCACATCAAAGCGGCCCTGTCGCGCCTGCATGAAAATGGTATCGCCGGGCCAGGGGCCGCTGACATCCATGCCTTCGGCGCGGGCGGCGGCAATGGCGGGGCGGATGATGGTGATCTCTTCGTCGCCGAACAGCCCGCCTTCGCCCGCATGGGGGTTCAGCCCGGCCACCGCAATGCGCGGCTTGGCGATGCCGAGCGCCTGCGCGCCTTGGCAAGCCAGCCGGATCGCCGCCATCTGCGCCGGAAAATCGGCCCTGCGGATCGCCTCGGACAGCGAGCAGTGAATGGTCACCAACACCGTGCGGATCTGGTCATTGACCAGCATCATGGCCACGCGCGCCGCACCGCCCAGATCGGCGAGGATCTCGGTATGGCCGGGATAGGCCAGACCGGCCGCAGACAGGGCTTCCTTGTGAATCGGCGCGGTGACGATACCCGACACCCGCCCGGCCCGGGCAAGCGTGATTGCAGCGGCAATGGCGTCATAGGCGGCTTTGCCGGCCTGTGCCGAAACCTGCCCATACTGCGGCGGCTCTGCCAGATGCGAGGTTTCCAGCACATTCAGGCGTCCGGGCTGTGCCTGTTCCGGCGTTGCGACCGGGTGCAGGATCAAAGCCGGGTCCAACAGCCGGGCCGCGCGCTGCAAACTGCCCAGATCACCCAGCACCAGCCAGCGCGGCCTGTCCGGCTGCCGCAGGTGCATCTTGACGACAAGCTCGGGCCCGATCCCCGCCGGGTCGCCCATGGTGACAGCAAGGGGAAGCGCAGGATCAGTCATGGTCAGTCTCCTTTCCGCCTGTCAGGGCCTCTGTGGCCCGCAGGAGCGTCTGTTCTGTGCCAAAGCCGCCCGCCTTCATGGCAAGCACGAGCGGGCGGCCTGCAATCTGCGCAAGCCCCGCCGGGAAGCCGGGCTCAAGCTCCTGCGTCAGATGAAATTCCGTGACGCCAAGCCGTTGCAGAATGGCGGCCATCGTCTCGCCTCCGGTGGCGATCACCCCGTCAAACGTGCCCTGCGCCAAGGCCACGGCGGCCTGATCTGTCAGCTGCGCAAGCGGCGCTTCGGGCATCCAGCCGCGCGGCATCGCAAGGCAGATGGCCCCGGTTCCGGCGCGCATCTCGGCCAGATCGGCCCCCATTTGGATGCCCGCTGCGACAAGCTGGTCGCATTGCGCATGGGTCATGGGATTGGCGCTGCCCGCCACGATCAGCAGGCGCCGGGCGGGGGCGGGCGGGCCTGCACCATGGGTGGCCTGCGGGGTCAGCGCCGCCAGCGCCAGCGCCAGCCCGGGCGATCCGACCCACAGCGTCGCGGAAGGATCTGCCAGCCGGGCAACCTGATGATTCAGGTCGGACTGGGTGGCAGCGTCCAGGATCAACACGCGCGCCTCGCCGGTGTCAGGCGTGTCGGGCCGCAGGATCAGCGGTTGCCCCAGCGCTGGGTCGATCAGATCGGCAAGATGGGCGGTGCGGGCGGGATGCACGGGGTCACTGGCATAGGGGCTGCGATCCACCGGAACACCGTGCACCAGTTGCACCCCGTCACGTGTCACCCGCCCCGCAGCCGGGAAGGCCGGGGCGAGGACAAGGCGCTTGCGACCGCTGGCATGGAAGGCCGCAGCAATCTCGGCCCGCGCATGGCCGCGCAGGGTGGAATCCACGGTTTTCATCAGGATCGGGCGCTGCGCCAAGGCGCGGATGGCGCGGCCCGTCCGCTCTGCGGCGGCACTTTCGCTGGCGGCGCGGCTGTCGGTATCCACGGCAACAACGCGGCCTTCGGGCATGTTGTGGCTGCCGCACTGGATCAGCGGCTGGTCGCCGCGCGACAGAAACGCCATCGCCGCATCGGTGGCGCTGGTCAGATCATCTGCGACGATGCCGGTCATATATGTGTCTGCTTGGGTCATATTGGTGATATGGACGCAATCATGACTTTATAATATGCATAGTTCCTGACCTTTAATCGTGATGAAATATCACCAATGAAACGGGCCGAAATTCCTTCGCTCGATGACCTCAGGGCCTTCGAGACCATTGCGCGGACCGGCTCGGTCCGGGCGGCGGCGGAAGAGCTGGCGCTGACCCATGGCGCCGTCAGCCGCCGGGCGGCCAATCTGGCCGCTGCGCTGCGGCTGGAACTGCTGGAGCCGGAGGGGCGCGGCCTGCGCCTGACCGCAGACGGCGCGCATCTGGCAGGGGCGACCACGCAGGCGCTGGATCTGATTTCCAGCGCATTGCGTGACATCCGGCAGCGCAGCGCCCCGGCACCGATCCTGCTGTCATGCGAGCGGTCACTGGCGATGCGCTGGCTGATTCCGCGTCTGTCAGGGTTTCAGGACCGCTTTCCCGAGATCGAGGTGCATTTGTCCACGGGCGGCGGCGCGGTGGATTTTGGCCGCAGCCGGGTGGCTCTGGCGATTCGACGGCTGGATTTTCCGCTGCATCCCGACTGGCAGGTGCAGAGATTGATGCCTGAGCGGGTCGGGCCGGTGCATCTGCCCGGCGGCGCGGTGGGCATGCGCGACGGCGACTATGTAGCGCTTGGCAGCCATACGCGGCCCGAGGCCTGGCCCAACTGGCTGCGCGATCACCCGCAAGCGCCCAAACCGCGCAGCATCCGCATGCTGGACCATCATTTCCTGATGATCGAAGCGGCGCTGGGGGGGCTGGGGGTGGCCTTGGGCCCGCTGGTGCTGGTGCGCGAAGATGTGGTGCGCAAACGGCTGTCCGCGCCATGGGGGTTTGACCCGGACGGCACGGATTACGGCCTGATTGCGCCCGTCACCGGCCCGGAACCGGCGGGCGTTCTGGCGCTGCGCGACTGGCTGATGCTGCAAGCCGAGGCGGATGGCAGCATCCCTGCCGAGATCTGACGGATCATGCCCCGCGCGTGGCAGGGCATGACCTGAGGCTCAAGGCGATCTTACAGACCGCCGAAATGGAAGGCCTTGGTTTCCAGATATTCCTCGATCCCCTCTTGCGCCCCCTCGCGCCCGAGGCCCGAGGTTTTCATGCCGCCAAAGGGCGACACCTCATGGCTGAGCGCGCCGGTATTCAGTCCGACCATGCCGAATTCCAGCGCCTCGCCAAAGCGGAAGGCGCGGGCCATGTCGCGCGTGTAGAAATAGGCTGCCAGCCCGAAGGGCGTGCCATTGGCCAGTTCCAGCGCCTCTGCTTCGGTCTCGAACCGGAAGATCGGGGCGACCGGGCCAAAGGTCTCCTCGCCCGCCAGCCGCATATCGGGCCGGGCACCGGCCAGAACCACCGGATCGGCATATTGCACGGGCAGGCTGCGGGCGCGGGTGGCGCGGGTGGCGCCCTTGTCCAGCGCGTCGGCCACATGGGCGTTGATCTTGTCGATGGCGGCGGTGTTGATCATCGGGCCGATGGCGACATCGGGTTCGGTGCCCGGGCCGACTGTCAGCGCATCCACCTTCGCGGCCAGCGCGGCGACAAAGGCATCATGGATGCCCGATTGCACCATGATCCGGTTGGCACAGACACAGGTTTGCCCGCCGTTGCGGAACTTTGACACCATCGCCCCTTCGACCGCCGCCTCCAGATCGGCATCGTCAAAGACAACGAAGGGGGCGTTGCCGCCCAGCTCAAGGCTCAGCCGTTTCAGCGTGGGCGCGCATTGTTCGGCCAGCAGCGCCCCGATGCGGGTGGAGCCGGTGAAGCTGAGCTTGCGGACCACCGGGCTTGCGGTCAGCGCCGCGCCAATCGCCTCGGGTTTGCCGGTCAGGATGTTCAGCACGCCAGCCGGGATCCCGGCGCGTTCGGCCAATACCCCAAGGGCGAGCGCCGAATAGGGGGTGAAATCCGAGGGCTTCACCACCATCGTGCAGCCCGCCGCCAGCCCCGGGGCCACCTTGCGGGTGATCATCGCGATGGGGAAGTTCCAGGGCGTGATGATGGCGCAGACGCCGACCGGCTCTTTCATTGCGAAGATCTTTTTCCCGGCCACCGGCGAGGGGATGATCTTGCCGTTGATCCGCCGCGCCTCTTCGGCGAACCAGCGCACGAAACTGGCCCCATAGGCCACTTCGGTGCGCGATTCCGACAGGGGTTTGCCCTGTTCGGCGGTCAGGATCTGCGCCAGATCCTCGGTATTGTCGATCATCAGCTGATACCAGCGCATCAGGATGTCGGCCCGCTGCGCATGGGTGCGGCTGCGCCACTCGACCATCGCTCGCTCGGCGGCGGTAATGGCCAAGCGGGTTTCATCGGCAGAGCAGTCGGGCAACTGCCCCAGAACCTCGCCGGTGGCAGGGTTGGTCACGGCCATGTCAGGGCGCCCGATCCAGTCGCCGTCAATCAGGGCGGCGTTGCGGAACAGGGCGGGATCTTGCAGGTTCATTGGGTGTCCTCCAGAGCGGCCAGAAACGCCGCAGTCCTCTTTTTGATCGGTTGGCTGCCGGTCTGCGTGTGGGCGCACTCAGAACTCGGCCACCTTGCCCCATTGGCTCTGGCCAAAGCGGGCCAGCCGATATTCCTTCGTCTCGGCAATCGGGGGGCGGCCCAGAATCAGATCGGCCACCAGATGGCCGACGCCCGGACCGATGCCAAACCCGTGGCCTGACAGCCCTGCCGCCAGCACAAGGCCGGGAATGCCGATATCGGCATCAATCACCGGAACCCCATCGGGCGTGCTGTCGATATAGCCTGCCCAGGCGGCTTGCACCGGCAGGTCTTGCAGGCGTGGCAACAGCCGCCGCGCCCGGGCCAGCGTTTCTGCGATGATCCGGGCCGAAGGGCGCGGGTCGAGAATGCGCGCGCGCTCCATCGGGGTGGGCTGGTCCAGCGCCCAGCGGGCGCGCGTTTCAAACCCGGCGCGCCAGGCCTGCGTGCCGCCGGGTCGCAGTGACCGCCAGCGCCGGGCGAACATCGGCAGAAAATGCCGCAGCCCGGCCAGCGCGCTCTGTGTCGGGTCCAGACAGGCCCGCCCCGAAATGGCCAGCGTGTGCCCGCCATCGCCGCGCCGGGTGATGGCAACGCCCGAGGTATACAGGGCGGCAGGCAGACCCGTGGCCCCCGGTGCCACCGACAGGATCGAGCTGCGCACCGCCGCCTGTGGAAAGCGGATGCCCAGTTGATTCAGGAAACTACCCGCCCAGGCCCCGCCGGCCACCACGACGGCAGGCGTTCGGATCACGCCGCGCTCGGTGATCACCCCTGCAACTCGGCCTGCCGCAAGTTCGACCCCGCGGGCGGCGCAGTTCTGCACGACATGGCCGCCATGTTTCTCGATGCCGCGTGCGATCATCGGCGCGGCGCGCGCAGGGTCTGCGGTGCCATCGGAAGGCGACCAGACCCCACCGACCCACTTTTGCCCGGTCGCGGCCCCCCGCTCGGCAGCCTCGGCACTGGTCAGCATCCGGGTATCGACACCCTCGCCACGCGCGAAACGGCCCCATTTGGCCCAGGTTTCGATCTCTTGCGCCGAGTTGGACAGATACAGAAGCCCGCAGCGCGAGAAGCCAAGACTGTCGCCAATATCTGCCGCCATCTCTTCCCACAGGCCAAGGGTGCGGGTCGACAGCGGCAGTTCGCGCGCATCGCGGTTCTGCTGGCGGCACCAGCCCCAGTTGCGGCTGGATTGTTCTGCGCCGACCGACCCCTTTTCCAGCAGGACAACCTTCTGCCCGGCCCGCGCCAGCCAATAGGCGGCTGACACGCCCACGATACCGCCGCCGATCACCACGCAATCTGCGGCGGCGGGGATCGTGTTCGATGTTTCGATGGCAATCAACGGGGCGGGCATGACAGGCTCCTTTGTCTTGGCGCAAGCCTATAGGGCCGCCGCTGCGCGATGTTTCGAAATATCAGGAGCCCGCAGCATTTTATGTTGAATGCCCGAGGGAATTCGAATGATCTGAGTAGAGCGCACGCGCTATTCACTGTAGAGGATTGGGGCTGTGCGCTCTTGCAGGATGTAACCATGACCGGTCACTACAAACTTGACAGGATCGACATCAGGATTTTGGCGGTCCTTCAGCGCAATGGCCGGATTACCAATGTCGAACTGGCCGATGAGGTGAACCTCTCGCCGTCACCCTGCCTGATGCGGGTGAAGAAGTTGCAGCAGGCGGGCTATATCACCGGCTATTCCGCGCAGATCAATCTGGCCCAGCTGGGCGAGACGCTGACGGTTTTCACCGAATTCACGCTCAAGAACCACCGGCAGATTGATTTTGCCCGCTTTCAGGAAGCGTTGGAGAAAATCGACAGCTGTGTGGAATGCCACCTGATTTCGGGGGGCTACGACTATCTGGCCAAGTTCGTGACCTCCAGCATCACCGACTATCAGTCGATGGTCGAAGGCCTGATCGACCGCAATGCCGGGATCGACAAGTATTTCAGCTTCGTCGTGCTGAAGACCCCCTTCGTCAAGCAACACATTCCGCTGACCCGCCTGTTCGCCGATCGGGACTGAGCGTCCGCGCGGCGGGATGCCGCGAGTGCAGCAGAATATGCGGCGCTGTGGGGCATGCGCTGTCCTTGTCTGTCCGATATGACCATGCCAAACGGAAAAGGGGGCGAGCAGGTTTCCCTGTCGCCCCCATCTTCGATCTCAAAGCTCAGGCGTCGGCCCGGCAATCACTCCTGGGCGACGACATAGATCTTGCGGACCGTCTCGATCGTGCGCCAGGTGCCGACGAAGCCGGGTTTCATCACGAAGCTGTCGCCAGCGCCGAAGGTCCAGCTTTCGCCCGTCACCGAGGTGATCTCGGCGCTGCCATGGATGATGTGGCAGAATTCCAGCGTGGTGCCCTTCATCGAATGGGTCAGGCCTGGTGTGGCTTCCCAGACGCCGGTCAGGATCTTGTCCCATTTCACGTCGCCTGCGGGCGTAGCGTCATGTTCCCAGGTGCTGAACACCGGGCTGCCTTCGATCAGCCGCTCGGGGGCCGGAACGCCCGGGCGCGGGGTGAAATCGGGGTTGTGATTGATCGGGACGATGGTGGTCATTGTTGGCGATTCCTTGTGACGATCTTGCCCGGACAGATTGCCCCGCCTGTTGCGGAGGGCTGCACCGAATGCAGTCGCGTGACGGCAGGCTGTGCCGCGACGGCCTGTCGATACACAATTTGCTGCGCTTGCCTTGGCAAAGGCAGCAAGGACTGTGTCGGGAAACGGGCGATGGTGAGTCATCGTTTTCCACAGGAGACTGCCATGACCTTCCGCCCGAAATTCGTCACCTTCGACTGCCACGGCACCATGATCTTCTTCAATATGGCCGGGGCTGCCCGCGACCATTACAGCGCCCAATTGTCGCCCGAACAGATGGAGGCTTTCATCCGTGACTTCTCCGGCTATCGGCTGGACGAGGTGCTGGGCGCCTGGAAACCCTATGCCGAGGTTGTTCACAACGCGGTGGAGCGGACCTGCAAGCGCCATGGTATCGCTTTTGATCCGGCGGTCGCCGCCGAGATCTACAACCGAGTTCCGGGCTGGGGGCCGCATGCCGATGTGCCCGCTGGTCTGGCAAAGGTTGCCAAGGACATCCCGCTTGTCGCGCTGACCAATTCGATGAACGCGCAGATCCCGCACAACATCGCGCGGCTGGGTGCGCCCATCACCCACGTGCTGACCGCCGAAAGCGCGGGGGCCTACAAGCCGCACATGCGCGCCTTCGAATATATGTTCGACACGCTGGGCTGCGGCCCGGAGGACATCATGCACGTCTCGTCCAGCTTCCGCTATGACCTGATGACGGCGCATGATCTGGGCATCACCAACAAGATCTGGGTCAACCGCGGCCATGAGCCCGCCAATCCCTACTATGGTTATACCGAGATCCCCGACATCTCGGGCCTTGCCGCAGCGCTGGGGCTGTAAGGCCCTGCCGCGCCATCCCGCCCGTCACGCCGGGCGGGATGGCCGCCGCGCGAAAGGTCAGACGGCCCGAGGTCCGCGCCCTGACAGAGCGAAATGCCAAACTGGACGAAGACTACAGAGGATCCTGCCGCACGGAGGCCAAGCTTCAACAGTTCTGCGAGCAAGAGAGCGGCGAGACTGTTGACAGAATCGCGCGCGCATCCCGCCCCACTGCCGATCCAAAGGCCGCAAAGGAAAGCCAGTCCCGTGAATACATCAACCGTCGCCGATAAAAGCACCCCGTATTGGTGGGAAGCTGCCCCAGTCAAGCCGCTGCCCCGGCAGCCGCTGGCCAAGAAACTGGATGTCGTGATCTTGGGCGCAGGCTTTGCCGGTCTGGCGGCGGGCATGGTTCTGGCGCGTGAAGGGCGGTCTGTGGCGGCGTTTGATGCGATGCATCCCGGCGAGGGGGCCTCGTCCCGTAATGGCGGTGTCACCAGCGGCACGATCCGGCCCGACTTCGCCACGATGAGCAAGCATTTTGGCGAAGAACGCGCGCTGGCGGTCGAGTATGAGGGCAAGGCCGCCCGTGAATTCCTGTATGAATTCATCCGGACGGAAGGGCTGGATTGCGATTTCAAGCTGGTGGGGCATTTCAAGGGCGCGCTCGGCTACAATCAATATGACAAGATGGCCCGCAGCGCCGACCGGCTGGCGAAACTACTGGCGGTCGACTCCTATGCCGTTCCGCATGCCTCTCAGCGTGACTATATCGGAACCGATTTCTACCGTGGCGGCACCGTGCGGATGGACATCGGCGGCCTGCACCCGGCCAAGCTTCACGCCGAGCTGTTGCGGGTGGCGCTGGCCTCCGGCCTCACAGTCCACGCGAATACGCCGGTGACGGCGATCACGCGCGAGGGTGATGGCTTTCGCGTCACGACACCGGCGGGCGTGGTTCAGGCGCGGCAGGTGCTGGTCTGCACCAATGGTTATACGGATGGCGCTGTCCCCTATCTGCGCCGCCGCCTTGTGCCGGTCCGCGCCCGGATCATCGCGACCGAGGTGCTTGCGCCCGAGCTGATGGCGCGGCTGATGCCGAAGCTGATGATGATGGGCGAGAGTCGGCATCTGGGCTTTTATTACCGCCCATCGCCGGATGGCACCCGGATCCTGCTGGGCGGGCGCGACAGTTCGCGCCAGGGCGATCCGGCAGCGCCGACGCTGCGCCTGCGCGCGGGTCTGGCCGAGATTTTCCCCGAGCTGGAGGCTGTCCGCCTTGCGCACAGCTGGTATGGCAATGTGGCGATGAACCGCGACATGATCCCGCGCATCTTTGAAAAGGATGGCCTGGTTTATGCGAGCGGTTTCTGCGGCTCGGGCGTGGTCTGGGCGCCCTGGGTCGGGATGCGCGCGGCCTACAAGCTGATGGGGCGGGCCGAACAGGCGCGCAGCGCCTTTGACTTCCGCCCCCCTGCGGCGGTTCCGCTCTATCGTGGCAATCCCTGGTTCATGCCCGCAATCATCAAGGGCTATGCGGTGCAGGATCAGATTGCCTGGTGGCGCACCCGCCGCTGAAGGCGTGCGCAGGGCGGCTTGTCTCACTGACAGGTGCGCCGATCAGGCCAGCGGTTCTAAGGACGGGTTTCGCCGCGCCGCACTTCTGCGGGCGGCTGTCGGCCCGATGATCCCGACCATTTGGAACGCATCCTGTGCCAGCACCGACAGGAAGCCGTCTGAGCCATGCCCAAGCACGGGCCACAATGGCCTGTGCCGGGAAGGGGGTCAGTGCTGCGCCGCCTGCGCCCGGATCAGCGCGTCGGCCATGCAGAGATCCTGCAACGAAATGCCGGAACTGTCGAAAACGGTGATCTCGCCGTCCGAGCGCCGCGCGGGGGCCTGCTTTTCGATCACAGCGCCAATCGGCGTGACCATCAGCGCACCGGAGTCGATCTGCGGCCGGATATGCTGGAAATCCCCGATCTGCACCGATTGCGCCACCAGATCGCAGAACAGCCGGGCATGGGCGAACAGCTCTGTCGGCAATTCCTGCTTGCCCGGGGCATCCGACCCCATGCTGGCCACATGCGTGCCGGGGCGTACCCAGCCAGCCTCGAACAGCGGCGCGCGCGACGGCGTGGCGGTGACGACGATATCGGCGGCGCGCACGGCCTCTTCGGGCAGGGCCGCGCGTGCCTCAAGCCCGGTGGCGCGCAGATTGGCGATAAACGCATCGCGGCGCGGCGAGGGCCGGGCGACCACCAGCACGGTGTCGATCGGCCGGATGCGGGCCAGCGCCTGCACCTCGAACGTGGCCTGATTGCCCGCCCCGAAAATGGCCAGCACTCGTGATTGCGCGCGCGCCAGATGATCTGCCGCCACCGCGTCGCAGGCGGCGGTGCGGTAGGCATTGACCCGGCCCGCCTCGATCACGGCAGCAAGGCGGCCGGTGTCCTGATCCAGCAGCATGATGGACGAATTGTGGCGCGGCAGGCCCCGCGCCGGATTGCCCGACCAGAACGAGCCGACCTTGACGCCGACCAGCCCCTCCATCGAGCCGGATTTGACCGAAAAGGTATTGTCGGCCTGATGGGCGCGGCCCAGAACCGCGGGAAAGATCCGGCTGTGCTGCGAGCCCGCCGCGACCAGCGCCCGGCACACCGCGTCATAGGCAAGCTCATGTGTGACGAGCGCGGCGGATTGCTCTTCGCTGATATAGATCATGGAAAGCCCTTCTTCTGTTGCGGGCAGGATCGTCGCCCGTGGCAACGACGCCCGCCCGATCCGGTATGGGTGCTGCCGTGCGGCACGACGTGGCTCATTCTTTACCCTTTGCGTGCCAACTTATGTGCTGCGTCACAGGCCAAGACGAATGATCCAGCCGAAGATATGCGACGAAACAGCAGCGAAAACTGCCGTTCTGGCGGCACCCTTGGGCAAGACGTGTGTTCGGTGTCACATCAGCGGGAAGAGTTTGGCCATGACCCTCGGCAACAGGACAGAGACGAAAAGCGCCCCCGCCGTACTGACGCCCTTCGACAGCCGTCATCTGCCGGGTGCGTTGAACCTGTCGCAAGAGATGCGCTGGCCCTACCGTCTTGAAGACTGGGCATTTGCCGCAGAGGTTGGCGCGGGCTTTGCGCTGGAGCGTGCAGGCGAAGTGATCGGCACTGCGATGTATTGGGCCTATGGGGCGGATTTCGCTTCGGTCGGCATGATCATCGTGACCGGGGCAGAGCAGGGCGCGGGTCATGGTGCGCGGCTGTTCGGTGCCCTGCTTGACCGGACCCATGGCCGCAATGTTCTGCTGAACTCGACCGAAGAGGGGCTGGCGCTTTACCGGCGCAATGGCTTTTCCGCCTATGGCACCGTGTGCCAGCATCAGGGGCAGCTTGCCATGGCCGCAGTGCCGGACATGCCGCCCGACATCCGCCGCGCCGGTGTGGCGGATCTGGCGGCGATCCAGGCCTTTGACCACCGCGCCATGGGCCTTCCGCGCGGGCCGATGATTGCGGCGCTTGCCGAAGTCGGCAGCGTGTATGTGATTGATCGCGGGGGCGAGGTTGCGGGCTATGCTATCGCCCGCAGGTTCGGGCGCGGGCATGTGATCGGCCCCGTCGCCGCCGAAAGCGACGCGGACGCCCGCCGCCTGACCCTCGCGCAACTTGCGGCGCTGCAAGGGCAATTCGTGCGCATCGACGTGCAGGAGGCGCATGGGCTGGGCGCGTTTCTGGAAGGCTTTGGTCTGGCCTGCGTGGGCAAGGTGACCTCGATGGTCAAGGGGCAGCGGCCCGTTTCCGTCGGGGCGGCGCGCATCTATGCGCTGGCCAATCAGTCATTCGGCTAAGGCGAAGGTGACGAACTTCAGACTTGCATGGCATCCCTGCAAGCCAAACTTCTGGTGGGAAAACAATGAAACTGACATCCTATTGGCTGGATACCTCGGCGCGCTTCGACCAAGGCGCGACCAGGCCGCTTGAGGGCCGTTATGACGTGGCCGTGGTGGGCGGTGGCCTGACCGGGGCCTCGGCGGCGCTGGCCTTGGCCCGCAAGGGCGCGCGGGTTGCGCTGCTGGAGGCCGATACCATCGGCAATGCCGCATCCGGTCGCAATGGCGGCATGTGCAACAATGGCTTTGCGCAGAACTATGCCGTCATGTCGGGCAAATACGGCAAGGACGTTGCGGACAGGCTCTACAAGACCTTCGATGCCGGCGTTGATCTGGTCGAGCGGCTGGTGCGGGAAGAGCAGATTGATTGCAGCTTTGCCCGCGTCGGCAAGCTGAAACTGGCGGTCAAGCCCGAACATTATGACATGCTGGCCCGCAGCCAGGAGCTGCTGGCGGCGGGGCCGGACCCCGAGACGCGAATGGTGCCCCGCAGCAAGGTGCGCGACGAAGTGGGCACCGACCGTTACCATGGTGGCCTGCTGTTCCCCAAAAGCGCGGGCATGCATGTCGGTCGCTTTGTGCGCGGGCTGGCGACCGCCGCCGCCCGCACCGGGGCCGAGATCCATGAACATGCCCCGGTGACCGGGCTGCACCAAAGCGCCGACGGCCATCGGGTCGAAACGCCGAAAGGCACCATCCACGCCCGTCAGGTCATGCTGGCCAGCGGCATTTCGCAGGTCGGGCCGCTTGGATGGATCCGCCGCCGCATCGTGCCGGTGGGGGCCTTCCTGATCGTGACCGAACCGCTGTCGCCGGAGCAGCTGGCCCGCCTGATGCCGACGCGGCGCATGGTGGTCGATACGCGCAATCTGGTGGTTTACTGGCGGCTGACCCCCGACAACCGGTTGCTGTTCGGGGGCAGGGCGCGGTTTGCGGGCACCAACCCGCAATCCGATCAGAAAAGCGGCGAGATCCTGAAAGCGGTGATGGTCGATGTCTACCCGGAGCTTACCGGAACGCGCATCGACTATTGCTGGGGCGGGCTGGTCGACATGACGCAGGACCGTCTGCCCCGCGCGGGCGAGCGCAACGGCATCTACTATTCCATGGGCTATAGTGGCCACGGCACCCATATGTCGACGCTGATGGGGCATATCATGGCGGATGTCATGGATGGCAAGGCCGATCTGAACCCGTGGAAAGACTTCAACTGGCCCGCGATCCCGGGATATTTCGGGCGCCCGTGGTTTCTGCCGGTTCTGGGGGCCTATTACCGGATCAAGGATCTGGTCCGATAAGTCGGCCCTGCGCAGGCCCGGATCGGGCCTGCAAGCACATGGCATCGCCGGTTTGACAGGCGGTGCCGCCCCCTCTGATTGCCCGCCGCGTGGCGCGCTGAATGTCCCGGCGGGACAGCCTTTGCCAGACGCTCTGACCCTTCGGCAAGTTGACCTCCGGCCCTCGGCAGCGGGTGCTGCGGCTGTGTCAGGCTTTACCCCCTTCACCCCTCAGAACACATGATTTTCACCAGTTGATCCTGCGCTGCGCGGCGGGAACGCTGCGCTGTTCCGTGCTGGCCGGACCAGATTGGCGCGGGCGCTTTTTGTCGCAGAACACCTGCCTTGCCGAGCCTCTCCACCCCCCTCGGGCCAGGCAGAATTATGTGCCTCACGCAGCGCCAACTACAGTCTCTCATGCTGCGAAGCCGCCAGCTTACGGCAGACTTCCTGCCGCAGAAGAGGCAAACTTACAGCAGTTCAAGAGGGATCGGACGCGGCAGAATCTGCGCTTCCACGCAGGAAAACAGCCGAAATGATCCAGCGCGATGGCCCATACAGACCAGAAGGCAACGTGTGGCGCGCCGTGCTTCCGGCATGAGCGCGCAGCCGACCGATAACCAGAGCGAGTGCGCAGCCCTGCGCCAACGTGGAAAGGAAGAACAGCCGATGATTGCAAGCATCCACGCCGTAGCCAAGCCCGACGTGGCACTGTCGGTTCGTGGGCTTACCATCAGCCTGCCGAAAGGGATGGAGCGGACGCATGCAGTCGAGGACATCTCCTTTGAACTGCGGCGCGGCCAGATCCTTTGTGTGATCGGGGAATCGGGCTCGGGCAAGTCGGTGACGGCCAATACGATCATGGGGCTTCTGCCCAAGGTCATCGAGGTGACGGCCGGCTCGATCGAGGTGGAGGGGCGCGAGATCATCGGTCTGGGCCCCGAGACGCTGCGCAGCCTGCGCGGGCGTGTTGTGTCGATGATCTTTCAGGATCCGCTTTCGGCGCTCAATCCCCTGATGACGGTGGGGGCGCAGATCGACGAGGCGATGCAGGCGCATGGCATTGGCAACCCGACCTCGCGGCGCGAACGCGCGATCGAGCTGATGACCGAGGTCGGTCTGCCCGATCCCGAACTGATGTATCATCAATATCCGTTCCGCCTGTCGGGCGGCCAGCGCCAGCGGGTGATGATTGCGATGGCCCTGGCGCTGGAGCCGACCATCCTGATCGCAGACGAGCCGACGACGGCCCTGGACGTGACCACGCAGGCGCAGATCCTCAAGCTGATCCGCGAGATCCAGCACCGCAAGGGCATGAGCGTGATGTTCATCACCCATGATTTCGGCGTCGTGGCCGAGATCGCCGACAGCGTGGTGGTGATGGAAAAAGGCAAGGTGGTCGAACAGGGCAGCGCCAAGAAGGTGCTGCAATCGCCCGACCATCCCTATACCCGCCGCCTGATTGCCGCCGTTCCACATCTGACCGGCATAGACCGCACGCCGATGGCGACCACCGATACGAAACCCGTCATCAAGGTCGAAAATCTGGCGAAAACCTATCGCAGCGGCAGTGCCTTGCTGCGCACCCTGCGCGTGGTGCCTGCGGTGAACGGGGTTTCGTTTGAGGTGGCACCCGGTCGCACGCTGGGTGTGGTGGGGGAAAGCGGGTCGGGCAAATCCTCGCTGGGGCGGCTTCTGATCAAGCTGATGCAGGCCGACAGCGGCCGTATCCTGTTTGACGGCACCGATATTGCGCCCTTGCAGGAAGCGGGCTTTCGCGCCCTGCGCCAGAAGATCCAGCTGATCTTTCAGGATCCTTTCGCCTCGCTGAACCCGCGCATGACCATTGGCCGCATCCTGACCGTTGGCCCCATCGCCCATGGCGCGGACTTTGCCACGGCGCGCACCGAGGCGCGGGATCTTCTCAATCTCGTCGGGCTGGATGCGGGGGCCTTTGACCGGTATCCGCACGAGTTTTCGGGCGGTCAGCGCCAGCGGATCGGCATCGCGCGGGCGCTGATGTTCAAACCGAAACTGCTGATCGCAGACGAGGCTGTTTCGGCGCTCGATGTGTCGATTCAGGCGCAGATTCTGCAACTTCTGGATCGGATCCAGCGCGAGACCGGGGTGTCGATGATCTTCATCACCCACGATCTGCGCGTGGCCAGCCAGATCTGCGACCAGATTGCGGTGATGCAGAAAGGCCGGATCGTCGAGCAGGGCCCGCCCTCGCAGATCTTTCTCAATCCGCAATCCGCCTACACGCGGGAACTGGTTGCCGCCATTCCCGGTGAACGCCCCCAGGGCTTTCAGCCCATGGCGGCCGAACTTTAACCACAAAGACCAAAGGTCTACTCAGGGAGCTATACTATGACCAAGACCACCACAGGAAAGTTGAACCTCTCGCGCCGTGCGGCGCTGCACATGATGCTTGCCGGCGGCGCCGTCGGTCTGATCGGGACCAACCTTCTGGGCAAACCCGCCTTTGCCGCCACCCCGCCTTCCGCCCCGACCGGGCGCATGATCGTGGGCCTGTCGCAGGAACCGACCGTGTTCCACCCGTTGATGGCGCATATCGAGACCGATGACGGCGTGATCTTTTCGGTGTTTGACGCCCTGTTCCGCATCAGCCCCGATGGGGTCGTTCTGCCCAATCTGGCCGCCGAAGTGCCCGACCAAACCAACGGCGGGATCTCGGAGGACGGGCTGAACTGGCGCATCCGCCTGCGCGATGATGTGCGCTGGCACGACGGCGAGGCCTTCACCGCAGAAGACGTGAAATTCACGCTGGAACTGATCACCAACCCCGATTTCCGGGCCTGGCGCACGACCGGCCATTCGCTGGTCCGCGATATCACCGTGGTGTCGCCGACCGAGATCACCTGGCGGATGGAAGAGGCCTTTGCGCCCTATATCTCGTTCCTCACCGAAACTTTCATCGTGCCCAAGCACATTCTGGAAAAGGAAACCGACCCGAACGCGGGCGCCTTCCATCAGGCACCGATCGGCACCGGGGCCTTCAAATGGGGTGAGCGCATTGCCGGGGACCGTCTCGAACTGGTTGCCAACGCCGATTACTACGGTGAAGGCCCCTATATCGAGAACCTGATCTTCAAATACATCCCCGACATGACGGTGCTGTATACCCAGTTCCGCAGCGGTGACATCGACATCGTGGGGCAGGCCTATATCACGCCCGACAACTATGCCGAGGCGCAGACGCTGGCCGACCGCGTTGTGACGCTGGTGCCGAAAGGCTCGGTCGAGTCGATCTACCTCAATCAGGAAAAGCCGCAGTTCAAGGATCGGGCGGTGCGCGAAGCGCTGTATGCCGCGATTGACCGCCGGGCGATCATTGATGCGCTGAACTACGGTGTTCCGCGCGAAACCGAAACCTTCATGCCGACGCAATCCGTCTTCTACAACCCGGATCTGCCGAAGCATGAATTCAACCTCGACCGCGCGCGGCAGCTTCTGGATGACGCGGGCTGGGTGCCGGGGGCCGATGGCATCCGGGCCAAGGATGGCGTGCGCCTGTCGTTCAAGAACTCCACCACGGCGGGTGCCCACCTGCGGGAACAGGCCCAGCAGTTCATCCAGCAGACCTTCGCCGAGATCGGCGTGGAAATGCAGATCGAGAACCTGCCCTCTGCCGTGATGTGGGGCGATTTCTGGACCCAGTCGCAATTCGACTCGGCGATGGTCGGCATCACCTATCTGATCGGGTCGGACCCCGATGTGACCAACCGCTTCCACACCAACGCGATTGCGGCCAAGGGGGGCAGCGGGTCGAACAACGCGCAATACTCCAACCCCGAGGTTGACGCCCTGCTGGAAGAGGGCAGCCGCACCTTCGACACCGAGAAACGCCGCGAGATCTATCTCAAGGTGCAAGAGATCATCCGGCAGGATCTGCCGCTGCTGCCGCTGTTCGCCAATACCTCGGTCTACGGGATCAAGACGGGCATCGAGGGCTTTACCGCCAATGCCAATACCCGCACCGAATCCTGGCAGGCGGCAAGCTGGTACTGGGCCTGATCCGACAGTCGCCGCCCGTGACCATCAAGGTCGCGGGCGGCATCCCTGCCGCGCCTCAGCCTGTCTCGAACGGAGGACATCATGCCCGCATTCCTGCTTAAGCGTTTCATCCAGAGTATCGTGCTTCTGGTGATTGTGTCGATCATCGGCTTCACCGTGCTCAACCTCATTCCCGGCGGGCCGATGGCGCAATATGCGCTCGATCCGGGCATGACCCAGGATGACATGAACCGGCTTGCCGAACAGCTTGGCCTGAACCGACCGATCTGGGTTCAGTATTTCGACTGGGCCTGGCGGCTGCTGCACGGCGACTGGGGCACCTCGTTCCGGGACGGCAATCCGGTCACGAGCGTGATTGGCCGCCATATCTTTGCGACCTTCCTGCTGATGGGATCGTCGACGGCCATCGCCATAGCCATCGGCACATGGATCGGCATTCGGGGGGCGACGCACCGCTATTCGGCCTTCGACTATCTGGCGACCGTCGGGGCCATGGTCGCCCTGTCGATCCCGACCTTCTGGTTCGGCCTGATCGGGATCTATGTCTTTTCGCTGCGGCTCGACTGGTTGCCCGCGGGCAATATGTACACCATCGGCGATGGGTCGGTGCTGAACTACCTGCATCACCTTATCATGCCCTCGGCTGTGCTGGCGCTGGTGCATATCGCGATCTGGAGCCGCTTCATGCGGGGGGCGACGCTGGATGTGATCAGCCAGGAATTCGTGAAAACTGCCCGCGCCAAAGGTGTCACCGAACGGCGGGTCATCATGAAGCATGTGGTCGGCAACGCGCTTTTGCCGATGATCACGCTGGCAGGTGTGCAGCTGCCGTCGATCCTGACCGGCGCGCTGGTGACGGAAACCGTGTTCACCTGGCCCGGCATGGGGCGGCTGTTCCTCGATAGCCTGGGCTACAGCGACTATCCGGTCGTGATGGGTCTGCTGATGTTCTCGGCCCTGCTCACCATCGCCGGAAATCTTATCGCCGATATCGTCGTTGCGCTGGTCGATCCGCGCATTCGTCTGGCCTGACGCCTGGCCCACAGAAAGAGGAAGGCAACGACATGACCGTTCTTACCGCAGTCCCGACCACGCAGCGCTGGTGGCAAACGCGTGTGATGCGCCGGTTCCTGAGTCACCGGCTCGCCCTGCTCGGGCTGGTGATGATCAGCCTGCTGTCGCTGGCCTGTATCATCGGCCCCTATCTCTTGCCCTATGACTCGCTCTACATCGACCTGCGCGCCCGCTTTGCGCCGCCGATGACCGGCCAGCATTATCTGGGCACCGATCCGCTGGGGCGGGACATCGCGGCGCGGCTGTTCATGGCCGGGCGCATCTCGCTGCTGGTCGGGTTCACTGCAATGCTGCTGTCGATCTTTGTCGGCACGCTGGTCGGGGTGATCGCGGGTTATCGCGGTGGCTGGATCAATGCGGTGCTGATGCGCACGGTGGACGGCTTTCTGTCCTATCCGTCGATCTTCCTGCTGCTGGCCCTGTCGGCGGCGCTGAAACCCAGCCCGATGATGATCACGGTCATCATTGCTGTGACCGGCTGGATGGAGGTTGCGCGCATCGTCGAGGCCGAGGTCCGCTCGCTCAAGGAACGGGAATTCGTTCTGGCCGGGCGCATGTTGGGCCTCAGCCGCGCCCATATCATGTTCCGCGAGATCCTGCCCAATGCGATGGGTCCGATCATCGTCGCGGCAACGCTGACCGTCGCCCGCGCCATCCTGCTGGAGGCCTATGTCAGCTTCCTTGGTTTTGGCATCCAGCCGCCGCTGCCAAGCTGGGGCAACATGCTGAACGGCGCACAGCAATATCTGGCAAATGCGCCCTGGCTTGCGATCATTCCGGGGGCTGCCATCACCATCGCCGTGTCGAGCTTCAACTTCATCGGCGACGGGCTGCGCGATGCGCTGGATGTGCGCAACGACACTGTCTGATGCGCCGTCCTTCCGTCACGGGAACGGCTAGATGCCGAGGAACCGGAATCACATGGGAACCGAGAAGATGACCAATTTGGCAACCAGCCAGCCTGCAACCGTGTCTGCCAAGACGATTGATGCCCTGATCACACCGTCGCTGCTGCTGGACCGGAACCGTCTGGAGCGCAATATCCAGCGGCTTGCAGAGCGGGCCGCAAAGCTTGGCGTGGTACTGCGCCCGCATATGAAAACTGCCAAGAGCATTGATGTCGCCCGGCAGGTGTTCCCCGGCGAGCCCGGCCCGATCACGGTTTCGACTCTGGCCGAAGCCGCGTATTTCGCCAGCCACGGCTATCGCGACATGACCTATGCGGTCGGCTTGTCCCCTGCATCGGCCCTGCGTGCGATGGAGATTTGCCACCGGACCGGGGCCGATCTGAAACTGCTGCTGGATACCGTCGAACAAGCCGATGCGCTGGCCGAGGTGCGCGCCGCCACCGGCGTGACCCCCTCGGTCTTCATCGAGCTGGATTGCGACGACCATCGTGGCGGGCTGAAGCCGGAGGATCCGAGACTGCTTGAGGTGGCAGACAGGATTGTCGCCGCCGGGGCCAGGCTTGTCGGCGTTCTGGCCCATGCGGGTGAATCCTACGGGCTGAACACGCCCGAGGCACTGGTGCAGGCCGCCGAGAATGAACGAGCGGCAACCGTGCGTGCGGCAGAGACGTTGCGCCGCCACGGCCATGCCTGCCCGATTGTCAGCCTTGGCTCTACCCCGACGGCGCATTTTGCCGAAAATCTGGACGGCGTCACCGAATTGCGGGCCGGGGTCTATATGTTCTTCGACCTTGTCCAGCATGGGGTCGGGGTATGCGCGGTTGACGATATCGCCATTTCTGTTCTTGCGACGGTCATCGGCACCAAACCGGAAAAGGGCTGGGTGCTGATTGATGCGGGCTGGATGGCGCTGTCGCGGGATCGCGGCACCGCCAGCCAGGCGGTGGATCAGGGCTATGGCGTGGTCTGTGATCTGCAAGGGCATATGCTGGCGGATGTGATCGTGTCGCAGGCCAGCCAAGAACACGGCATCCTGACGGTCCGCCCGGGGTCCGGCAAACCCATGCCCGATCTGCCGGTGGGCACCCGCGTGCGCATCCTGCCCAACCACGCCTGCGCGATGGCATCCCAGCATGAGTTCTACAGTGTCGTCAGCGGCGACAGCCCCGAGATTGACGCGCGGTGGGACCGTATCCGCGGTTGGTAAGGCCCAAGGATCCAAGATGTATGAAGGTTTTCACATGACCCCGCTCGAACACCTGACCCGAAACGACCGTCTGGGCAAGTTTTTCATTGATGGCCAATGGGTCGCGCCGCACGGAACCGGCAAGGCTGTCATCGTGAACCCGGCCACGGAACAGACGGTTTGCGAGGTGCCGCTTGGCGACAATCGTGATGTGGAGGCAGCGGTTCAGGCCGCGCGCAAGGCCTTTGACGGCTGGAGCCGCAGCAAACCGGCCCACCGTGCTGCGCTGCTGGATCGGCTTCAGGCCCTGCTTGAGGTGCGCTGCGAGCTGTTTGCGCAGTGCCTGACGCTGGAGATGGGGGCGGCGATTGGCTATGCGCGCACGGCGCAGGTGCCGCTGGCGATTGCCCATGTGAAGACCGCTCGCGATGTTCTGACGGCCTTCCCCTTCATCGAACAGCGTGGCCACACCGCTGTCTCGCGGGAGGCGATTGGCGTCTGCGCGCTGATCGTGCCGTGGAACTGGCCGCTCTATCAGATCACCGCGAAGGTTGCCCCGGCGCTGGCTGCGGGTTGTACCGTCGTGCTGAAACCAAGCGAACTTTCGCCGCTGGATGCGCTGCTGTTCGCCGAGGCCATCGAGGACGCCGGTTTCCCTGCCGGGGTTTTCAATCTGGTGCAGGGCGATGGCGCGGGTGTGGGGGCGGTGCTGGCCGCGCACCCGGATGTCGACATGATCTCGATCACCGGCTCGACCCGCGCGGGGATTGCCGTGGCGCAGGCCGCAGCACCGACGGTGAAGCGGGTTGCGCAGGAACTGGGCGGCAAATCCCCGAACCTGATCCTGCCCGATGCCGATATGGAGCGGGCGGTGTCTTTGGGTGTCGCCGCCGCCTTTCGCAATCTTGGCCAGTCGTGCAGCGCCCCGACCCGCATGATCGTGCCGCGCGTGCGCCTTGCGGAGATCGAGGAGATTGCCAGACAGTCTGCCCGCCAGATCGTTGTCGGTGATCCGCTGTCAGAAGAGACGACGCATGGCGCAATCGCCAACCGTGCGCAGTTTGACCGCATCCAGACCATGATCGGGGTCGGCATCGCCGAAGGCGCGCAGCTGCTTGTCGGCGGGCAGGGCCGACCCAGCGGCCTGACGGCGGGCCTTTATGTGCAACCCACCATTTTCTCGGGCGTGCACACGCAGATGCGGATTGCGCAGGAAGAGATTTTTGGCCCGGTTCTGTGCATCCTGCCCTATGACACGGTGGAAGAGGCGATCACCATTGCCAATGACACGGTTTATGGCCTCGGTGCGCATGTGCAGGGCAGCAATATGCAGGCCGTCAAGGATGCCGCATCGCGGATCCATGCGGGTCAGGTGCATCTCAACTATCCGGCCTGGAATCCGCACGCGCCGTTTGGCGGCTTCAAGCAATCCGGAAATGGCCGGGAGTACGGGCTTGAGGGGATGCTGGAATATCTGGAAGTCAAATCCATGCTCGGTTATTTCTGACTGGCGCTTGGACGGCTCGCGACGTGATCCGCAAGGATCCGTCGCAGGTTCCGGCAGAACCGCAATCAGCCGACAGCGTGACCGGCCAGCCCATAGACCCAGGGCTGGTTGGCTTCGCGGTTCAGAAACCGGCGGCCCTTCGACATTGTCGTCACCGTTTCGGCCACGGCAAGGCCGCTGTTCTCAAGAAATTCGGCAAACATGCCGTCTCTTTCGCGGGTATCGACACGGGCGAAACGTCCAGGCAGGGCTTTGAGGTGGGCTGCGGTCAGATGCGCCGCGTCCTGTTCATTCAGGGCAATCGTCGGGCCGATCTGATGGCCGCGTCCGAATTCGCGACACATGGAATAGCCAGCGATTTTCCCGCCCCGCGACAAAACGACTGTCGACGAAACGCCCGACAAGGATGCCAGCAATTGCGCGCGATTGGCGCCGAAGGCACGTGCATCCAGCGCCGCGATCTCGGCCAGCTGGTCGCCTGTCAGCGCCGTCAGCTCTCCCTCCAGCTCTGGCAGCGGCGGCAGGGTGTGCTGCGTCTGGCCCTGCCGCATATAGACAACCGCCTCGCTGGTAAAACCAAGCGAAACATACAGCGGATAGGCGGCATGGGTTGCGTTCAGCGCGAGATTGCGCTGGCCGCAGCGTTCCAGAACCTGCGCCATAAGCCAGCGCCCACCGCCTTGCGCCTGCGTGCGCGGCGTCGTGATCACCAGACCGATCGAGGCGAAATCATCGCCTTGGGGAAACCACATGGCACTGCCAAAAACACGCCCGATGCCATCCACGGCAACGATGCCGTGCCCGACCCGCCGCAGAAACTCCCAATCCTTCTGTCGGTGCGGCCAGCGCACTGCGATTGTCAGCGCATGCAGCAGTTTGACATCCACGTCATTGATGTCGTGGGCGAACAATTCGAAGGATTTCAAGTGCATTGATTGCTGCATGTCAATTGATCCACTCTTCACGGTTTGTTCGTTGGGCAATTGCGCGGCTGTCCGGGCGTGGATTGCCTGTGCCTCGCCATTGATCTTCTGCCGAGCCTCGCACAACAACGCCAGCATTTTCGGCTGTTTGCCTGTTATTCTCGCAATCTTCGGCTCTGTCAGGCTGTTAAAAAGCTGCCATGCCACTTGCGAAACACAGCAGAGTTCACGGCGGCCACAACCTGTAGCTTGCCGCCTTGTTTGCGAACGCAGCCCCTGCGATTGCGGTGTCGTTCATCGGTCAAACGTCACCTCGAAGACCGCCCCTGATCTTTCAGAAAAACAGCGCGCCGTTCCATCATGGGCGCGGGCCACATCGCTGACGATGGCAAGGCCCAGACCGCAGCCGCGTGACTGATCTTCATCCAGCCGGAAGAAACGGTCAAAGATCCGCTCGCGCAGCTCTGGTGGGACGCCGGGGCCATCATCGGCAAACCGCATGCTGACTGACCGCGGTTGAAATGCCACCGACACATCCAGATGTCCGCCTGGGTGAAGCGCATATTTGGCGGCATTGTCGAGCAGATTGGCCACCATCTCTTCGACAAGAACCGGGTCGCAGTCGATCATTCGGGGCGTCCCTAGAACCGAGAAGGCGACATCCACATCGCGCCGCAACTGTATTTCCGCAAAGGGGCGAATCCGGTTGCGGATCAGCGCCGGCAGATCGACCGGCTGCATCAGGGCCTTGAGGCTGCGGCCGCGCACGCGTTCCAGCGACAGAAGCTGCGATGTCAGCCGACTTGTTGCCCTAGCGCTTTCCGCCAGATCAACCACACGGGCGCGCAGCTCGGCCTCGGTCGGGGCGCTGATCGCGGCTTCGGCCTGGCTTTGGATCGCCGCAACCGGGTTGCGCATCTGATGCGCGGCATCCGAAATGAAACCATCCCGCAAGGCGAAGGCCTGCGCCAGCCGGTCAAACAGCGAATTGGTGGTCTGGACGAGCGGCCCCAGTTCCGGCGGTGTCCAGCGGCGGATCGGGCGCAGGTCGTCGGCACTGCGCTCGCCGATGGCGTCGCGCAGATCCAGAAGCGGCTTCAGGCCCAGTTGAATGCCGAACCACAGGATCAGGGCGGCGGTCAGGATCACCGATCCCAACAGCAGGACGGATTGGGTGACCAACTCGCGCGACAGGGCGATGCGCTGGCTGACAGTCTGCCAGACCTCGACCGTGACCCAGCCGCCAAACTGCGGTTCGCTGATGAATTCGCGCAGCACTACGGCACGGACCGGACGGTCCAGCGAGATACTGTCGAAAAACACCGGCTCACCGCCCGCGATCACCGCACCATCGGGCAGATCCGGCGGGTCGGAATAGCCGGTCACGAAACTGCCGCCCGGTCCGGTGATGCGATAATAGACGGGATCACCCAAGGCGGTTGTCAGCTCGTCAAGCAGCTGTTCTGTCAACACATCGCCTTCGGAGATCACCACATCGCGCGAGATCGTCAGGGCCACCGCCAGAAGCGTGTTGTCATAGAGTTCTTCCGACATGCGATGCGCCGCCTGATAGCGCGCAAAGGATGCCGCCGCCGCCACGGCGACAAGCGGCAGGATCAGCAGTAGAAACAGCCGTGCCCGCAGCGACAGGCGTCGCAGCATCAGATCTCGTCCAGCATATAGCCAAGGCCGCGCGCCGTGCGGATCGTGACGCCGGATCCGTCGATCTTGCGGCGCAGGCGCGATACCAGCAGTTCGACCGCATTCGGTTCGACGGGTGTGCCCGTGCCATAGAGGGAATCGGCGATCCGGTCTTTTTCGATCAGCCGCCCGCGATTTTCCAGCAGCAGTTCGAACAGCGCCAGTTCCCGGCGCGGCAGGTCCAGATTGCGGTCGGCATGCAGGACGATCCGCTGTTCGCGGTCGTAAAGCAACTGCCCGACGGGTTCGCGCGTCGGGGCGACCTGCGGGCGACGGCGCGACAGGGCGCGCAGCCGCGCCACGAGTTCTTCCATGTCGAAAGGCTTGACCAGATAGTCGTCCGCCCCGGCATCCAGACCTTCAACCCGATCCGAGGTTTTGCCCTGCGCAGTCAGGACCAGAATGGGCATGGTATCTCGGCGCGCGCGCATTCTGCGGATGATCTCGAGGCCGCAGAGACGCGGCAGATTGATGTCGATGATCGCCACATCCGCCGTCTGGCGCGACAGAAAGGCATCGGCATCCAGCCCGTCCTCCAGGTGATCCACGGCATGCCCTTGATCTTTCAGGGCGTTTTCAATGCCCTTTGCAAGGCTCAGATTGTCTTCCACCAGGATCACGCGCATGGAATGCCTTTTTGAAAGGAGGACAGGTTTCGGACAGGAACCACCCTTAAGCTCTGCATCAAGCCGTTCTTGGGGGGAGAAATCAAGAAGGGCATCACGCTGCGCTGCAACGGAGGGCGGCATGGCGTGGTATAACCACTACGGGAGGAACGCATGAAAAACCAATTCAACATCACTCGGCGCGTGGCGCTTGGGCTTGCCGCAGGCGGGCTGGTTCTTGGCATGGCCGGGCAGGCTGCGGCCGAGGTGGATTTCTCGGGCAAGACGATCGAATGGATCATTCCCTTCTCGGCCGGGGGCGGGTCTGACACCTGGGCGCGGTTCAACGCGCTGCTGCTGGCAAAATACCTGCCGGGCCAGCCCACGGTGATTGTGGTGAACGAGCCCGGCGGCGGATCGACCAAGGGCACCAACCTGTTCGCCGCCCGGGCCGAGCCGGATGGGCTGATGATCCTTGGCACCTCGGGCTCCACCCAGTTTCCCTATCTGCTGGGTGATCCGCGCGTGCGCTATGAATACAAGGACTGGAAGATCGCCATGGCCGGCCCCACCGGTGGCGTGGTCTATACCACCCCGTCCCTGGGTCTGAAGGGGCCTGAAGATATTGCCGCGCTCAAGGACAAGGAACTGGTCTATGCCAGCCAGGGCGCGACCTCGCTAGACCTCGTGCCGTTGCTCGGGTTCCGACTGATGGGTTTCAATGTCCAGCATGTGTTTGGCTTCAAGGGCCGGGGCGATGGCCGTCTGGCGTTCGAGCGGGGCGAGGTGAACATCGACTATCAGACGTCCTCTGCCTATATCAAAAGCGTGCAGCCGCTGGTCGAGGCCGGAGAGGCGGTGCCGCTGTTCAGCTGGGGTGTGCTGAACGAGGCGGGCGAGGTGGTGCGCGATCCGACCTTCCCCGATCTTCCGACCTTTGTTGAGGCCTATCAGACGCTGACCGGCTCTGCGCCGAGCGGCCCGGAATACGAGGCCTATTTCGCCTTCTTTACTGCCGGTTTCCCGGCCCAGAAGATGATGTTCCTGCCCAAGGACACGCCGGACGAAATCGTGGCAACCTATCAGAAGGCCTTCGAGGACATGAAGGCCGACCCCGATTATCTGGCCAGTGCCGAGTCGGTTCTGGGCACCTATGAACAGGTGACTGGCCCGCTGGCGCAGGCACTGTTCGAAAAGGGCACCACCATCGCGCCGGAGCTTCGCACACAGGTCGCGCAGATGCTGGCCTCGGAATACGGCGTCAAGCTCGGCGAAGACTGATCCGTTTCACCTGTGGCGGGCGTCCTGAGCGAGGCCCGCCACCCCATTCCTGACATATCGCTGACCTGTCGCCACCGCGCGACCAACACGGGAGGTTTCCACCGTGATAGATACCCTATTCACTGCCCTTTCCGAGTTGCTGAGTTTTCAGCACCTCAGTTACATGTTTCTGGGCATCGCGCTCGGGCTGGCCATCGGGGTTCTTCCCGCGCTTGGCGGGATCGCCGGATTGTCGCTGCTGATCCCGTTCATCTACGGGATGGATCAGGTCTCGGCGCTTGCCATGCTGATCGGCCTTCTGGCCATCATGCCGACGGGGGACACGTTTTCGTCCATCCTTCTGGGAATTCCGGGCGGATCATCAAGCCAGGCAACGGTTCTGGATGGTTTTCCTCTGGCCAAGAAGGGCGAGGCTGCACGCGCGCTGTCGACCGCCTTCATCTCGTCGATGTTTGGCGGGATCTTTGGCGCTGTGGTGCTGACGGGGTTCGTTTTCATCGCACGTCCGGTCATTCTTGCCTTCGGATCGGCGGAACTGTTCATGCTGGCGCTGCTGGGTCTGTCGATGGTGGCGGTTCTGTCCGGGCGCAGTTTGGTCAAGGGGATTGCCGCCTGCTGTCTGGGCCTTGTGATCGGCTCCATCGGGGCCGCGCCGGCCACGGGCGAATTCCGGTTGGTCTATGACATCGAGTATCTTTACGACGGCATCCCGCTGGTCGTCGTCGGGATGGGCGTTTTTGCCATTCCTGAGATCGTCGACCTGATGCGCTCCAACAGCGCGATTGCGGGCGAAATGCCGCTGGGCAAGGGCTGGACGCGCGGCATCCGTGACTGGGCCAACAACTGGTTCCTGTCGCTGCGCTGCGCGGCTGTCGGCTGCATCGTCGGGGTCATTCCCGGCCTGGGCGGATCGGTGGTGGACTGGATCGCCTATGGCCATGCCGTGCAAACCACCAAGGACACCTCGAACTTCGGCAAGGGGGATATCCGCGGTGTGATCGCGCCGGAAAGCGCCAATAACGCCATGACCGGCGGGGCGATGCTGCCGACCATCCTATTCGGTATTCCCGGCTCGGGAGCCATGGCGGTGTTTCTGGGCTGCATGGTGCTGATCGGGATCGAACCCGGCCCCTCGATGGTCACCACCGATCTGCACCTGACCTATACGATGATCTGGTCGCTGGCTCTGGCCAATATCTTCGGCGCGCTGGCCTGTGTGGCGCTGGCCCGTCCGATTTCCGGGCTGACCAAGGTGCCGTTCCAATACATGGCCCCGTTCCTGATGGTGATGATCGCCTTCGCGGCCTTCCAGTCCACCCGGTCGGTCAACGATCTGCTGGCGCTGCTGGCGCTGGGGGTGGTGGGCGTGCTGATGAAGCGCTTCGGCTGGTCGCGCCCGGCCCTTCTGATCGGCTATGTGCTGGCCCCGCAGGCCGAAACCTTCCTGTATCAGGCGGTGCAGTTCAATGGGTGGGAGTTCCTGACCCGCACCGGGGTGATCATCATCGGTTTGATGACGCTGGCCTCGGTGTTCTTTGGCCTGCGCAACCGGGTGGACGAACATGGCAATGTCGTGCCGGTTACGGATGACGTGCCCGATGTGCCGCAGTTCCGCGCCCATCTGCCGCAGATCGGTTTTGCGGCTGCGATCTTCGGGGTGATGGTCATCGCGCTGTATGACTCGTTGCAGCACGATTTCCTCGGCAAGGTATTCCCGCTGTCGGTGACCGTTGTGGGCATCGTGATGCTGGGGGTGTTGCTGTGGGAGCTGTGGCACGGCAAGCCGGGGCATCATTCCCATTTTGATGCCGAACTGATTGATACCCAATCCGGGTCTGCGCCGCCGCGCGGTCTCTGGGCTGGGCTGGGCTGGATGGCCGCGCTGATCCTGCTGGCCGTGCTGCTGGGATTTGTGCTGGCCGTGGCGGTTTTCTTCCTCGCCTTCATGCGGTTGCGGGCAGGTGCCACATGGTTGCGCAGCCTGCATCTGACGGCCTGGGCGGTGGGGGGCATCATCACCGCCGCCTGGCTGCTGACGCTGAACTTCCCCTCGGGCCTGTTGCAATCGGTGGTCGATCTGCCCTGGCCCCTGCGCTGAACCGCGCCTTTGGGCCTGCGCATCGCTGCGCAGGCCTTTTTGTTTGCATGCAGGAGGAACACGATGGCCCAGACCGCCATTCCCTTTTATTTCTTCCGGGGCGGCACCTCGCGTGGGCCGTATTTTCGCCGCGAAGACCTGCCGGAAGACCGTGCAACGCTTGCCCGGGTTCTGGTCGCCGCTGTCGGATCGGGGCATCAGCTGAACATCGACGGCATCGGCGGTGGGGCGGCGGTCACCACCAAGGTGGCCATGCTGTCGCGCTCGGACAGCGCGGATTGCGACATCGACTATTTCTTTGCGCAGGTCAGTGTCGCAGACGGGCTGGTGGATTTCAAACCGACCTGCGGCAATATCCTGTCGGGTGTCGGTCCGGCGGCGCTGGAAATGGGGCTGATCCCCGTGCAAGGCGCGCAGACCCGCGTCCGCATCCGGTCGGTCAACACCGGTGCCAAGGTCGAGGCGGTGGTGCGCACCTCGGGTGGGCAGGTGGATTATGCCGGAGAGGCCGCGATTGACGGCGTGCCGGGCACCGCCGCGCCGATCTATCTGAACTTCATGGATGTCGTGGGATCGGTGACCGGAGCGCTGCTGCCCACAGGCAATCTGCGCGATGAGATCGACGGGATCGCGGTCACCTGCATGGATGTGGCCATGCCGATCTGCATCGCCCGCGCCGCCGATTTCGGCCTGACCGGCTTTGAAACGGTCGAAGAGCTGGACGCCAATCGCGCCTTCTATGCGCGGATGGAGCCGATCCGGCAGGAGGCCGGGCAGCGCATGGGTCTGGGGGATGTGTCGAAATCGGTCACGCCGAAATTCGCCCTGTTGGCCCCACCACGTGCGGGCGGCACGATCACCGCGCGTTATTTCATGCCGTGGAATTGCCATCCGAGCATGGCTGTGACGGGCGCGCAATGTCTTGCCTCCTGCGTTCTGACGCCCGGCACCGTGGCCGAGGGGTTGTTTGATCCGCCGCAAGGCGCGCCTGCGCTGGTGCTGATCGAACATCCCGGCGGCGTCATCGACGTGACGGTGGAATATGAGATGGGTCCCGACGGCTTTGCTCTGAAATCGGCGGGTCTTTTGCGCACGGCGCGGCTTCTGGCGCGGGGCGAGGTGATGGTGCCCGGCGCGGTCTGGGGCGGGCACGTAAGGCCGATGTCTCCGATCCGGTGACGGGCTTTGGGGCCGGGCAGCCAATCCATTTTCCCACCCGTTCGCGGTGCCATCAGAGTGCGGATTGCGGGTTGCAAAAATTGTATCCAAATGTATACGTCAGGATACGAAAACAGGAGGCGAGTCGTTTCATGGCTGACGAGAGCGAAATTCCACAGGGGCAGGGGGCGTATCGCCGCCTGCTGGAAGACATCCGCAGCGGCACGCTGTCCCCCGGAGCGCGGCTGCGCGAGACGGATCTGGCCGAACGGCTGGGCATCAGCCGCACTCCGGTGCGCGAGGCGATCCGCCAGCTTGAGGCGGATGGTCTGGTGGTTCACCTGCCCCGGCAGGGGGCCACGATCCGCAGCCTCGACCATGCCGAGGTGGTGGAGCTTTATGAGATGCGCGCCGTGCTGGAAGGCACGGCGGCGCGGTTGGCAGCGCGGGCGGCCTCTGACATCGAACTGGCGGAACTCGCCGCGCTGAACGCCGAACTGGCCGCGGCCCCCGCCGGTCCCCATGCGCGTGAGGCCAACCGAGTGTTCCACCGCACCCTGATCGAGGCGGCGCGCAACCGCTTTCTGATCAAGGCGATGAGCGCGCTGCAAAAGACGCTGCTGATCCTTGGTCCGACAACGCTCTCCGATCCGGGCCGGGCCGGAACCGCCGTGGACGAACATGCCGCAGTGCTGAAGGCGCTTGTGGCGCGCGACGGGGCCGGGGCCGAGGCGGCGATGCGTTTCCACGTCGAGGCGGCGTTGTCGGCCCGCATCCGGGGGATGCGCGGACGGGAACTGCCGATGGAGGATGAACCATGAAAGACTGGCCCGAGATCTTCGATCTGGCCGTTGTGGGCGGGGGCAATGCGGCCCTGTGCGCCGCCATCACGGCTGCCCAGCAGGGCGCAAGCGTGCTGATCCTTGAGGGCGCGCCGGTTGCCTATCGCGGCGGCAACAGCCGCCACACCCGCAACTTCCGCTGTATGCACAAGGGGCCGATGTTCCCGCTGACCGATGCCTATGAGGAAGAGGAATACATCCACGACCTCATGCTGGTCACCAAGGGCAAGACCGACGAGGCGCTGGCACGGCTGGCGATCCGGTCCTCGGAAAAGTGCCTGCCCTGGATGATGGCGCAGGGGGTGCGGTTCCAGCCGTCGCTGTCGGGCACGCTGTCCCTGTCGCGCACCAATGCGTTCTTCCTTGGGGGTGGCAAGGCTTTGGTGAATGCCTATTACAACACGGCCACCGACCTTGGCGTGAAGATTGCCTACGAGGCGCAGGTGACCCATGTGCATCGCGATGGCGATCTGATCTCGCATCTGGAGGCCGAGATTGCGGGCCGCCCCGTCACGGTAAAGGCGCGCAGCTTTGTGCTGGCCTCGGGCGGGTTTCAGGCCGATCTTGACTGGCTGGCCCGGGCCTGGGGGCCTGCGGCGCGCAACTTCCTGATCCGCGGCACGCCTTATAACCGTGGCGTGGTCTTGCGCGATCTGTTGGATCAGGGCGCCGAAAGTGTCGGGGATCCGACCCAGTGCCATGCGGTTGCCATTGATGGCCGCGCGCCGAAATATGATGGCGGCATCGTCACCCGGCTGGATTGCGTGCCGTTTTCCATCGTGGTGAACCGTGATGGCGACCGCTTCTATGACGAGGGCGAGGATGTCTGGCCCAAGCGGTATGCCATCTGGGGCCGTCTGGTTGCAGCCCAGCCCGATCAGGTGGGTTATGCGCTGATCGACGCGAAATCAATCGACCTGTTCATGCCCTCGGTCTTTCCCGCCGTGAAGGCCGACACCATCGAGGGCGTGGCAGTTGCGATGGGCCTTGATCCCGCCGCCGTGCGCCGCACCGTGACCACGTTCAACGCCGCCTGCCGCCCCGGCCCGTTCCACCCGACCGAGCTGGACGGGCTGCGCACCGAAGGGCTGGAGGTGCCGAAAACCAACTGGGCGCGGCCACTGGATACGCCGCCCTTCTATGGCTACCAGCTGCGCCCCGGTGTGACCTTCACCTATCTGGGGTTGAAGGTGGACGCCCGCGCGCAGGTTCACACCGCCGAAGGCCCGATCCGCAACCTTTGGGCTGCGGGCGAGATCATGGCCGGCTCGATTCTGGGGCAGGGCTATCTTGCCGGGTTTGGCATGACCATCGGCACCGTCTTCGGACGCATCGCAGGCAAGGAGGCCGCCGCCCATGTCGCTTGACCTTACTCTCCCGACCCTGTCCGCTATGGACGAGGCCCGCCGCCAGATCGAGATCTGCAATGCCTGCCGCTATTGCGAAGGGTTCTGTTCCGTCTTTCCGGCGATGACCCGGCAAAAGGCCTTTGCCGATGGAGACCTGACGCAGCTCGCGAACCTGTGCCACAATTGCCGTGGCTGCTACTACGCCTGCCAATATACCGAACCGCATGAATTCGCGCTGAATATCCCAGCGGTGCTGGCCGAGGTGCGGGTGGACAGTTGGGAGCGGCTGGCCCGGCCGCAGGCGCTGGCGCGGCTGTTCCAGTCGCATGGAGTGGCGATGGTGGGCCTGCTGGTGGTGATCCTTGCCTGGTTCTTCTGGGCGATCACGGCGCTGCGGCCCGAAACGGGTGCGGGCTTCTACGCCTATCTGGCGCACAATACGCTGGTCGCAGTCTTTGTTCCGGCCTTTGTGCTGCCGCTGGCGCTGATTGCGCTGTCGCTGCGCGACTATTGGCGCGAGGTGGGCGGTGGCCGGGTGCGGCTGTCGCATGTCCTGCACGCCTTTGGTTCTGCTGCACGGATGAAGAACCTGTCGGGCGGCCATGGCGAGGGGTGCAATTTCGAGAAGGGCGACCGTTTCAGCGACCGCCGCCGGGTGTTCCATCAGCTGATGATGTATGGGTTCCTGCTGTGCTTTGCCTCTACCGCCAGCGGCACACTGATGCACTACATCCTTGGCTGGGAAGCGCCCTATCCCCTGCTGTCTCTGCCCAAATTGCTGGGGGTGCCGGGTGGGCTGATGATGGTGGCGGGGGCTGCCGGTCTGGGGTGGCTGAAGCTGAAGGCCGATCCTGCCCTTGGCGCGGCGCGGGTCTGGGGCGGCGAGATGGCTTTTGTCCTGTTGCTGGGCGCGGTGGCGCTGACCGGCCTTGGGCTTTACCTCGTCACCGGAACCGGATTTGTCGGCCCCTTGCTAGCGATCCATCTGGCGGCTGTGATGGTGCTGTTTCTGCTGATGCCATTTTCCAAGATGGTGCATGGGTTCTTCCGGCTGGCCGCACTGGTGGCCGAGGCGGGCAAACCCGCCCCCGCAAGCGGGGGCGAGTGAGGCGCTGTCAGGCGCTTGCGGCCAAGGGTCTTGGCCTGCCGTCGCCATCCAGGGCCACGAAGGTGAAGGTGGCGTCAGTCACCTTCACACTGTCCTCGGCATAACGGTTGCGTCGCCAGGCCTCGACATGGATGCGCATCGAGCTGCGCCCGGTCGCAACCAGATCCGCGTAAAGCGAGACCTCGTCGCCCACCTTCACGGGTTTGAGGAAGGTCATCCCCTCCACCGCGATGGTAGCGGCGCGGCCCCGTTCGATCCTTGCGGCAAGATTGCCTGCCGCAAGGTCCATCTGCGCCATCAGCCAACCGCCAAAGATGTCCCCCGAGGGATTCGTATCGGCGGGCATGGCGATGGTGCGGATGACGGGTTCGCCGTCGGGCCGGTCAGAGCACATGGCCACAGGCCGAGGCGGGGGTTCTGGTGTCCATGTTGCGGCCGCGGTTCAGGTGATCGTCGATTTCTGCTGCCGCACCGATCATGCGCCCGAACAGGAACACCGTAAACGCCGCCGTCTCCAGATTGCGCGAGGTCAGCGCGCCCGATTGATAGTCCTTCCACAGAACCGCCAGCAGCAGCGCCGCAATGATGGCATCGACATTCACGCAGAACACATAGGGCGAGGCACCCACGTCGAACATCTCGCGCACCAGATGGCGGTAGAACTCGTGGAAGACGTTGTATTCGCCGCGTTCCTCCATGAACCCTGCGATGAATCGTTCGCGCGGGTCGAAGTTTTCGGGTTTTCCCTTGAAAACAGGGTGATGAACGCCTGGCAGCGCCCGCACCTCTTGCCCCAAATCCTTGGCGTTGCGCTTTTCGGCCTTGTAGGCCAGCGCGAATTTGCGGGCCATCGCCTTGAGGTCAAGGCCATGCGCGGGGTTGGTCGGGTCGGTCAGCCCGCTGTCGCGGAACTGGTCCAGCAGGAAGGCCATGCCTTCAAAGCCATTGCCGCCGTGGCTATAGCCCGAATGGGTCAGAAACCCCATCATCGCCTTGTTGATCTGCACCCGTTCCGGCGTCTGCGGCCCATCCGCCGCCACCGCCCCCTTGGCCCCCTGCGCCGAAATCGCGCCCGGCCCGTTGGAGATCAGCAACCCGATCAGGATCTGGATATAGAGCGCCTCGGTCGGCCCCGGTTTCTTGCCGGTCATGGCAAGGCAGCACAGATCGGCCATCGTCCAGTTCTGAAAGCGTTCGGCCCGCGCAATGCCCCAGAGGCTGCCCGACTGGTGGTGTTCGCCGGGGATCGTGGCCCCCACCATCACGCCGTAAAGCCGCAGATACCAGGGCAGGGTTTCCGCCGTCAGCCGGCTGATCCTTTTGCGCACCAGCGGACCCCAGGCGATGGTGGTGGTGATCGCGGCCAGGATTGCATCGCGCGACAACCGCCCGCCCAGCCCTTGAAGAAAGGTCAGAAACACCGACCGACCGCCGCGCGCGGCAATTGCGGCCAGCATCGCTTCGGGCCGGGGGTCGTTCGCCTCGTCCTCGGTGGCAAGGAACAGGCGGCGGGTGTCGTCATCAACCGTGATGGCCGAGGTGTCGAAGCCCACATCCCGCCCGTCGCGCAGGCCCGATTTCGCGAACAGCTCTATCAACGCCTGCGCGCAGGCCAGCGCGCGTTCCACCCGGCGTGGTCCGGTGATGCCGGCGGCCACGGCCATGATGGCGTTCGGGGCATTGCCCGCCTCGCGCGCCGCATCCGTTGCCACCAGGATCGGGTCGCCCACCAGATTCACCTCGGCGGCCACCGCGATATCCAGCAGGGCACGGTCATGGGCATCGGCGATCTCATGCACCAGTGGCAGGGCGAACATCGCGTTCAGCGGCAGCAGCGCAAGATCCAGCACCGTGTGGCCATGCACGCTGCTCACCTGCGTCTTGCCATCCATGACGCTGGCACCGGATTTGTCTTTCATGCCCTGCCGCGCGATGACAGCCCCGATCTGGTCGGACAGGGCCGCGATCTGCCCCGCATAGGGCGCAGGTGCCGTCACCAGCGGCAGCGCAATGTCGGGCGGCAGGCGCAGGCCCTGATCGTTGGCGATCCACGGCTTCAGCGCCAGCGAGCCACGCGGCGCGAAATCGGTATCCACCCCGTTCAGCGCCATCACCGCCGTCAGCGCGGCAGGAATATCGGCGATGTTGGTTACCAGCGCGCCCTTGGCCGAGGCGTGAGGCGTGGCCGGGGTGAAGATACCCTCCGTGCTGAAGGCCTCGATGAACCAGCGTTCCTTGTCCTCGGCGCTGTCACCCGATCCGGCCATCGCCCCGGCATGGCCCACAGCGCGGGTCAGCTTGGATTTCCACCGCCCCACCACGCAGGCAACCACCGGCTTTGTCCAGTCGATGTCCTTTTCGTAATAGCCGCCCGGCTCCACATAAAGCACTGCCGCCTGCGAGCGAGGGTCATTCGACAGGCCATGTGCAAAGTCACGGGCCGCATATTGGATATACACATCCTTGCCCGAGGAGATGAGCGTCGTGGTTCCCCAGCCCGCAGTCGCCATATATTGCGCAATGGTGGTGGTGAAACCGCCCGAGTTGGAAAAGACAGCAATCGAGCCTTTCAGCAGCGATTCCTCGGGGTGATCCCCGCCAAGCGCGCCGCCGATGCGGACACGCGACCAGGAATCCGCCACGCCAAGGCAGTTGCCGCCCACGATGTCGATGCCATTCGCCTGCGCCATCGCCCGGATTTCGCGCGCGTCATGCACGGCGATCTTTTCGGTGATGATGACGATCTTGCGCAGCTCGGGGTTCACCCGGATCAGTTCGGCCACACCATCGCGCACGCCGGATGGCGGCAGATAGACCACGCCGGTGTTGAAGCGGTGGCCCGCCTTCAACCCCTCCAGCACGGTATTGAAAACTGGGATGTCCCCGATGGCGGTTTTCAGCACTTGCCCCGACCGGCCCGGCGAGGTGCCGAACACCACGCTGCCGCCCGAAAAGGCATGGCTGACCGGGGTCACGGTGCGGCTTTCGCCGCCCAGAATGTTCAGCACGCAAACCCGGTCGTCGCGCGTGGCGATCTGATCCAGACTGTCGATACCCAGATAATACGGGAAGCCCGCAATTCCTTGACGATACATGATGCGTTCCCCCTCAGGCGCTGATGTTCATGGTGCGGGCAATCTCGTCCCGCCCGCCGCTGCGCATCCATTCGTCCACCCGCTTGGCATGGGTGACGACTTCGGAAATTGCGCTGTCAAAGCCGAAGAAGCGGTAGGGCACGCCAAGGCTGTCCAGCGTATCGGCCAGATTGCCCATGCCGCGCACAAGGTTCGGGCCGCCGCGCCCCACCACCACATACAGCGGCACCGGCCCGTGCTTGGCGAAATGCTCGCGCAGCGCGTCGCCCATTCCCCGGAAGGTCTCCAGAATATCGGTGTTGTTCGACTTGCCGCCGATGATGAACAGGACATTCGTCTGTTTCAGGAAGTGGCGATAGCAGATCGCGGCGACGGATTTCATCTTTTCATAGGGCGGGTTGCCGCCAAAATCGGAACTGATGATGGCCGCATCGCCCAGAACCTCGGTTACCAGGCTGTTTGCGCCGCCGCCAAAGGTCGGCGCGAGGATCGTGCCCTTGTCATTGATGACAAACACATCCGATTGCCCCTGATGGGTGCGCAGCTGGTTCACCTCCTGCTCGAAATCCGAGATGTCGGCGGCAAACAGGTAGTCGGGTAGGCCAAGGCGGCCCACGCGCGGGTCGTCGCGGTCAAACCCGCATTTGAAATCGCAGGCTATGGGGGTCAGGCGGCCATCCTTGCCCGGCATCATGCGGATCGGGTTCAGTTCCAGCGTCGTCATGCCGTAATGGTGCATCAGCTCCCACAGTTTCGGCAGGTGCTGGACCAGCGGCGAGATGATCTCTTTCGGCGCGCCAATCTCGGTCAGGGCATTGGCCACGACAAAGGCCTTGAGGCCGGTCAGCGCATCAAAGGGCACCGAGATGATTTCGGTCTTGTCCAGCTCCTCGATATCCACGCCGCCGCGATGGGTGATCGTCATGGTCGGCGCCCGAAAGCGGGTGTTGTCAGTGATGGCGAAATAGACCTCATGCTCTGCCGGAACCCCGGCCTCGAAGGTCACACCATTGGCCTTGGCAACCGCATTGCCGTGCCGATGTTCGGCGAAATAGAGCCGTTCCTTCTCGGCCAGTGCGGTCTTGAGGTCGCGCGCGCGGCCAATCAGCCCCGCCTTGCCCTTCTTGCCCACGCCGCCTCGGAACAGCGGTTTGATGAAGATCAGCTTGTGCCGATCAATCAGGGCCTGAATCTGGTCTTCGGTGGCATCCGGGCCCAGAACCTCGGACGTTGGAAAGCCCACATGGGCTAAAAGGCGTGCGCCTGTCAGCATGCCGGTCACTTGCATCGGATACCCTCCCTGTCCTTTGCGCTGCCGCAACGTAAGGCGTGAACCTGTCGGAGACCTGTCACCGGGCAAGGAAATATGGGCATGTGCCGAAAGCCGCCCGAGGCGGCGGCATCTGGCGAAGGATCAGATGCGGGGGATCGTTATGTGGGGGCAGCCGTCCTGCCGGGCGTCACAGCTTGTCGATCTGCGTGAAAACCTTGGCCAGAATGCTGTTGAGGGCGGCGCTTTCGCTGGCCGACACGGTGGGGAAGCTGAGCGCAAAGACCTCGCGTGCCTCCACCAGCGCCAATGCGCGCAGGCGGTCGCCCTTTTCGGTCAGGCAGGCTTCGGTCACGCGGCCATCGGTGGGGCGCACGCGGGTCGTCACCAAGCCGTCGCCGATCATGCGCTGCACCACCTTGGTTGTGGTGTTCAACCGCATGGTCGACATTTCGGCAATTTCCGAAATCGACAGATACTGGCTTTCATACAGCGAAATCAGTACACGCCAGTGCGGCACATCAATGCCAAGGGGTTTCAGCCGCTTTTCAAGCACCTGCACATAGCGTGCGTTGACACGGCTGATCCAGTAAAACGGCCAGTCTTCCTTGGCAAAACGAGAGACATCCGTGGGCAAGGCGAGCACCTTCCTGCAACTATTCCTCACATCTGCCAAAGGTCCGGCAGCGTGAGCGCAGCTTAGTCCTCCGCTTGGCTGAGGTAAAGTAATCTGAACGTAATGGGTCACGTTCCTGCGTGCGAGGCTGCGGTGGTGAAGCGGTCAAAACGATAGGGTTTCGGATCGACAAGCGGTGTCTGATCCAGAACCAGATCGGCGGCCAGTTGGCCCGCCGCCGGGCCTGTGCCAAAGCCATGCCCCGAAAAGCCCGACGCAACCGTCAGCCCCGGCACCTGCGCGATGGCAGAAATGACCGGATCGGAATCGGGCGTCACGTCGATGGTGCCCGCCCAGGATTGGGCGATCCGCGCCGCCTCGAATACCGGCCAGGCCGCGCGCAGATTGCGCAGGGCCTCGGCATTCAGATCGTGATTGGGTAGCGGGTCGGTGATCCGCCTTGTCTCAAACGGGCTGACGGCGTTAGCTGCCCAGTGCCGGGCGGTTGCCAGCTCATGCAGGAAGGTGCGGCCCAGCCCGATCTGCAATGCGCCACGCTGTGCGCGCAACTGCGGCAGATAGCGCATCCCGATGCGCAGATGGTCCGGCGTCAGCGGCGCATCCAGCCTGCCACGCTGGGTGATGGTGAAGCCGCCATCCAGCCGCTTGCGGAACGAGAAATCGGGCGCGCCCACGGCAATCTCGGTCGGGCCGTCCATCGGCGCGGTGCGCAGCACAGAGCAGATGAGTTGCAGCGTCGGGAAGGCGATGCCCATATTGCCCAGAAAGCGGCGGCTGCCCAGACCACCGGCCAGCAGCACCTGATCACAGGCAATCTCGCCGCGCTCTGTCACCACGCCGGAGACCTTGCCGCCCGAGGTGGCAATGCTGCGCACGGCGCAGTTTTCCACGATCAGCGCGCCCTTGGCGATGGCCGCCCGCGCAATCGCGCTGCTGGCAAGCGTCGGTTCGGCGCGCCCATCCGAGGGGGTGTAGATGCCGCCCTGCCATTGGGCACGGCCGCCCGGCACATGCTGGTCGATCTCGCTCGGCGACACCAGCCGCGAGCCCAGATCCAGATGCGCGACCGAGCCCAGCCATTTTTCATAAAGCGCCATCTGCGTTTCAGAGCGGGCGACAAACATGATCCCGGCCTGCCGGTAGCCGCCATCCTCGCCGATGCGGGCGGGCATTTCGGCCCAGAGCCGGTCGGCGGCCTGCGCCAGCGGCACATCGGCCGGGGCGCGGCTGGTCTTGCGGATCCAGCCCAGATTGCGCGAGCTTTGTTCGGCGGCGATCCGGCCCTTTTCCAGCACAACGACCGGGATGCCGCGTTCGGCCAGTGTCAGCGCGGCAGACAGGCCGACGATGCCGGCCCCTATCACCACCACCGTCGCTTTCGCTGGAATGTCAGACGTGGTCAGAACGGGAGAGATGACGGGGGCCATGCCGGGATCCTTTTCAGGGGTCTTTTCAGAGGGTCAGAGTGTGATGGAGAGCCGGTCAGTTTCGGCGCGGGACGCCCCGCGATACGCGGTAACCTCGATCTCCACCTTGTAGACGCTGGACCCAAGCGGTGGGCAGGTGACGGTCAGCGCCGGATCAACGCCGCGGAACTTCTCGCCAAAGATTTCCATCACCTTCGGCGTGTCCGCAGGCTCCTGAATGAACACGCGGGCCGAGATGACATCGGCAAGGCTTGCCTCAACGGCGGCCAACGCGCCTGCGATATTGGCGAAAACCTGATGGGTCTGCGCTTCCACCCCTTCGGGGATCTCTTTGGTGGCCGGGTTGCGGCCTGCGGTGTTGGAGACGAAAATCCAGTTGTCCACCGCAACGATGCGGGAATAGCTGCTGATCTCTTCCAGCCGGTTGCCGGTCTTGACCTTGACGATGCGGGCCATGGGATATCCTTTTGATGGCAAAGGGGCGGGCCTGCCTGTCAAGCGCCGCCCCGGAAGATTGCAGGGGGATCAGCGCAGAACCGGCTCGTCCCACAGGTTCAGCGGCACGCCGATGCCTTTTTCAATGGCGTTGCGATAGACAACGGTGCCCCAGGCCACATCTTCGACCGGCATGCCGCCGACCGACATGATGATGATTTCCTCGTCGTTCAGACGGCCGGGTGCTTCGCCCGCGACAATCTTGCCGATGTCCTCCAACTGCGCATGGGTCATCGTGCCCTCGGCGATCATGTCCATGAATTTCACGCCGATGATAGGCACATGCACATGGGCGGGCTTGGGCAGCTCTTCAAACCAGGCTTCGTAAAGGCCGGTATTGTCGACCACCTTGCGCACATCGGCGGCCTGCATGGTATCGTCGATATTGCACAGCGCAGGCATGGCAAGGAAGGTGCCGGGGCTGACCCATTCGCGCTTGACCATCGGATAGGTGGACGGATCCCCCACCGCGCCCGAATTGCAATAAGTCACCAGATCAGAGCCGCGCACCACCTCTTCGATGGTGTCGACGATCCGGATCGTGGTCACTTGCGGATAGGTGTCCTTCAGCCAGCTGATGAAACTGTCGAGGCTCTTCTGCCCCCGGCCCTTGACCTTGACCGTGTCGATCAGCGGGCAGGCGGCGATAAAGGCGGCCAGCGTGGTCTTGGCCATCACGCCCGGCCCCATCACGCCCACAATGCGCGAGTCCTTGCGCGCCAGATGTCGCGCACCCACCCCCGGAATCGCGCCGGTGCGATAGGCCGACAGCAGGTTGGCCGACATGAAGGCCAGCGGCGCGCCGGTATCGGCATCGTTCAGTACAAAGGTCAGGATTGACCGGGGCAGACCCTTGTCGCGGTTGGCAATGTTCGAGCCATACCATTTCATGCCCGCCGTGCGGAAGCTGCCGCCCAGATAGGCAGGCATCGCCATGAAGCGGCGGTCGGCAGTGGGTTTGGGCATATCGGGGAAGGGCGAGTTTTCGGGAAAGCTGATCGCGGCACCATGGCTGTCGCTGTTCGGCCCGGCCATCCGGTAGTCGCCATGATACAGCAGACCGAACATTTCTTCCATGCAGTCAACGCAGGCAGGCATGTCGGTCACGCCTGCGCGGATCATGTCCTCTTCGGACAGATAGATGAAGTCGATGCGGGTCGATGCAGTCATCATGCGGGTCTTTCATGGCTTGGGAAGCGGCGTTGCGCGGCGCTTCGGCTGAGGGAGGGTTCCGGTGCGGGAAAGGGGCGCGGCCCGGCAAAGGGCCTGTCACATCATTTCCGCTGAACCCGCCGACAATCGCCATGGCACAGCGTGCCAGAATCTCGATAATTCACGCCAGAACCCTGCAAACTGCGCCGCAGGCCCGGTGATGGGCGTTCAGGCCCCGCCGGGGCGGCGGCTGGCGCTGGGTTCCTGCCCGGTCCAGCTGCGATAGGCGCGCCAGAACACCGTGCCATCCGCATATCCAAGCGCCAGTGCCACCTGTGACAGCGGCATATCGGTCTTTTCCAGCAACATGCGCGCGGTTTCGATCCGGTGCTCCTGCACCAGCGCGCGCAGGCTGCTGCCCTCTTCTGACAGAAAGCGTTGCAGGCTGCGCGGCGACATGCGCAGCTCTTCCGCAACGCTGTCCAGGGTCACGGGCCGCTGGCCCAATGTCAGGCTGATGATCCGGCGCACCCGATCCACCAGCGACGGCTCGTGGTGGTGCTGCCGCGCGAGATCGGCAATATGCCGTGTCAGAATGGCCGCCAGCCCTGCATCCTCGGGGCGGTGCCGCCGCATCGCGTCATCGCGGGACATGATCAGGCGGTTGGCCGATTGATGAAACAGAACGGGCGCGCGGAACACCTTTTGCAGCAACGACGGCTCTGCCATCTCGCCATGTTCCAGATGCACTTCGATCGGGGCCCAGCCGGACGAGAAGCTTTGCCGGATCAACTGGCAGACCGAGGCCAGCGAAAATTCGGCATCCTGTCGCCGGGGCCAGATCGTGCTGTCGGCCAGGCGATAGGTCCAGACCAGATCGCCGCCAACCTCGAACAGGCTGGAATGGGTACCATCCTGCAGAATAGCGGCATCTTCAGACAAGCGTGTCATGCCGACGCGGATCGAGGGTGAGATTGAAAACAACACGCCGACCGGCCCCAGATCCGCCGGACGCAGCCGCATGGCGACCTGAAGCCCTAGGTTTGGATTGCTCAGCACAAGGGCCGCGCGTTCAAAATGTTCGACATATTGCGCCAGTGGAATCAGGGCATAGGGGTCGGAGGCGATGTTGGGATCAATTCCGATCTGGCCCATGATTGCAGCACTGGCGCCCACGGAATCGGCAATAAAATCGACCAGAGGCCGGGCGGCTGTCGCGCGCAACAGGGGCTGCGGGCGATTCAGTGCGATTCTTGCCATCCATCCGGCCCTTTTCACGGCTCTGGCGCATATTATCTATTATTTGGCACAAAATGCAATGGGTGACGCCACGTTCCCCCTCATAGTCAGATCATAAAATAAACATCAGGGAGTCATCATCATGTCACTCGACGCCACCACGGGCGCGCCAGAGGGCGAACGCCTTGCGCGAAACTCCATCGGCCTTGCCCATATCGTTTTCTTCGTCGTCGCCGCTGCCGCCCCGCTGACCGCCGTTGTCGGGGCCACGCCGGTTGCCTTTGCCTTTGGCAATGGGGCAGGTGTGCCGGGGGCCTTTGTGCTGGCCGGTTTGCTCTATCTCATCTTTTCAGTAGGATTCACGGCGATGAGCCGCCATGTCGGCGGGGCCGGGGCCTTCTATACCTATATTGCCCAGGGCATCGGGCGGCCTGCCGGGGTTGGTGGCGCGCTGTTGGCGCTGATGACCTATACTTCGGTGCAATGCGCCGTTTATGCGCTGTTCGGTGTGTTCTTTTCGGGCAGCATGGCCGCGCTTGGGCTGGAGCTGCCGTGGTTCGTCTGGTCGCTGCTGGCATTGGTGCTGGTTCACTTTGCCGGGCAACGCAATATCTCGTTCTCGGGCAAGATCCTCGGCTTTGCGATGGTCGTCGAGGTGTTGATCCTGCTGCTGCTCAACCTCGCGATCATCTGGCAGGGCGGTGGGCCCGAAGGCATGACGGCCTCGTCATTCGCGCCTTCGGTCGTCTTTACCCCCGGTCTGGCCGTGGCGCTGGTGTTTGTGGTCGGGTCGTTCATCGGCTTTGAATCCACCGCCATTTTCGGCGAAGAGGCGAAAGACCCGAGCCGGACCATCCCGCGCGCGACCTTTGCCGCCGTGCTGCTGATCACCGGCTTTTATGCGTTTTCCACATGGGCCATCGTGCAGTTCTACGGGCCGTCCAACATTCAGGCCGCCGCCGCTGCCGAAGGCGGGCTGGAGTCGCTGTATTTCGTTGCTGCCGAGCAGGTTCTGGGCGGCTGGTCCGTCGCGCTGATGAATGTGCTGTTGTTGCTGTCGCTGTTTGCCTGCGTGCTGTCGTTCCACAATACGCTGAACCGTTACTTCTTTGCGCTTGGTCGCGAAGGCCTGCTGCCGCACAGCCTTGGCCATGTGCATCCGATGCATGGGTCGCCCGCACGGGCCGGTGTGGCGCAGTCGCTGACCGCTGCGGCGCTGCTGATGGCCTTCACGCTGGGCGGGGCGGACCCCTATGCGGTGGTGTTTTCGTGGATGTCGGGGCTGGCAGTTCTGGGCGTTCTGGCGGTGCAGATCATGGTCTGCGTCGCGATCATCCGCTATTTCCGCCGGACCCACACCCACAGCCATTCGCCTCTGGTCACGCTGGTGGCGCCGGTTCTGGCGCTGATCGGTCTGTGCGGGGCGTTCCTGCTGGTGGCGGTGAACACCAAGCTGTTGACCGGATCCGATCATGTGCTGGTCCGGGCCTATCCGCTTTTGGTGGTGCTGGTCGGGCTCTGTGGTCCCTTGCTGGCCAAATGGATCCAGCGCACCAAACCCGAGCTTTATAACAATCTTGGCCGCGTGTTTGAATGAGCGGGCAACCGGGCGCGGCCCTGCTGCGCCCGGAGCTTGCATCAGGCACAGGGTTTCGGCGTGATCTGGCCGAAGCTGGCTCTCACAGTCTCCTGAACTTGCCGCCCTGCGAGGGGCGGCCTTTTTCGTAAAGTGCGTATTGCCATGGCCATGACCCGCCGAGAGATTTCAACTGCCATGCAACTGTTTGCCGCCGCCGCCATGGCGCTTGGCCTTGCGCAGATGCTGGGGCTTGCCAATCCCTATTGGGCGGCGATGCCGGTCTGGGTGGTGCATCAGGTCTGGCGCGAGGATCTGTTGCTGCGCGCCCTGTTGCGGGTGCTGGGCACCCTGGCCGGGGCGGCGCTGGCTTTGGGCCTGCTGGCGCTGGGGCCACCGGATCTGGTGATCGCGCTGGTGCTGGCGCTGGCGGTCGGGGCCACGGCTGGCGTCGCATGGTGGATTGGCAGCGTGATGAGTTATGGCGCTTTTATGCTGGGTGTGACGTTGTTCGTCGTGCTGTTGCCCGCGCTGGCGGGGCCAGCGTTTGACGTATCCGCCACCCCGGCTGCGCTGGACCGTATCCTGTGCACGCTGATCGGTGTGGTGTCGGTGACGGCTGTGACTTTTGCCTTTACCCCGGTGCGAAGCGCGCCGTTGCCCCCGCGCGTGACGCAGGGGCGCATCCCGGCGGCGCTGCGCCGGGCGCTGTTCTGTGCGGTGATGACGGCGGGTGGGGCCGGGCTGGTGATGCTGTGGCCGCGGTTCGATGTGCTGACCGGGGCGATGACGCTGACCGTCTATACGATGATCCTCGCCTCTGCCCCCAATCCTCGCCCGATCCGGCAGACGCTGCTGCCCGGTGTGGCGATCGGGATGCTGGCCGCCCTGTGTTTTCTGGCGCTGCGCACCCCGTTGCGGGCAGATGGGGCGGGGGTGATCTTTGCGCTGACGCTGGTGTTTCTGGCGGCGGGCGCGGTGTTGCGCGCGCATCCGCGCACCGCGGGCATGGGGCTGGATGCCAATATGTGCTTCCTGCTGCTGGCCGAGGCGGGCACCTGGCGGCACGAACTGGCCGATGCCTTTGTGGCAGGGCTTTGTCTTCTGGCCGCCACGGTGCTTGTTGTTCTGCTGTCTCCGGTGGCGCTCGGTTTGCGCGGCCCGCTTAGACCCGCGCCTCCAGCGGGTGAAACGCCCGGTTGAACCAGATCAGCCCGCCCGGCTGGTCGGACAGGCGGGTGGTCTGCACCTCGCAGAACAGCACCGAATGGGTGCCCTTGGGTTGGCTGTCCACGATGCGGCAATCAAAGGCCACTGCCGCGCCCTCAAGCACCGGCGCGCCGGTTGCCAGCCGCGACCATTGCGCGCCCGAAAAGCGGTCTTCGCCGGTCCAGCGGGCAAAGCTGCGAGACAGATCCTGATGGCCATCAGCCAGCACATTGACGCAGAGATTGCCGTTGGCAACGAAGGCATCATGGGCAAAGGCGTTGCGGTTGATGCAGACCAGCAGCGTCGGCGGCGTGTCGGTGACCGAACAGACCGCCGAGACGGTGATGCCATGCCGCCCGGCAGGCCCGTCGGTGGTGATCAGATTGACGGCTGCGCCAAGGCGGCTCATGCCATCGCGAAAGGCCTGCATTTCAGGTCTGATGGGGGGCATTGTCATGGCGGTCTCCGGGTCAGAGGTCGAGAACGAGGGTTTTCGAACAGGCACGCGAGCAACAGGCGCAGATCATCGTGCCATCGGCGCGCTCGTCTTCGGTCAGGAACTTGTCGCGGTGATCCGGGCTGCCCTCCAGCACGTCGGTGACGCAGGTGCCGCAGACGCCCTCTTCGCATTTTACCTCGATCTTCACCCCGGCGCGGGCCAGCGCCTTGGCAATCGTATCCTCCGGGCCGACGGTAACGGTCAGGCCAGAGCGTTGCGCCACCACCTCAAAGCTTGTGCCCGTGGTATCGACCGTGGCCGAGAAATACTCGCGGTGGACATTGGCAGTCCGGTGGCCCGCCGCTTCCGCCGTGTTGATGATCCAATCCATGAAGCCCTGCGGGCCGCAGACATACAGATGCGTATCCGCTGCCGGGGGCGGCAGGTCGCGGGCCAGATCCAGCCGCTGCTCTGCGGGCTGATCATCGAAATGAAACACCACGCGGTCGCGCCAGTCGGCGGCGGCGATCATCTGGCGGAACGCTGTCACATCGGCCGAGCGGGTGCAGTAATGCAGCGTGAAATCGTGGCCAAGGTCATGCAGGCGCTGCGCCATGGCCAGCATCGGCGTAATGCCGATCCCGCCGCCCAGCAGCACGGTATGCGCGGCTGTTTCCGTCAGCGGAAAATGGTTGCGCGGGCCTTCGACCTTGAACACCGTGCCGGGCTGCGCCAGCCGATGCACGGCCTCCGATCCGCCCCGGCTGTTCGGGTCGCGCAGCACGCCGATTTCATAGAACCCGGTCTGCGAGCAGTCCGAACACAGCGAATATTGCCGCCAGAGGTCCAGCGCGCCATCGGCCAGATGGATGTCGAGATGCGCGCCGGGGGTGACGGGCGGCAGCGGGGCACCATCCGCCCGTGCAAAGCGCAGGCGGATGATATTGCCGGGCTCTTCGATCCGGTCGGTCAGGGTCAGGTGCATCGTGTCGCTCATCGCATGTAGATCCCGCCATTCACGTCCCAGCAGGCGCCGGTGACGAAAGAGGCCTTTGGCCCCGCCAGAAGGGCGACCAGTTCGGCCACAAAGACCGGATCGCCCAGTTCGCCCACCGGAATGCCTGCCAATGCGGCCTGCATCCTGTCGGGGGTGATCACCGACCGCACCATCGGCGTGTCCATCGGGCCGGGGGCGATGGCGTTGCAGGTGACGCCAAAGGCGGCCAGATCGCGGGCGAACACCTTGGTCAGCGTCAGGATCGCGCCCTTGGACGCCGCATAATGCGCGCCGGTTGCCGTGCCGCCATTCTGGCCTGCGAGTGAGGCAAGGTTGACGATCCGGCCATACCCACGGCTCTTGAAATGCCGACCGAAGATCTGGCTGCCCGCAAAGGTGCCGCCGGCATTGACCGCCAGCACCGCGTTGAATTCGGCCGGGTCAATCTCCAGCACCGGCTGGACCGCGGTGCGCGCGGCATTGTTCACCAGCACCTCGACCCCGCCCCAACGCTCGACGCATTTGTCGAGCACCGCCTGAAAATCCTCGGGCCTGGCGACATTCAGGGTGGCGGTGATCGCGGTTTCGCCTGCAAGGTCCAGTTCGGATGCCAGCGCCTGTGCGTCATCGCCGGGGGTGACATCGGCGATGACGACGCGAAAACCTGCGCGGTGCAGGGCGCGGCAGATCTCTGCGCCCAGACCGCGCGCGCCACCTGTGACAACGGCTGTCTGGATCTGTTCGGGAAGCGGCTGCATCAGAACAGATAGCTGAACGAATTCAGCATCCCGTCAGAGTTCAGAAGCCGCACCACCTTGGCCCGGATCACAAAGCCGGTGTCGGTGACGACAAGCGTGTGGGTCATATTGGCGGCCCAGACGCGTTGGCGCCCGAACTTGTCCTCGATCACATGCTCTGCGCTGCGCACCGTGATCACATCGCCTTCGGCCTTTTCGATCACGATGCGCGACACGGTGCGCACGGTCAGCGCCGGAGGCGCGGAAGAGATGGAGAACCCCTGCTTGAACCGCTCGATCCGGTCGCGCCGCATCTTGTCATTGTCATGGCAGAGGTTGAGCGCATTGGCGAAATCGGTCGTGTCGCCGATAGGCAGGGTATAAAAGCCCTCGGGCTGCCACAGATCCAGCCAGTGATCATATTCCTTGCGGTCCAGCAGATCCGCTTCGGCCCACAGGAATGCGGTCACCTGCGGCAGAAGGGTGCTGGTGTCGATCTTGCTCATCTCGGTCATTGCGACATCATCCCTTTCCACATCTTGTAGGCGGCGCGCATGCCGGTTTCGGCGCTGATATGGCCGCGCGGACCAAGCGTGCCGGGAACCTCGTCGACCAGCCCGCGATTGACCAGAACAGGCAGGTCTTCCCCGCCCTTGGTGCCGCGCTGCACACGTTCCCAGACCTCGGCATCATCGGGGCTGCCAAAGCCCATCGGACCCTGGAAATGTTCGTGCAGCCGCAGCCGCATCTGGTTTGCCGCTGCCGGGCCGCCATCCATGCCAAGGGCGATGTGGCGGATATCGGTCTTTTCCACCGTGATCGGCGTCAGCACGCGGAAGAAGGACAGGCTGAACGACACATTCGGAAAGAGGTTGAGGTTGAACCCGGCCCCGCCCACCGCGCGGACGATCTTCTTGACCTGATCCTCGGGATAGCCCTCGTCGCGCAGCTCCTGCGCCAGGTCGGTGAACCGCTCGGGGATCGGCGCGTCAAGGTTCTCGTCCAGGTCGATCAGTTCGGGGATCATCGCCATGACCGAATGGCCATTGCCCAGATCCTCGACAAAGCCCTTGCCGGTTTCCAGAAAGCGGAAGATTTCTTCGGTCTGGCCATCCAGCGACTGCATGAAGCTCTTGTGCACCACCGGGAAGTGATAGGCGTCGGTGGTGTTTTCCAGCTGCACCTTCCAGTTCATCGGCACGCTGAACTGATGTTCGCCCAGCACCTTCACCGGGAAGCCGCCGCCCTGCTTCATGAACAGGTCAATATACCGGCACACTTCCGGCCCCAGAAAATCGACCAGCGGTTCGAGATCGTCGTTGAAGGTGGCAAAGACCATGCCGTTGTAGCTTTCGGTCCGCAGGCGCTGCAAACCGTGCTGTTCCTTGTTGAAATCGTCGCCGTATTGCTCAGGGTAGGGCAGGGCGCGCAGGCTGCCGTCGAGGCCATAGCCCCAGCCGTGATAGGGGCACTGGAACGAGCTGGTCTTGCCCTTCTTCACTTCGCAGACCGTGGCCGCGCGGTGGCGGCAGCGGTTGAGCATGACATGGATCACGCCCTTGCGGTCGCGCACCACGATCACCGGCTCCAGCCCGACATGCGACAGCTTGAAGCTGCCCTTTTCGGGAAATTCGCTGTCATGGGCCACCCAGACCCAGGTCTTGCGAAAGATCTTGTCCATCTCGAGCTTGAACAGCTCGGGGTCTTCATACATCTGGGTGGCGACCTTGGCGTCCGGCGAATAGAGCGCGTCAAGATCGCTGAATTTCGGCATGTCGAGTGACATATCAGCGTTCCTTTACAATGCAGGGATGGTGAGGGCGCGGCCCATGCGGGCTTCGACGCGCATGAATTTCCACAGGCGATGGTCCTGATCGTCCACCACGATGGTGCGCAGCAGGTTGCAGGCGGCCATCACGGCCTGACGATCGGTGAAATCGGCAAGAATATACCAGGTGGCGGGCGTGCCGTTCGACATACCGACCATGGTCTGGTCGTCATCCATCGTGCCGACGATGGTGGTGCCCGGCACCTTGGCAATGCCGGACATCAGCGCCTGCGTTGCCTGCCAGACCGGGCCAATCTGGCCGAAGGGCAGGTCAAAAAAGGCAGGCTGCATGGAAAAGCACAACAGCGTGCGGATCGGGGTCGGTTCGGACATGGAGTGCCTCTTCTTTCAGAAAATCACGGATAGCCGGGCGGGGTTTGCTGGCCGAACAGGGCCGCGCCTGCGGCCTGCCAGCTGCCCGCGCCGATGAAGGCGTGTTGCGCAACGCAGGCGGCGTCGATCATGTTGCGGCCCAGAGGGTGGCCGGTGGTCATGGCCTCCGAGCCGCCCAGCACGAAGGCCAGCCGTGCCGCCTCGGCTGCATCCTGCGCGGCTTTCGATGCGGTATGGCGCAGCCGGATATGAGTCGCGGGGTCCACCTCGCCTGCGGTCTGCATCTGGTGCCAACCATCGTTGATCGCGTCATAAAACGCGGCGCGGGCCCCGGCCAACAGCCCTTCGGCGCGGGCCAGATCAATCTGCACATAGGCGCGGGCCGCCGGGCTGGGGGCGCCGGTGATCGAGCTGCGCGCCAGCGCATCCTGCCGCAGCCAGTCCAGTGCGGCGCGGGCAGCGCCAAGGCCGACCACGGCCAGCACCTGTGCGGCCAGCGCCATCGCGGGATAACGGAAGATCGCGTCATCCTGCTGCGGCTTGCCGCCCCGGATGAAGGTCCAGTCTTCGGGCACCACAACGCCCTCTGCCACGAAGTCGTGGCTGCCGGTGGCGCGCAGGCCGACGGTATCCCAGGTTTCATCGACGATCACACTGTCACGCGGCATGATGGCGGTGCGCGGCAGGGCCGAGGTTTCGCCATCAATGCGGATGCCCGCGCCGACGATTGATGCTCCCATCACGCCCGATCCCCAGGGCCAGCGGCCCCGTACCTCCAGCCCGCCGGGCACCCGGCGCGCAGGCTGGGGCGGAAACATCGCCCCGGCAAACACGGTGTCGGGGTCATGGCCATAGATGGCGGCATAGGTCTCGGGCGGCAGGGCGGCCAGATAGGTGGCCGACACGCCAAAGCTTGCCACCCATCCCGCCGAGGCATCTGCCGATGCGATGTCTTCCACCATCCGGCAGAATTCGGCGGGAGAGCGGGCATCGCCGCCAAAGCGCGTCGGCACAAAGGCGCGGTAGATCCCGACCTGCTGAAACCCGCGGACAATATCCTTCGGAATATGGCGCAGGGTCTGGAACTCATCCCGCCGGGCGCGGATTTCGGCCTTGAGCGTCTCAAGCGCCAGAGGCGGCATACTGATCGAATTCATCTTGTCAGTCCTTGGTCTGGAAATTCGGGACGGTGTCGCAAAACCAGCGGGCGATGGCGCAGATTTGCGCATCGGCGCCGTGGCGACCGACGATCTGCACGCCTGAGGGCAGGCCGTCGCTGGTGAGGGTGGGCAGAACAATCGCCGGATGGCCCGACAGGTTGAACGGGCGCAGATACCGCGTCAGCGGCAGCACTTTTGCCGGATCGGTCGCCTCGGACAACAGCGGCGGAACGCTGGGCAGGGCAGGCGTCAGAATGGCGTCATAGCTGCCGAGCAGGGCATCCACTTCGGCGGTAAAGGCCGCGCGCACCGCTTCGGCCCGATGCAATTCATCCTCGGTGATCGCCATGGCGGCGCTCAGGCGGCTGCGGATATCCTCTCCCAATGCGGCCCCGTTCGTCACCAGAAGGCCAAAGGCCAGCGCGGTTTCGCGCCCGATCACGGTCATTGCGGCGCGAAAGGCGTCATCCAGCAGCGACAGATCGACATAGGGCAGCTCATAGCCCTGCGCCATCATTGGCAGGATCAGGCTGTCGCCCACATCGCGGTCAAACCGGGTGCGCAGCCGGGCCAGCTTTGGCGCGCGGCTCAGGGTTTCCGGCACAAAGCTGGGGTCCATCGCCTGCATCGCGCGTTCAATCATCGGCATGGACCGCGCAAAGGGGCCGATACAGTCCAGCGAGCTTTGCGCCGGATGCGCGCCGCGCCGGTCGATCCGCCCGAAGGTCGGCTTGAAGCCGATCACACCGCAGCAGATGGCCGGTTGCCGCACCGATCCGCCGGTGTCGGTGCCGATGGCAAAATCGACTTCGCCCGCCGCCACCGCGACGGCCGACCCCGAGGACGATCCGCCGGGGATCCGGTCAGGCCAGCGCGGATTGACCGGCGTGCCCGTCGCGGCATTGACCCCCGTCATGCCATAGGCAAGCTCGTGCATCCGGGTCTTGCCGATGATCCTGCACCCTGCCTGTACCAGACGCTCCACAACAGCGGCATGGGCCTGCGCGGGTGCCGCACCGGCAAAGGCGGCAGAGCCGCAGCGCGTCGGATGGCCCGCCACATCAAGGCAATCCTTCACCGCCACACGCGGCGCATCCACAGCGCAATCGGGGGCTTCGACCGACAGCCGCAGATCAATTCCGGGAACAGGGGTTGCGGAGGCTGTCATGGGTCTGCCCTTGCTGCGAGTGTTGCGTAGCTGCGTGCCTTATTACGTGAATATTACTGTAATAGCTTGGTCGGTCAACGTGATTCGTAGGCAGAACCTGAGAAAACTTTTTAATGTCAAGTAGATGCCAACTGCATCTGCACCGGAAACCCCTTGGGTCCGGTGTGTTCTGATCCAGGGCCGGGCTGATACGCGGCCATGGCCCCTTGCTGACTCTGCGCAGAGAATAGCAGCAAAATCGCCGCTGTTTCTTGCGATTGCTGCAAAGGTGTTTTCCCGAAGACGTCTTTCCCGCCAAATCAGCGGTTTGCCTGCTTCTGGGTTGTTACCTCATAATTTACGTGAATTTTACCGCTTGACCGATGCGCCCGCGCGGTTAGCCTCGGCTGCATCGTCCTGCCCTTTCTCTGGCAGACACTGACCTCCCTCATCGAACAGGATAAGAAAATGACACCAGATGCAGAGATTTCGGGCCTGATCCGCCGGATCGAAGTGCTTGAGGCCGAGGCCGACATCCGCCGTATTCAGGCGCGCTACATGTTCCTGTGCGACACGCCGATGCCGGAGCATGGTGTTCAGAATGATGCCGAGCGGATCGACCTGATCATGGCGTTGTATACCGAAGATGCAGTCTGGGAAGGCGTGGGCGAATATTACAACGGCCAGTTTGGCCGCGCCGTCGGTGCCCCGGCGATCCGCAAGCATTTCGAGGGGTTCTGGGGCGGCAAGACCGATCCGGCGCTGATCCTGAACTGCCATTATCTGACCTCGGAACAGATCCACGTCCATGCTTCGGGCATCACCGCCGATGGGCAATGGGTGCATATGCAGCCCTGGCTGTTCTCGGATGGCAAGGCGCTGCTGCGGTCGTCGCGGCTGAACAATACCTTCCGCAAGGAAGCGGATGGCACGTGGAAGATCACCCGCACCCGCACCGAAAACGTGTTTGTCGCCCCGCTGTCGTCGACATGGGCGTCGGACTATCCGTCGAAATCGGTGCTGATGCAGCCCTGAAGGTTCGGGGGCGGTTTGCGCCGCCCTCTTTTCCGGTCAATCCTGCCAGCGTTGATGCTGAGCCAACGCCGCCAGATGCGCCGCCGCGCTGGGGGGGAAAGCAGGCTTCCTGATGCGGCAACAGGGTCAGCACCGATGGGGCGTCCAGAAAACACGCCTCGGTGCCGTTGCCGCGATGCATATCCCAATCCAGCACAGCGACCAGAGCCGCCGCTTGGGCTCGGGCGTATCGGGATGACCGGCCCCGGCAGGCGGCTGCACCCAACCCCGACCAGCGCCGACAGCGCCTCGCTCAGGGCGAGAAAAATCAGCGTGCCGACGATCGGTCCTTCAATGGTGCCGATCCCGCCGATCACCACGATAAAGATCACATAGGCGGCCCAGTTGATCGAAAAGGCTGCATCTGGGCGCACGTTGATCTGGGTGATGTAGATCAACGCCCCGGCGGCACCGGCGATGGCTGCGGCAAACAGATAGATGCGGCGTTTGGTCCGGGTGGTCTCGATTCCCACGGCCTGCGCGCCCGGCTCGCTGTCGCGAATGGCCATCAGCCACAGCCCGGTGCGCGACCGCAACAGAGCAACGGCCACCGCCGCCAGCGCCATGCAGCGCGGCGGTCAGCACATTTTCCCATACCTACAGCCCTTCAAACGGCTGCGGGATCTGGCTTGTGCGCACCAGCCCGGCCTGACAGCGCGCGGCCTGTGGCTGGGCATGGGCAGCCACACCTGCGAACAGAACCTGCCCGGCACGTGGCTGCACCTCGCCCGACAGCATCTTCAGCAAGGTGGTCATGCCCGCGCCATTCGGCCACAGCACCCCCAGCGTCTCGCCGGGGCAAGCGCAAAGGACACATCAGACACCACCGTCACCGTGCCATATCGGCGGGTCAGCCTCCGGGCTTCCAGCACGAGGAGCCACTATCGCCGGCCATCGCTTACCAGACCTCCGGGCGCAGGGTGCCATCCGTCGCAATTTCGGGGGCGGTGGCGTTGAAGGTGTAGACCAGCCGGAAGCCGCCCGCCCCATCCGCCCGCCATTGCGCCCCGGCCAGAGCCGTCGTCGTCTCGCCGGTCAGCGAAGAGCGGAAAGGATATTGCGGCTCCCAATAGACCTCGCCCGACAGGTTCTCGCCCAGGGCATCGGGAAAGCTGGCAATGCCCTTGGGCGTCAGGGCCGCCTTGGCCACCGTCACGAATGTCGGCGCAAAGCCCATCTGCTTTGCCTGCGCCATGAAAGTGGCCAGATCGGGCGGCAGCATAACGCCGGTCACGATCTCCACCCCGGCGGCCATGAAGGCATTGATTTCGATAGAAAAAGCGTCTTTCAGATTGATATAGCGCCCCGGATCGACCACGATGAAACCCGCCGCTTGCTGCGCGGGCGGAAAGCCCAGACTGCCGTCGGAAAACGCGATGCCATCGGGGTCATTGGGCCAGAGTGCGCCACCGACGCGGTTGGTCTCCAGCCCGTTCCACAGGCCGATATACATCGCCATCAGGTCTTCGGCGCCCCAGAAGAAATGGTTGGTGAACGTGAACGACGTTTCACCCGTGATGCCGCCGCGCCCGAAATACCAGGGTTGCCAGGGCGCCGCCGCCGAGATGCAGGGCACCCCGTTCCACTCGCACAGGTCCGCCACCGGGTTGGTGGTAGCGGGCGTGGAGCCGCCGAGCACCAGATCCACCTCATCCTGAAAGATCAGGTCCGACGCCATGTCGCCCGCGCGGTTCGGATCTGATTGGGTGTCCTTTTCGATGATCTCGACAGCATAGCTGCCGCTGGCCGTTTTCTAGCGTGCCAGCAAGCGCGGTGCGCACGGCCGCGATCACATAACCATCGCTTTCCGAAATGCCATTCAACGCCCCCGGACCGGGGCGAGACATAACCGATGCGGATCGGACCGCTCCGGGCAGGATTGAAGGGCTTGAGATGGTTCAGGGCTGGCAGGGATCACGCGGAGGCCACCCGGATCATGGCGGCGGCCTTTTCTCCGATCATGATGGTGGGGGCGTTGGTATCGCCCGAGGGCGCGCTTGGCATGACCGAGGCATCGGCAACCTCTGCCCGACCCCGGGCAGAACCACCACCGGCGCGATGTCGAAAGTGTTCAGATGGGCCGCCGGACCAATGCCGGACAGCATCAGGATGCGCGGGCTTTTGATCGTGCCCGCACTCAGCGCCGCCTCACGGCCCATGCCGATATCAAAGCGTTCCGCACCCCGGCGGCAGCGGACGCCGTCCACCCGGCCCGCTTCGATCATCAGCCGCTCGACCCGGGTGGCGGGCAGCACGCTCAGGTTGGGGCGATCCGGCGCCGGGGCCAGAAACGCCGCCGCCGTCGAGGCCCGCCGCCCCTCACGCGTGTTGAACTGGATGCGGCTGATGCTGTCGAGGCTGGAAACATTGTAATCGGGATTGAGCGGAATGCCCGCCTGCACCGCCGCCGCAATCAGCGCGTCCATCACCGGATGAGCCGTATCGTCGGTGGTCACCCGCAGCGGGCCGCCCGCACCATGAACCGCATCTGCGCCCCGGTCAAAATCCTCGGATTCCTTGAAATAGGGCAGCACATTGGCCCAATCCCATTCCTGGCACCCTGCAAGCGCCCAGGCGTCATAATCCATCGCGTGACCGCGCACATAGATCATGCCGTTCATCGCCGGATGACCCACCGATCACCTTTCCACGCGGCCAGTAGATCTGCCGCCCCTGGCAATGTCTCTGCGGCACGGTGGAATAGCCCCAGTCATATTCCGACTGCCAGATCTCGATGGTGCGCAAGGGCGTCGACACCATGCCGGGCGTATCGCCCTGCCCGCCCTCGATCAGCAGGACTGAGGCGGTTTCATCCTCGCTCAGCCGCGCGGCCAGCACGCAACCGGCAGAACCGCCGTCGCAGATCACATAGTCAAAGGTCTTTCCGGCAAGATCGAGCGCGGGGAAGGGGGGCAAGATGGGTCATATGGTCGGCCTCTCGCAGAGAGACGCCGGGCAAACATCAGCCAGCCGCGAACCGGGTGCTGCGGGCTTCATGGTTGGGAGGAGGGGGCGTGTGCGAAGGGCCGGGGGTCAGCCGGGGCTGGTCAGGATCATCTCAATCTCTCCTGTCGGGTGTGGCCGGGGTCTTTGTGCCCCTTGACCGGGATGCGCGGCGCGGCCCTTTATGGGCAACGCCGGTGGTTGCAGGTCGGCTCAGCGGTAGGCGATGCAGACCGATTTGGTTTCCAGATAATTGTCCAGCGCGCCCGCGCCATGTTCACGCCCGATGCCCGACTGCTTTACGCCGCCAAAGGGCATGTTCTGATCGGGGATATTGTGGCTGTTGACCCAGACCGTTCCGGCCTGGATTTTCGGCACATAGCGCATCACCTTGTTCAGATCGCGGGTCCAGAGCGAGGCGCCCAGACCATAGCGCGTGTCATTGGCCAGCCGCACCGCCTCATCCGGGTCGCTGAACGGGGTCATGGTGACAACCGGGCCAAACACCTCGTCCTGCATCAGGGCCATGTCCTGCCGCACATCGGTGAACAGTTCGGGGGCGACGTAGAAGCCGGTTGCGGGCGCGGTGGCGTTGATCACCGGCTTTGCCCCGTCTTCCAGCCCGCGCGCGATACAGGCCTTCACATGCGCCTGATGGCGGGCGGACACGACCGGGTTGATCTGGTTGGCGGGATCGAGGCCCGGGCCGATGGCAAGGTTGCGCGTCACACCGGCAATCACCTCCAGCGCTTTTTCGTAGATGCCCTTCTGCGCATAGATCCGCACCCCGGCACAGCAGGTCTGGCCAGTGTTGAAGAAGGTGCCGATGCCCGCCGCAGCCCCCAGAAGATCCAGATCCATATCGTCGAACATCACCATCGGAGCCTTGCCGCCAAGTTCCAGCGTGACGCGCTTCATGTCTTTCATCGCCTGAATGCCGATCATCTTGCCGGTCTCGGTCGAGCCGGTGAAGGTGATCTTGGCGATGCCGGGATGAGCCACCAGTGCCGCGCCCGCCTCGTGCCCCATGCCGGTGATGACATTCACTACGCCTTCGGGAATACCTGCCTCCAGCACGAGCTGCGCCAGTCGCATCGCGGTCAGCGGGGTTTCTTCCGCCGGTTTCAGAACCACGGTGCAGCCCGCCGCCAAGGCTGGCGCGATCTTCCACACTGCCATGTTCAGCGGGAAGTTCCATGGCGTGATGGCGGCCACCACGCCCACGGGTTCCTTGCGGGTGAAGGCCTGATAGCTCATGCCCGGCGGGATCGGGATCGAGACATCCAGCGTGGCTCCCTGAATCTTGGTCGACCATCCCGCCATATAGCGGATGTATTCTGCCGAAGACTGCACCTCGATCAGCCGCGACAGCAGGATCGACTTGCCCTGATTCAGCGTTTCCAGCTGTGCCAGTTCTTCGCCGTTCTGTTCGATCAGATCGGCCAGTTTCAGCATCAGCCCCTGCCGCTGGACGGGCAGAAGCCGGGACCATGGCCCTTCAAACGCGGCCTGAGCGGCCTTCACCGCGCGGTCAACATCATCGGCGGTGCCAGCGGGCACCTGTGCCAGTTCAGCCCCTGTTGCGGGGTTGAACACGGCAAAGGTTGCACCGCTGGACGCGGCGACGGTCTCTGCTCCGATCAGCATTCGGGGGGCTTTCAGAAAGGCGGCGATGCTGGGCAGGATTTCTGAAACGGCACTGTCGGGGGGCGCGATTCTCATGTCTGGCTTCCTTGTCTGCTGGGTGAATAATACACTATTCACGTGCTATTTCATGTAATATCAGGCGGGCCGTGCCAAAGCGCACCGGGGGCCATCCCCCTGCCCAAATTGCAGGCATCAGGCGGGGTTGGTTGTCGGCCGCAGGACAAAGTTGAAATCGGTGCGCCATTGCTCGGTGGGGCTGTGCACCGGCAGGAAATCGGCAATCAGCGAGGCCTTGACCCCGAACACCGCGTCGGAGGTCAGATAGCTATCCCCGCCGACAAAGATATGGGTGATCAACCGCGCATGGCCGGGTGCCGTCACCCGGAAGTGCATATGCGCGGGCCGCCACGGATGTCGGCCAAGCGCGCCCAGCATTTGCCCCACCGGGCCATCATCGGGGATTGGATAGGACACCGGCTTGATGCCGCGAAAGGCATAAGACCCGTCGGGGCCGGTGCGGAATACGCCGCGATTGTTCCACTTCGGTTGCAGATCGGGCTGCTGCACATCATAGAACCCGTCGGCATTGTCAGACCAGACATCGACCAGCGCATCGGCAATCGGCTTGCCGTCCAGATCCAGCACATGCCCTTGGTAGAGGCAGATCTCGCCCTTGCCATCCAGACTGATGCAGGTGCCCATCGGCAGTTCGGGCGCGCCTTCGACATGGAACGGGCCAAAAACGGTGGAGTCGGTGGCCCCCTCGGGCGCGCGATGGTTGATCGCATCGACCAGCATGGATACCCCCAGCGCATCCGACAGAAGGATGAACTCCTGCCGGGCGTCGCCGCACATCTGGCCGGTGCGGGTCAGAAAACCGATGGCGGTCTCCCATTCGGCTTCGGTCAGTTCGACATCCTTGATGAAGCCATGCAGATGCGTGACCAGCGATGCCATGACCCGCCGCAGCCGCGCATCGCTGGCAGCGCTCATCCGGGCGTTGACCGTTTCGACAGAATTGCCTTCGGAAAGATAGCTCATGTCGGTCTCCTCAGGCGGCAAGCGGCGGAGCACCCGCATGAGCGCGCTGGATCAGCGCGGTCAGGGCGTCGCGTTCCAGCGGACGGGGGTTCCAATAGGGGTTCGACAGCGCCAGGTCGACGGCGCGCGCGATTCCGTCAGCGGGCATTCCCAGCGCCGCAAGCGACGCGGGCGCGCCGACAGCGCGACCCAGATCAAACAGTGCCAAAGCCGGATCCGCGCCCAGCACGGTGCGCAGACGTGCCATCGCCTCAGGCGCGGCGGGCGCGTTGTAGGCCAGCGCATGTGGAAGGATCAGCGTATGGGTTTCGGCATGGGGCAGATCGAACGAGCCGCCAAGCGTGTGACACAGCTTGTGATGCAGTGCCATGCCCACCGACCCCAGGCAGATCCCGCAGAGCCAAGCACCATAAAGCGCATCGGCCCGGGCCTTGCGGTTCGCCGGATCCTGCGCGATGGCGGGCAGGCCGCGGGCCAGCGCGCCGATGCCTTCCGCCGCCATCAGGCTGATCACCGGATTGGCCTCGCGCGCATACAGCGCCTCGACGGCATGGGCGATGGCGTTGATGCCGCTGGCGCCCGACAGCGCCACGGGCAGGCCCATGGTGTGTTCCACATCATAGATCACCACCTGTGGCAGCACCTTTGCCGTTGTCTGCGTGCGCTTTTGCCCGCCCGAGGTTTCGCCCAGGATCGGCGTCATCTCTGACCCGGCATAGGTGGTGGGCAGCACGATCTGTGGCAGGCCGGTGCGCAGCGCAATCGCCTTGCCCAGCCCGGTGGTGGAGCCGCCGCCGATCGCCACCACCACATCCGCCTTGATCTGCCGCGCCCGGTCGGCGGCAAGATCGCTGACATCCACCGGCGTGTGCATGACCGCGCCCGGAAAGACGCCGACCGCAGTCTCGCCCAGCAGATCGGCCAGCTTTTGCCCCGCATCCTCTTGCGCCGGGGTGGTCAGGATCAGCGCGCGGCGGGTGCCCAGACGGGCCATCTCCTCGGGCAGCGCCGCAGTGGTGCCAAAGCCGAAAACCACCCGCGCGGGGTTGCCACTATAGACAAAACCTTGCTCAATCACCGGCTGTCTCCTTTGTGTTCAGCGGGCGGTGTATCGGAAAATCCACCTGATGCCGGGCGATCCGCACCCCGGTCAGCCGGTCGCGCACGGCCAGATGTGCGGGGTGGGCCGCATAGGCCGCCAGCGCCGCTTCGCTGTCGAACTCGCTCAGCAGCAGCATGTCGCAGGCATAGTCGACGCCGCTGATATCCACGCCGATCTCCAGCCGGGTCATCCCCGGGATGCAGCCGCGCAGCGCCTCGAACTCGGCGCGGACCGTTTCGACGGCGGCGCGTTTTTCGGCATCAGAGTTGCCAGCGACATCCCACATCACGATGTGGCAGATCGGCAAATCCTTGGTGTCGGTCATAGGGTGCTCCGGTATCAGACGGGCCGGGCCAACCCCGGATGCACTACAGTTGCACCGCATAATTGCAGGATAAATCACGCAATTTGCGAAACATTCTTGCAGGCTCAGCAAAGATTCATGGCTGCCAAACAAATGTAGCTGATTCGCCGCAAGCCTGTTACAGTAATATTACTGTAAATTGACGATGGGTGTGCCTATGGACCGGATTACAGAGCTTCAGATCTTTTCGGCCATTGCGGAAGAGGCAAACCTGACCCGCGCCTCCGAGGTGCTGGGCCTGTCGGTGTCCGGGGTCAGCCGCACCCTTTCGGCGCTGGAAACCCGGCTGGGCGTGCGGCTGGTGCAGCGCACCACCCGGCAGATGTCGCTGACCTCGGAAGGTGAAAGCTTTGCCCAGAATGTGCGCGAAATCCTCAACAGCCTGCGCGAGGCCGAGGAAAGCGTGATCCGTGGCGCCGCCGAACCCTTTGGCACATTGCGGATCGGCGCCTCGCTGTCCTTTGCGCTATTGCATCTGATGCCGGTCATTCACGCCTACAAGGCGCGCTATCCCTTGGTGCGGATCGAGCTTCAGGCCTCGAACCGTTACTGCGACATCATCGAAAACGGCCTTGATCTTGCGATCCGCACCCGGCGAGCCGAGGCGGACAGTTCGGTGACCATCCGCAAACTGGCCGAGGTGCCACGCGTGCTGGCCGCCGCTCCGGCCTATCTTGACCAGCACGGCACGCCCGAAACCCCCGAAGATCTGCAAAGGCACCGCCTGCTGCTCTATTCGCTGGCAGAGGATTGGGATGTACTGACCCTGACCGACAGCACCAGAACATGCCGCCAGCACGTGAGCGGCGATCTGGTGGCCAATGACGGGCAGATCCTGCGCGACGCGGCCTTGGGGGGCATGGGGATCCTGATTCAGCCCGCCTATATCATCCACGACGATCTGCGCGCCGGGCGTCTGGTGCCGATCTTGCCGGACTGGGTGCCGCGCGGGCTGACGATGAATGTCGCCTATCCGACCCGCAGCTTCCTGCCTATGCGCGCGCGCCTGTTCATCGACGCGCTGGTGGCGCATTTTCGTGAAAATGCCTTTGAAACCCAATGGGGAAGCCATCTGACCGGGGCAGGGCGCGCGCCGCAGATCATGCCGGAACCCGCCGCTGAATGCTGCGCGGGCTCCTGATACCAACCTCGCAGCACGAAGAAGTGTGTTTTGCAAACTTCGCAATAATACATGAAAAGTCACGTGCTAGCGTAACATATCAATGCGGATCAACTGCATTGCACCCATAAAAAACGTATCCGACAGGAGAATGACCATGACCGCTTTCCCCCCCACCCACAGACTGCGCCATGCCGCGCTTGCTCTTGCCGCCGTTGCCGTCGGCGCCCTGAGCGGCACGGCAGCACTGGCCGAGGACGTGCTGCGCTCGCTCACCGCCTTTCCCTCCAGCGACAATACCACCCAGTTCTACAGCCGCTTTGCCGAAGCGGTGAATGAGCGTGGCAAAGGTATCGTGCGGATCGACGTGGTGGGCGGGCCGGAAATCGTTCCGGGCATGCAGCAGATCGAAGCCGTAGGGCGCGGCGTCATCGACATGACCTTCGGCCCGATCAGCTATGCGCTCGGCTCCATGCCCGAGGCCGATGCCTGGGTCGGCAGCGACCTTGAACCGACCGTTTCGCGCGCGAATGGCGGCTTTGCCCTGATGCAGAAGGCCGCAGCGGAAAAGCTGAACATTCATGTGCTGGCCCGCTTTGCCCCGGCCGCACCGCTGCACATCTATCTGCTGGAGGAACCAGCCCGCACGGCGGATGGCCAGCTTGATCTGACCGGCAAGCGCCTGCGCGCCTCGCCGCTCTATAACGCCTTTTATGAAAGCCTCGGTGCGGTGCCGGTCAGCATTCCGGTGCCGGATGTCTATACCGGGCTGGAGCGCGGCACCTTTGACGGTCTGGGCTATCCGCCCTCTGCCATTGAAGGCTGGAACTGGGACCGTTTCCTGAAATACCGGGTTGATCCGGGCTTCCTGCAATCTGATCTTGGCATCTATATCGCGCCCGCAAAATGGTCGGCGCTCAGCGAGGATGCGCGCCGGATCCTGTCTGAAGTGGCGATCGAATTCGAGGCCAGCGGCTATACCGAATGGCAAAAGCTGACAGCCGACGTGAATGCCCGCTTTGAAGCGAATGGCATGAAGGTCGCCAGGATCGAAGGCGAGGCTGGCAAGGCCTATGTCGACGCGGCGCATGATGCGGTGTGGAACCGCCTGAAGGCTTCGGGGTCGCCCTATGCCGATGAACTGCGTGCGCTCTATTTCTCGCGTTGATTTCGCCAAGCACCGGGTCTTCGGACCCGGTCCCTTGCCAGGACATTCCTATGACCCTCCTCCGCCTCTATGACCGCTGCGTCATCGGGCTGGCCGCCGCAGGTGCCGCCAGCCTTGCCATCATCACAGCGCTGATCATCTATGACGTGTTCAGCCGCAACCTTGGGCTTCCACAACTGACCTCCACTAGCGCCGTTGTCGAATATGCGCTGCTTTTCAGCACCATGGCCGCCGCGCCCTGGCTTGTCCGCATCAATGGCCATGTGTCCCTCTCGTCGATCATCGGGTTGGCCCCGACGGCGGTGCAGCGGGTGGCGAGCCGGATCGTTGTTATCATCGCCGCGCTGGCGGTGGCGGTTCTGGCCTGGGTCTCGGGCAGCATCGCCCTGCATCAGTGGCAGGTCGGCACCATCGACATGCGCTCGGTCGATCTGCCGGGCTGGCTGCTCTATGCGTTCATGGCCGCAGGCTTTGCCCTGATGGCAACAGAGTTCCTGCGCATGTTCCTGCGCGGCGAAAGCTATACCGGCGCCGGGGGGGAGCATTGACATGATGGAATGGTATGAAGCGACCGCCTTTCTGATCGGCGGGCTTGTTGTGCTGATGCTGCTGGGCATGCCGGTGGCCGTGGCCTTTCTGATCATCAACATGGCGGGGGTGATCGTCTTGATGGGAGGCATGGCCGGGGTCGAGCAATTGCTGACCAATGCCACCGTCTCGGTGACCAGCTTCACGCTGGCGCCGGTGCCATTGTTTCTGGTCATGGGCGAGTTGCTGTTTCACTCGGGTCTGGCCATCGGCGTGTTCAACGCGCTGGACAAATGCTTTGGCGGCATCCGAGGGCGGCTGGCCTATCTGACGGTGGGCGGCGGCACGATCTTTGCCACCTTGTCCGGCTCGTCCATGGCCAATACCGCGATGCTGGGCACCACGCTGATGCCCGACATGCTGAAACGCGGCTACAAGAAATACATCGTGATGGGCCCGATCATCGCCACCGGCGGCCTTGCCATGATCATCCCGCCGTCGTCTCTGGCGGTTCTGCTCGGGTCACTGGCGCGGATCGACGTGGGGGCGCTGCTGATTGCCGGAATGATCCCCGGCCTGATCCTTGCGATCTTTTACGTCGTGACCATCTGGCTGATGATCCGCCTCGACCCCGAGGCAGCACCCCCCTATCAGACCGAGAAGCACAGCCTGAACGAGGTGCTGGGCGGGCTGATCCGCGATGTGTTGCCGATGGGTCTGGTGGTGTTTGCCGTGGTGGGCATGATCCTGCTGGGCTGGGCCACGCCGACAGAATCCGCAGCCTGCGGCACGGCAGCGGTGCTGATCCTTGCCGCCGCCTATCGCAAGCTGAACATGCAGGTCATCATCCGGGCGCTGCAAGGCTCGGTCAAAGTCTCGGCGATGATGCTGATGATCATTCTCGGCTCCACCACCTTTTCACAGATCCTCGCCTTTTCCGGGGCGTCACAGGGGCTGATCGCGTTTTCGACCGGGTTCGAGCTGTCGGCCTACGCGATGCTGCTGGCCATGCTGATTGTCCTGATCATTCTGGGCATGTTCATGGATCAGCTGTCGATCATGATGCTGACGCTGCCGATCTTCATGCCGCTGGTCGGGATCTATGGGTTTGATCCGGTCTGGTTCGGTATCGTCATGTTGCTCGCGCTGGAGCTCAGCCTTGCAACGCCGCCGTTCGGGCTGCTGCTGTTCGTCATGCTGGGTGTGGCACCACGCGGCACGACGATGCGCGAGGTGGTTCTGGCCTCGGCGCCGTTCATTCTCTGCACGCTGGTGCTGATTGGGTTGCTGACGCTGGTGCCGGATCTGGCGCTATGGCTGCCGATGGCCATGCGCTGACGGCACTGCCGGAAAAACGACTGCCCTGCTGCCCCCGGACCAACTCCGGGGGCAGCGTCATTCGTGCCGCTCCATTGCGGCAGAAATCACCCAGCCCGCATAGAAATGGCCCACCAGAACCGCGTCGTCAGGTCTTCCCATTCGAACAAGTTCACCACATCGGCGACATGGGTGTCGAGCGTGACAGCGGGGCTCAGCAGATGCGACCGCTCGCCCAAACCCGTCAGGGTCGGGGTGAAAACCCGGTGGTCTTTGCCGTGCAGCCGGTCATGGACCCGCGCCCAGAGCCAACCGCCATGGCCCGCGCCATGGATCAGAACAAGAGCGCGGGGTTGGGCATCGGAAAACTCCTTGAAAGGCGCCGCGGGCAGGGCGGATGGCCCGGTCCGATGGCTGGCAGGCACAGCGCGTGGGTCAGGGCATTGGATTGCGCAAAGCCTATTGGATCAGCCCCGTTTTGAACAGTTGGCCATGCCCAACAATTGATCAGGCATTAACCAAGCAATCGCTGGATTATGATTGAATATTATATGCAAATTGTCGCAAGCGCACTGCAGGCAAAAGGCGCAGACCCTTCAACGCAGGAGCGATGAGTTGATCCTTTTCAACCTGGGCCGAGCCTGCATTGCAGCCTTCGGCCTTGCCAGCATGGCCCAGGATGCGATGGATTGGCCTCCGAGACCCATCGGGGTGGCGGTGTTGAATGCGCTTGGCGGTGCATCTGATATGTTTGCGCGCGCCTTGGCTGTCGTGGCGAAGGATGTGATCAGCCGTCCGCGCCGCAGCGCCTGATGGTCATGCCATTGGCGTTTCGGCGATGACGCATTTCACCGCGATGCAGCCCCCGAGTTTCAGCAGTTCCAGACCGCCGCAGGCATCAAGGGCTGACGGTCGGGCTTGCCGACTATGCCGCCTTTGTTGAAAAGATCGCTGCGCTGGTTGGTGACGGGTTGACGGCCGTCGGCATAGCAAAGCCTTTCAGAGCAGCAAACGCCCGCGTAGGCCGCGGGCGTTTTGCGGGTTCAGAACCCGTGCAGCCGGTCAGCCCATTGCCAGCCGATCATCGCCCCCTTGATCCGGGGCAGCAACAGCAGGCTTCCGGCAATGACGATGCCACTGATCAGAAGCGCAGTCTGCCACGGGCCGACATCAGTATGCACGATCATCGCATGCAGCATGAACCCTGCGATATGGCACATGATCAGGATGGTGAAATAGGCCGGGCCATCATCGGCCTTTTGCGCGGTAAAGCTCTGACCGCAGATGGCGCAGGCGTGGGCCACTTTCAGGTAGCTTTTGAACAGCTTGCCCTGACCGCAGCTGGGGCAGCTGTGCCGGAAGCCGTGGTAGATGGCTGATTTGTGGTGGCGCGGTGCATCTTGCATGGACTCATCTCCTGATGACCCAATCATACGCAATAATTGATTGCATACAATGCGGCGGATTGTCTCTGAATCAACCTGATTTGCCGGTGACGATTCTCGCAATGATGCGGCCCCGGCTGGCCAGTGTGACCACGCGCCGGTCCGGGGTCTGTGGATGATGTCCTAAGGTCGACGTGACACACTCACCCGGATCGACATTCCCAGATAGACGATGTCGCGCGCCACCAGCGGGCGCCGCGCCATGTCAGGGCGCAGTTGCCATTCCGCACGGTCTGCCAGCGCGGGATAATTGGCGCAATACAAGCAGCCCCGCCGCATTGAAATCGGTTGTGGGCAGGGGGGGTGACATCGACCTCGTGCCGCGGTAGCGGCTCCGTCGCCGCCCAGCCACGATAGAGCCGGGCGGCCTGATCGACAAAGCCGCGATCCGCTCCCGGCGCCATCGGCAGCAGGTCCAGATGCCCCTGCGGCTGCGCGCGGGGGAGATGGGCATTGCCGCTCGCCTCACCGTGCCGGACGAAGGCCGTGATCATGGTCACTTCGGCAAACAGCGTCTCACCGATGCTCAGGTGATGAAACGACACCAGCCGTTTGGGCGACAGACGCCGCAAGCGCGCGGCAATCGTCATCATCGCGCCGGGACGGGCGCGCGCGGGATGCAGGATACGTTCGGATATGACGCCGAAGGCGGCATAGACCGGCGCGCCTTCGGCAGCGGCAAAGATCGTCGTCTGCTGGCCAAGCGCGACCGCGATCAGCCGCCAGTGCAGATCACCAAGGTGCCGCAGCATCCAGCCGTCGGACAGTCCGCGCCAGCCACATTCCGCCATGCCCATGCGGCGCTGCTCCACGGCATCGGCCTGATGGAACGGCGCATGTTTCATTCTGCGGCCTGCATTGCGGCGGTTGCGTACTGCGCGATCTGTTCGGCCAAGTGGCGGGCGTCTTCGTCAATGCCCAGAAACCGTCCTGAACCTCACGTGTTCAGCCAGCCCAAGCTGATGAAATAGACCCACGCACATCTGTGACACCCCGGCGATAGGCGGGTCTGACATGTGCATCAAAACATCCCACTTCCAGCCAGCGATAATCCGGACGAAAGCCGATGACGGGCATCTTCGGCATGGCACTGTCCTTTGGGGTATTGAGCTGGCCCGCCGGTCTGGCGGGCCGCATGGATCAGACCGTCCAGGTGTCGATGATCACAGCATTGGCTTTTTTGTGGAGCAGGATGCAGTCCAGCACGGCCTGCGGCATGATCGGCGTGATGCCGGGGATCAGCGCAGGCTCGCCCGTGCCATAGAGCGCCTGAAGCGCAAAGCGACAGGCGTAGACCCTGCCACGCTCGGCCATGAACCGCTCCAGATTCGTGTTGAAGTTCTGGTGGCCCGGAAACGCCTCATCGCCGATCTTGGGGAAGCCGCGCTGCACCCCCAGCAAGGCCCCGGGGCCATAGAGCAGGATCGAGGTGTCAAACGCCTTCTTGGTCAGGCGGATGGCGTTCAGCTTGTTCATTGGCCCGATCGGACCTTCAAAGGCCATGGTGTGAAAGGTGACAAGCGCCTTGTCGCCCGGATCGGCCTTAACGTCTTCAAAGACCTTCGTTTCGTTATCGACGATAAAATCACCGGGCTTGTTGGCTGCGTGGGTGACTGCGGGCATCGGGCACTCCTGTTCGGGTTGGGATGAGATCAGGGTGCATGGTGCGATCAATGGCTGAATCAACTTTACATACAATATAGCTTTGCGGAACGGCTCGTCACCGAGCGGAGGGATTGAAAACTGGTCGCTTGGGCCTAAAAACCGGCAGCCCGCAATCAAAGCCCTGGCGCGCAGGGCACAATCGGCTTGTCATTTCGCGCCAGGGCGACGATTCATACAAATACAGTCAATGCGCAAATGCCGGAGCAGAACATGACATCCTGGGCCCCCACCTTCGGCACAAGTGGCAAGCCGCGGTATCTGGAAATTGCCGATGCCATCGAACGTGATGCCGCCAGTGGTGTGCTGTCAGCCGGGGATCGGCTTCCACCGCAGCGACGGCTGGCCGAGGTTCTGGGGCTGGATTTCACCACGATCAGCCGTGCCTATACCGAAGCACAGTCGCGCGGGCTGGTGGAAAGCCATGTCGGGCGCGGCACCTTTGTCCGCGCGCGTCCGGGGGCCACTGGTCCGACCGCCGACCCACGGCGCACGCGCGAGCAAGATCTGTCGATGAACGCGCCGCCGGAACCGGATGATCCGGCGCTTCTGGCCGCGATGCGTGCGGGGCTGGACACCGTGGGTGCCAATCTGGTGCCGCTGCTGCGGTATCAATCGACCGTCGGGTCCGAGATGGACCGGGCGGCGGCGCTGTCGTGGTTGTCGATGCGCGGCATGGTGCCCAATCTGGACCGCATCGCCGTGACGCCCGGCGCCCATGCCACGATGGTTGCTGTGCTGAGCATTCTGGCCTCGCCGGGCGATACCATTCTCTGCGAGGCGGTCACCTATCCCGGCTTGCGCTCCATCGCTGCGCGCGCGGGTCTGACCCTGATCGGCCTGCCGGTTGACGTGTCCGGCATTCTGCCCGATGCGCTGGCGGCGGCAATCCTGCTGCACAAGCCAAAGGTGCTGTATCTGAACCCGACATTGCACAACCCGACCACGCGGACGATCCCGGCGGCGCGGCGTATGGAAATTGCCGAGATCCTGCAACGCCACAGCCTGCCGCTGATCGAGGATGATGCCTACGGCTTCATCCAGCCGAACGCCCCTGCGCCCTTTGCAACGCTGGTGCCTGCGCTGACCTGGCACATCGGCGGGTTGGCCAAGTGCATCGGCGCGGGCTTGCGGCTTGCCTTTGCCATCGCGCCCGACAGCCGATCCTCATATCAGCTCGCGCAAACCCTGCGGGTGACCAATGTCATGGCCTCGCCCCTGTCGATGGCGCTGGTGACCCGCTGGATCGAGGATGGCACCGCCGACCGCATCTGCCGCTTCATCCGCGCCGAGAGCACCGCCCGACAGGAGATTGCCGAGAAGGTGTTGCAGGGCTTTCAGTTCGACGCCGACCGGCATGCCTTCAATATCTGGCTGAAGTTGCCTGAGGGGGTCAGCCGGGCCGAGTTGATGGGGCGGATGAACGGGCATGGCATTGGTCTGATGCCCTCGGATGCCTTCACGGTTCTGGGCACACCCGATGAGCATGTGCGCATCTGCCTTGGCGGCTCGATCAGCCGGGAAGGCCTGCGCCATGGCCTGTCCTTCCTCGCCAATACCCTGAACGGCGAAGTCTGGTTGGGCTGACGGCGACCGCCGGTTCGCGCGGAGCAGAGACCCTTGAGTGCGCACGTGCAGATTGATTGCTGCCTGACCCTACGCTACATTTGAGGGATTCTTTGGCTGAATTCATTATAAGGTATGGTCCCATGCCCACTGACTTCGTCGGCCCCATTTCGACCTTTGACGGGATCTTCAATCAAACCGTCGCCTTTTACATGATCCGGTATGACAAGCAGGGGCAGTTGCTCTCGCCCCAGTCGCTGGACCACCTGATGGCCCATGTGGTGAAGGAAAAGATCACCGATGTGCTGTTTTACAGCCATGGCTGGAACAATGACTTTCCGACCGCCAAGGCACGGTATGAGGCGTTTTTAACCGGCATCAGCGATACGGCAAAGGCGCATCCGCATGTGCTGCGCCCGGAGGTCAAGCCGGTGTTTGTCGGGGTGATCTGGCCCAGCACCATCCTTGTCTGGCCCAAGGATCAGGCGCCCGACATTCTGGCGACATCGGAGACAGAGGATTTTGGCGAAATGCTGGCGCTTCTGTCGCCTGAAACCCGCGCCGAGGTGGCGTTGGCGCTGAAAGACGGCAAGGCCGTGGACAACAGTCTGGCGCGCAGGGTTGCCGAAGATCTGGCGATGACCCTGCCAAACACCGAAGACGAGGTGGACAGCACGCCCTACAGCGCACAAGACCTTCTGGAGGCTTGGACTGCCGTCAAGAACAGCGAAGCTGGCACCGCGCCGCCTGCGGGTGGGTTTTCCGACTTCGGCGCGCCCGCCCCGGATGGCGATGTGGCGATGGCTGGCGTCTTCCGCTTTGATCCGCGCATGATCCTGCGCGCGGCGACGGTGCTGAAGATGAAGGACCGGGCCGGGGTTGTCGGCAAGAACGGCGTTGCGGACACGCTGAAGCGTCTGTTGCAGGAAACCGATGCCCGGCTGCATCTTTTTGGCCATTCCTACGGTGCCAAGGTCGTTACGGCGGGGCTGCTGCACGCGGGGGCCGCGCGCAAGGCGCAAAGCGTCACGCTGTTCCAGCCAGCGATGAACCATCAGGCGTTTTCGCCCGATGTGAACGGCCAGCCCGGCGCCTGTCGCCCGGTTCTGTCGCGGGTGGAGCGCCCGGTCATGGCCACATACTCGAACAAGGATGTGCCGCTCTATCGTATCTTCCATCTGGTCTGTCGCCGCGCAAAGGATCTGACCGAGATCGCGGCGGCGGGCGCTGTCAGCCGTTATGCCGCGCTTGGCGGTTATGGTCCGCAGACGCTGGCCCCCGGCGAGTCTGCAATCATCGCTCTGCCCGATGCCGGCGCGGCTTTTGCGCCGCAGCCCGGCGCGGTGCGGCTTTTGGGGTTGAATGGCGCGAACGGGATCGACGGCCATGGCTGTGTGAACAACGCGCGGACATGGTGGGCCGCGCTGAATCAGCTGCGTTAGCGCCATGGCGATGATGCTGCGCAACGAGAATGACCTTGCGACGTTGCGCTGTGGGGTGCGCCTGTCCGGTGATGCGCCGGTCATCGTGACGCAAGCCTATATCGGAGCCGAGGTGCTTGGCCCCGAAGTGCTGACGCCCCTGTCAGCGATGGGCGGATCGCACGACTTGCCCGAGCGGATCGGCGCGCAAGTGGTAGCGCTTGATGCCGAGGCCGCGCCCGGTGCGCCATTGTGGCTGCAAACCGATCGCAATGCGCTTCTTGCGGCGCTTTACCCGTGGGAGGCGGTGTTGGCCGCACGCACCGGCCGCTCGGTGCTGCGCATTCCGAACTTCCTCAAGAACCCGTGGCGGCCCAAGTTGCGTTTCCGGCTGGCGATTTGTGCAACAGGCTCACCGGATTTGCACGCGGCGCTGTCGCGCACGCTCACGGCGCTGGGAACAGCCCGGCGGGACATGCTGCCGCTGATCGAGATCACGGTTTTTGCCGATGCGGGCTCCCGCGCCTCTCTGTCGGGTCTGGTTGACGATCTGGTGCGCACCAAGGGGGTTGCGATCACCTTGCCGGATCCGGACGACAGCAGCGAGGCTGCGGTGGCGCACGGTCCGCTCAATCCCTGGCTGGCATGGATTGCAACCCATCATGCCGGAGCCGGGGTGGATGCGGTGCAATTCCTCTGCCCGGGCTTTTCCGCAGGGGGCCGGGGGGCGCTTGCCCTGACGCAATCGCCCTTGGGTCGCGGGGCGGCGGACGGGGTGGATTTTGTCGAGATCGACGCGCTGGCCGCGTTCTACGACCGGCTCGGCTGTGCGATTATGGGCTTCACGCCGCTTGGTGCTGCGACCCGCACCGAGGGCATTCACCGGCTGGTGCATGAGCTTGCCTGGCTGCGGCCCGGCCCGATCCTGATCGACGATACAGACCGCCCGATGGATATGCTGGCCGCGCTGTGGCGGACGTTGCTGGTGGGCGAGGGGCTGGACGCATCTGCCCCTCTGGCGCTGCCCTGTTATCTGCATCCCGCGTTGACCGTGGCTTCCGACGCGACCGAGGCGTTGTATGCGCCCGATGTGACCGGCGACCGGATCCTGAGCTTCGGGGCACCTATGACCGACCGGGCCTTGCCAAAGGGGCAGATCAAATGGCTTTTCGATCCGCCAGAGGGCGGGCGGACCACAGGCTCTGCCCGTTTCAGCGACGAAGTGCGCCGCAGCCCCGCCGATGCCCTGAAAGGGCGGATTCTGGACGGGCAGCGCGCGCGCCTGTCATCGGCCACACCGCGCAGCGATCTGGATCAGGCGCGTGACCGGGGCGCGCAGGCTGCGCTCGATTTTCTGGAAAAGGTCATCAAACCATGAGCGGCGTGCTGGTGACCATTCGCGGCACAGCCGATGCTTCGGGCGCATTGCGCCATGATTTCACGGTGCAATCCTTTGCGGGCACGCTGCCCGAACGGCTGGATGCCGTGCTGGTGGAAAGCCCGGATGACCCGCCCTTTGCCGCGCTTCGGCAGATGGCAAGCGACCCGATGCAGGACACCGAATGCCTGACGGCGGCGGGTGGGGCTTTGCTGCATCGGTTGCGCCAGCATGGCAACGGGGCGCAGGCGCTGGACGGATCGTTTCAGGCCCCGGCGGGCAGCGCCGAGCGCGAGGTGCGGTTGCACATTCCGCTGATTCTGGATCAGCCACACAATCTGCCGTGGGAACTGTTGTGGGACGCGGGCAAGGGGTTTCTCGATCTGTCGCAGGGCCTGCCCGTGCTGCGCGTCATCCGGGTGCCCGAAACGGCCACGCGCCCCACCGGGCGGCTTGGCCCCGAGGGGCTGAGCGTGGTGGCAGTTCTGGCCGCGCGCGGGATCGACGCTTTGTGCGAATATACGGCACTCGTGGCCGCGCTGCGGGGCTATGGCCATCCGTGGCGGCTGCGGGTCTATAGCCCGGATGACAGCGTCGCCACGGCCATCACGGCGGCGGCCGATGGCCGGATCACGCATCACCAAGTGCCGACAACCGCCGCCGCGCTGCTGCGCGAGGTGTCGCAGGCGCAGCCGCAGATCGTGCATCTGTTCTGTCACGGGATTGCGCATCCGGGTGGCGGGGCGGTGCTGGAGGTGGCGACGCTGCTGTCGGCGGCAGGCGGGGCGGCGCTTGAACTGTCATCCGTCGATCTCTGTTCCCACCTGCCGGCCACGGCCTGGCTGGTGACGCTCAACGCCTGTTCCAGCGCGGGCGCGCCCGAGGGCTCTCGGTCGGTCGCGGCGGAACTGGTCTCGGCGGGGGTGCCTTTCGTGGTGGGTATGCGCGAACCCGCCGAGGCGCGCATCCTGCACAGCTTCACGCGCGGCTTTCTGTCCGATGTGGTGGCGCGGATCGGCACGGTGCTTGCGCATAGCAACGCACAGGAACTGCGGCTGGTCGGCAGCATGCGTGCGGGGCGCGAGGCGATCCGGCAGCATTTCGCGCAGGTCGGCGTCGATGTGACGGCGCGGGTGAAGGATTGGTCGCTGCCCGTGTTCTTCACGCGCCCGGATCCGTTTTTCCTGACGCCGGGGGATCCGGGGGATCCGCTGAAACTGGCCGAATTGCAGACGCAGCGGCAGGTCCTGGCGGAATTTCTGGCAACGCAAGCCGCAACGCTGGAGGCCGGGGCTATCGGCGCGATTGCGCAACGGATCGCCGCGCTGGATCGTCAGATCGGAGACCTGTCATGACCCCGCTGCCCTGGCCCGGAACGCTGCAGATCAACGCTTGGGCCGGGCCTGCGGCGCAGAATACCAGCGCGGTTGCCGCAGATCTTCGATCCCGGCTGCTGGCGGCGAATACACCGCACCGAAGCCGCCTGCTGGCCCCGGTGCCGGTCGATCCGCGCAACTGGCGTGACCCTCGGGTCGGCTGGGGGCTGGTGCTGCCGGATGATGCGCGGCCCCCCGGCCCCGGCAAGGCTGGGCTCTGGCCCAGCGATCCCGAACCGCTTGCGGCGCTGCTGGCGGCGCGGGGCGGCACCGTGCTGCGCTGGACGCCCGAGGGGCTGCCCGCAACCCTGCGTCGTTACCATGAGGATGGCAGCTGGCAAGACATCAGCTGGCAGGCGCAGCATTACGGCAATAGTGCGGGCCAGATTCCGCGCTATCTGCTGATTGTCGCGCCGCCCTCCATCATCCCTTGGCGGGTGCAATATGCGTTGCAGTTCCACCATTTCACCGGGCGGCTCGATCTGGCGGGAGTGGCGCTGGAAAACCATGTCGAGGCCTTGCTGAGCGACTGGCGGCAAAGCAGCGCCGATCCGCTGGCCCAGCTGTTGTGGGCAGTGGTGCATGATGCGGCGGATATCACCGCGCTGTTGCGCGCCTCGGTCACGGCGCCGCTTGCGGAAAAGCTGCGGGACGATGGCGACTATACCCTAGATTTCCTGACCGATGACCGCGGCACCGCAGCCGGGCTGATTGCAGCATTGGAGCGCGGCACCCCGGCGCTTGTGGTGACTTCCAGCCATGGGGCCACGCATCCGCTGGGCGATCTTGCCGTGATGCGCGCACAGCTTGGGGCGCCGGTGGACCGGGGCCATGCTGTGCTCGATCCGCAGGCTGTGCTGGCGGGCTGGTCGCCAGACGGGGCGATCTGGTATGCGCATGCCTGTTGCAGCGCCGGGGCCGATGGCACAACAAGCTTTGGCAGCTATGTAGGACCGGATACCGATGTGGGCCAAATCTTGCGGCGGGTCGCGGATTGCGGCGCGATGACCGCGCCGCTGCCCTGCGCGCTGCTGGGGGCGAAACGGCCTCTGCGCGGTTTCATCGGCCATGTCGAGCCGACCTTCGACTGGACCCTGCGCGCGCCCGACAGCGGCCAGTTCATGACCATGCCACTGATCGAGGCGCTTTATGCCGGGTTGTTTTCCGGCCAGCCGATGGGCATGGCGCTGGATGCCTGTCGCCGTGCCAGCGCCAGCCTGACCGGCAGCTATGCCCATGCGGTGGAGGAACTGGCGGCAGGGGCCGCCACCCAAGGCGCGCTGCTGCGCATGCAGCTTGCCGCGAAAGACTGGGACGCGCTTGTGCTGCTGGGCGATCCTGCGGTGACCATCGCGCAGCCCCGGCCCATGGCCTAGGGACAGGGCGGACTGGGTGCTGCGCCAGAAGGGTCATTTCCTGATGGCCGCCGGGTGCAGAACCCCGCCCGATTGCACGGCAGGAGGATCAGTCCATCCCGCGCGGGCCCGAGCGTTGCAATCCACCACAATGACGGGGATGCCTGCCGCGCCGACCTGCCAGCCCGCCAACAGCGCCACATCCGGTTCGGCGGCGATGGCCGCGTCGATCAAGGAGGTGCCGGTTTCGGTGTTGCCAACCTCGCAGCATCTCGATCTGCGGATAGATGGCCTTGTAAATCTCCCATTTCATCGGATGCCATCCCGCCTGCGCGGGTGATGGCGATGTAATCTTCGTATTTAGGACGCAGGTGCCTTGTGCGGCTGATGCCAGCAGACACCGGCTATTCCGGCACCAGCCGGGCCAGAATGGCCTCGACATCATCCAGATAGGCGGTCCAGGCGCCGTCTTCGTCGATGCCGTTGATGCGCATCAGGAACAGGCCCTCCACCGCAAGAAAGGCCACACGGGCAGCCTGCGCCTCGGGGGTCATGCCGCCAAGGCGGGCGAAGATGCCGTGATACCAGTCGCGTGTTTCGCGCAGGTTTGCCGGATCCTCCAGATAGCCAACCATCAGCCCGGCCATCTTGGCATTCATCGCCTGTTGCGAGCTCCGCGTTGCCGCGATGTAACGGCGGACGAAGCCGACGGGATCCTCTGTGCCTTCGCCCTCCAGCATCGCATCGAACTGGCTGGTCCAGCGGTCGATCAGGCCGCGCACCAGATCATCCCGCGAGGCGAAGGAATATTGCACCCCGCCCTTCGAGATCCCCGCCGCCTGCGCCAATGCGCCGATGGTCAGCGCGCCCGCCCCGCCGCTGCGCACAATTTCTTCTGCCACATCCAGCAGGCTGTCGCGGGTGATCGTCGGCTTTCTACCCATAAAGTCTTCCGTCAGCTCTCTGTGGCATTGCAATCCATACGTATGTATTTATATCTGCCCCTACAAGCGACTCTCAGGTGAAACATGGCGATCCGTCAACCCGATACAAAACGCTGGCTGGTGCTGCTGGCCGTCATGCTGGCCTTTCTGCCGGTGGTGCTGGACATGACCATCCTGCATGTCGCCGTGCCGACGCTGACCCAGGCGCTGGGGGCGTCCAGCACGCAGGTGCTGTGGATCATCGACATCTATCCGCTGCTGATGGCCGGGCTGCTGGTGCCGATGGGCACGCTGGCCGACCGCATCGGCAATCGGCGCATGTTGCTGACGGGCCTGACGATTTTCGGCATCGCCTCGGCGCTTGCGGCCCTGGCGCCGAATGCGCCGATGCTGATCCTGACGCGGATCCTGCTGGCGCTTGGCGGCTCGATGATCATGCCCTGTGTGCTGGGCATCATCCGCCGCACCTTTGAAGACGAGGCCGAGCGCGGCATGGCGCTTGGGCTCTGGGGCACGGTCGGCGCGGCAGGGGCGGCGGCGGGGCCGCTGATCGGTGGCGCGTTGCTGGCGCATTTCTGGTGGGGATCGGTTTTCCTGATCAACGTGCCGGTGATGCTGATCGTGGCCCCGGCGTGCTGGTTCCTGCTGCCCCGCCGTGAGGCGACCAGTTCGGGCCATTGGGCCATCGGGCAGGCGCTTTTGCTGATCGCTGGCATGATCTCGGTCGTTTATGCAATCAAGGCCGGGGCTGCCGCCAAGCATCCCTTGGCCGTCGTGCTGCTGGTGCTGGCCTTTGGCGCGGCGCTGCTGGCGCTGTTTGCCCGCAAGCAGTTGCGTGCGGCCCAGCCGATGCTGGATCTGTCACTGTTCGCGCATCCGGCCATCGTGGCCGGGATGATCATGGCGATTGTGGCCTGCGGCGCTTTGGCGGGGGTAGAGCTGACCCTGGCGCAAGAGCTGCAATATGTGCTGGACAAGACGCCGCTTCAGGCCGGGATCTTCATGATCCCGATCATGGCAGCGGCGGCTTTGGGCGGGCCTGTCGCGGGCTGGCTGTCCAGCCGGTTCGGGCTGCGGCTGGTGGCCTGCCTGTCGATGGCGGTTTCGGCTCTGGTGCTGGCCTGCCTTGCCTTCACCGATTTCCACAGGCCGGGGCTGGTGGTGCCGGGGCTCCTGGCCTCGCTCGGTCTGGCACTGAGCATCGGCCTCACCGCATCCTCCATCGCGATCATGGGCGCTGTCGAGGCCAGCAAAGGCGCTGCCGCCGGGTCGCTGGAGGCCACTGGCTATGAGCTGGGCACCGGCCTTGGCATCACGCTGTTCGGAGTGTTCATGGCGAATATCTTCGGGCGCACCTTTACCCCGCCCGAGGGGCTGTCGCCGGAACTGGCCGAACAGGCGGCGCGGTCCATCGGCGACAGCTATCTGGTGGCGCAGCAACTGTCCGCCGACCAGGGTGCCGCGGTGATCGCAGCGGGAAAGGCGGCCTTCACCCAGACCCATTCGGTGCTGCTGTCAACCGCAGCGGCCCTGATCGGCGCGTTGGCTCTGCTGGTCTTTTTCCTGCTGGCCCGCAGTTCCAGGACAGCCGGGGCGCATCAGACGGAGTGAGGCCGCGCCCATCCCCTCAGGCGCGGCAGCGGCCGAGGGTTTCGCGTGGGGTTTCGCCGAAGGTCCGGGCGTAAAGCTGCGCAAATCGGCTCAGGTGAATGAAGCCGGTTTCCAGCGCGATTGAGGTGACGGTTTCACCGGGGCGGGCGGCGAGCAGCCGGACCCGGGCCAGATCCAGACGGATACGGCTCAGCACAGCGCGCGGGGGCAGGCCGTAGACCTCCTGAAAGCCCAGTTGCAGGCTGCGCAGGCTGACCCCGACCGAGGCAGCCAGATCGGGCATCGACAGGGCTTCGTCGCAGCGGGCGCGCATGATCTCCTCGGCCTGGCAGACGCGGTGCCAATCCGGCAGGATGCGCCGCGTGCTGGATGTGGCCAAGGGGGTGCCCAGCGTCTCGGACAGCAATTCGTCGATCAGAGTGCCCAATTCGGCGGCCACCCGCAGCGGCAGGGCGCGTATGCTCTTGCCGCAGGTATCAACCATCAGCACCGGCAGTGATTGCGCCAGATAGCGCGCAACCGGCATGGTCAGCACCGCGAAATCGGCATTCCGCAGGCCCTGCAACGCTGCCTGCATCTGCAAGCGGTTGGCCGAAACCTGCAAGGTCACCGCCTGAAACCGGCCTGTGCGATCCGACACGGCTCTGGTCTGCCGCTCGGTCGGGCGCAGCATGGCGAACTGGCCGACATCAATGCGATGGCCCTGCCTGCCAAGGCCGACCTCGAGCCGACCGGCCAGCGGCAGCAGAAAGGTGAAATTGGCATCCTCGTGCAGCCAGACCTCATGCCCGCCCGACATGACCCTGCCGATGGAAAACCCCTGATCGTTGACCGAAAGCAGATCTGTGCGCAGACAGCCATTGTCACCGCACAGATCCAGGATGCGGCTGGTGCGGAACATGATGGAACTTGCTTCGGTGTGCAGGTCGCGCTTGTGGATCACGTTTGTTCTGACGCTGTTGCGGAAGCTTGCATGTTCCATGCTTCACCCACGCGCTTGCATCGCGCAGCCTGCGTGCCGCTGTCCGAGGTCAGGCCCAAACATCGCTGTGACCATGTGAAAGAAAAACAATGATGCGAAAAGAAGATCGAGAACCGGATACCCATTTTCGGGTGCAGGCCTGCGCGCGGCATTCCGAAATCACTCACCTGAGGTTGAAGGTAAAACCCCGTCTTCACCTGTCAACCCTTTCCCGCAGCAGGCTGCGCCCTTGCGACAAATCGCCTTGAAATCACGCAGGATGCGGCGGTTGCGTCCCAATTGCGCATTGTGGATAGCGGCGACCGGGCCGGGTGCCTAGGCTGCCTCCAGTGTCTGGCAGATCACCGCCGCCCGATAGGCCGGTTCCGGTAGATGGCAGCACCTGACGGATCATATCACCAAGGAGTTATGGCATGAAATCCTGTGTTTCAGTCCTCGGCATTGCCGCGATTTGCCTGCATCTGGGGGTGGCTCCGGCTGTGGCAGAGATGAACGACGACGAAAAGGCCGCCGCCGCCATCGCCATTCTGGGCATTGCCGCGCTCGCGCATCACAAGCATCACTACAAGGACGGCTACAGGCCCGGCGACGATGTTGAAACGGCAGAGTTCGAGCGCGGTTATCGCGACGGTCTGCATGGTTATGCCTATTGGGAATACAGCCAGACCCGCGGTTATGTCGAAGGCTATACCGCCGGCGAGAACGAGCGGAAGAACAGCGTCGCGCATCGCCGCCAAAGCGCCGATCTGAGGGCGCCGCCCATGGCCTATTCGGGCTGCGCGGGTATCGTTGCGCAGAATTTTGCAGTGGGCAAACACCACGTCCATTTCGTCAAGGCCCGGTCGCCGCAGAAGCATGAATGGGAGATCGAGGCAACGGTTGGCCATGAACACATGGTCTGCAAGATGCGGGATTCGGGTGAGGTGATCGAGCTGCGCGGCGGCAAGCTCTGACACCGCGCCAATGCGGCGCTTGCCGCCATGGGCCGAAAACCCAGCTTTCCGGGTGGGTATGGTTCCGCCCTCCGACTGATGACAGGTGACAAGATGCTGACACTGCGGCCCCTCGCGACCCTTGCCATGGTGCTGGGCCTGTTCTGGCCCGGCGGGACCCTTGCGCAAGAAACGGTGCCCTATACCACCAAGGCCGGGATGCTGGCCATCGGCGCAGACCCTGAGCGGCCCGAGATGGAATTCTTCCATGTCGCCTACACGATGGACGGGGCCGACAAAACCACCCGCCCGGTGACCTTTCTGGTCAATGGCGGCCCGGGCGGAGCCAGTATCTTCCTGCATGTGGCGGCCATCGGCCCCTTGACCATCGCCACGGCGGGCGACGGCTCTTTCCCGCCGGTGCCTGCCCGGCTGGAGCCGAACCCCGACAGCTGGATCGGCTTTACCGACCTCGTGTTCATCGACCCGGTCGGCACCGGCTATAGCCGCATGTTGCCGCGGACCGATGGCACGCCGGGTGATCCCAAACCCTATTACGCGGTGGACAGCGACATGCAGTCCATCGCCTGGTTCATCCGTCAATGGCTGACCGAGAATGACCGCTGGGCCTCGCCCAAGGCGCTTGCGGGTGAAAGTTATGGCGGGCAGAGGGTGGCCGGGCTCACCCGGATTCTGGCGCAGAGCTATGGCATCAACCTGAACCGGGCGGTGCTGATCTCGCCCGCGCTGCACGCCGAGATTGCCGAAACCCGCTATTCCATCCTCGGGCCGGTCACAATGTTCCCGACACAGGCGGCGATTGCCGCCCATTATGGGCTGAACGAGCAGCCCAAGGGCACTGAGGCCCTGCCACAGTTCGAGGAATTCGCACTGACCACCCTGACGACCGGGCTGGTGAATTTGGGCCGCACCGATGCTGCCGGGCAGGAGGCGTTCTTTGCCAAGGTCGCGCAGATGACCGGGCTGGAGCCGAGCCTTGTTGCCCGCGAACGCGCCCGCGTCGGCGACCAGATGTTTGCCGCAACCCTGCTGCAAGACAAGGGCCTGCTGCTGGACCGCTATGATGGCACCATCGCCACCGAGAACCCGATCCCCGAGGTGCCCGGGCTGAACACCTTTGACCGCTCGCTGGCCGTGCTGACCGGCATCCTTCAGCCGCCGTTCATGGACCATCTGCGCAATGATCTGGGCTACAAGACCAGCCGGGACTATATTGCGCTGAACATCGACGCCAATCTGCAATGGGATCGCGCCTCCGGCAGTGGCGGGCCGGATGATCTGGCCATCGGGCTGGCGCAGAACAGTGACCTCAAGGCGCTGGTCGTGCATGGGATGCACGATCTGGCCACGCCCTATTTTCGCACACGCTATATGATCGAACAATCCACGGTCACGCCAGAGGCCCGCGAACGGCTGTTCTTTGGTGTCTATCCCGGCGGGCATATGTTCTATCTTCAAAAGGCCAGCCGCGCCGAATTCGCCGCGGATGTGCGCCAGTTCTATGCGGGGATCAACTGATGCGCGCCCTTGCCCTGGCCCTGCTGCTGGCCTCTCCCGCCGTTGCACAAGAGACCGCCGGTCCGCTTGCCGCCGTGCAGGTGGCCCGGCTGCGCCCGCTGGACTTCGCGCCCTTTTCTGCGGCGCTGGAGGCGCTGCCCGCCGCTGCCGGTCGTGACGCGGCGCTGATGCGGGCGGATATATCCGATCTGCAACAGGCAATGGCGGCGGGCGAGGTGTCCTCGGAAGCGCTGACGCTCTGGCATCTGGCCCGCATCCGGCGGCTGGATGACCGGCTGCGCGGTATGCTGGAGCTGAACCCCACCGCACTGGACGAGGCCCGCGCCGCCGATGCGCGCCGGGCGGCGGGCCAGAGCCTTGGGCCCCTGGATGGCATTCCGGTCAGCCTCAAGGACAATATCGCAATGGCCGCCCCGATGCACACCACGGCCAATGCCGCGATCCTGCTGGATCATGTGGCCCCGCAGGACGCAGCACTTGTGACGGCCCTGCGCAAGGCGGGTGCCGTCATCATCGGCAAGACCAGCCTGTCGGAACTTGCGGGCGTGGTGGCGAGTGGCACACCGTCGGGCGGCAATGGCGCGGTGGGCGGGCAGGGGGTCAACCCGTTGGGGCCTTGGCCGACCTATGGCTCCAGCTCCGGCTCGGCCATCAGCGTTGCCGCGCAGTATGCAGTGGTCAGTATCGGCACCGAAACCGCAGGTTCTCTGGTGGCCCCGGCGGGGGTGATGAGCCTTGTCGCGATGAAGCCCAGTGCCGGGCTGGTCAGTGGCGAGGGGGTGATCCCGCTGATCCGCAGCAATGACGGGGCCGGGCCGATGGCCCGCAGCGTGCGCGATGCGGCACTGCTGCTGGCCGCTGCCGATACGGCAGAGGTGGATTATGTGGCGGGGCTTTCGCCGGAGGCGCTGACCGGCATCCGGGTTGGCGTGCTGGCGCAGGATATGGCGCAGGCGGGCGATCTGGCCGGGGCCAGCACCCGCACCGGCGCGACCCTTGCCATGCTGGGGGCCGAGATGGTGCCGGTGACGCTGGATGACCCAAGCGGCACCGTCATGCAGTTCTTTGCCTATCTTGGCGCGGGCATGCGCTTTGACATGATGCCCGCCATCACGGCACTGCGGCCCGAACTGGCAAGCCTTGAAGACCTGATCGCCTGGAATGCAGCCGATCCGGGTGCGCGCATCCCCTTCGGGCAGGATCTGCTGACCGCCTATGCCCCTTTGGCGAAAGGCTTCACATTGCAAGACCACGCGGACATGACCGTCGACATGACGGCGGCAACCACGGCGGCGCTGGACCGTGCCTTTGCGGCGGCTGGCGGCGTCGAGGTGCTGGTGGGCATGGCGAACCTGCAATCGCCCTTCTATGCCACGGCAGGGTATCCGGCGATCACCGTGCCGATCGGCCGCAAGGACAGTGGCGAGCCGGTCGGCGTGACCCTGATCGGCAAGCGCGGGCAGGATGCCCGGCTTCTGGCCTATGCCTACGCCTTTGAACAGGCGACCCTTGCCCACATCGCCGCCGATCTGCCATGACCCGCCACCCGAAAGGCCTCCCATGCCCGCCCCCGCTCTGTTTCTGCTGATCCGCTTGCCCTTGCTGGGCGGGGGTGGCTGCGCGATGGTCGGTCAGGGTGTTTACGCTCCGGTGATTGTTCCCGCTGCGTCAGACGGCGAGGCTCAGGCTTTTCCGGGCCGCCGATTGCTCGGCCAGATCCAGCAGGTGTTGCAGGGCCGCGCCGCGGTCGAAGCTTGGCTCGGCCGGGCCTTCGCCCCGGATCGCCGCGATGAAGCGCGTGTAGATATTGGGCACTTCGGGGCAATCCACCTCGTGCCATTCGGCGCTGACCAGATCGGCGGTGCGGCAGATGCGCAGCCGCGAAGTGTTGCGTTCGAACTGCACCTCCAGCCCGCCTTTGGTGCCATAGAGCCGCAGCTTCAGGTCATTGTGATGGCCCGAAGCAAAGCGCGTTGCCGCCACGGTGCCAAGTGCGCCATTGCTCAGGACGATCTGCATCGTGGCGCTGTCATTGGCATCCAGCACATAGTCGCCGATCCGCCCGCCCGCCGCCTTGTCGAAGGTCGCCAACCGGCAGGAGACTTCGGTCGCCTCAAGGCCCGCGATGAAAGTGGCGAAATCGAGGATATGGATGCCCACATCGCCCAGCACACCCTTCGACCCATGCGCGGTGGACAAGCGCCAGAGCCATTGGCTTTCCTTGTCCCAGGCGCCCCAGGCATCCTGCGTCAGCCAGCTTTGCAGATAGCTCGCCTCGAAATGCCGGATCTCGCCAATCTCGCCCGCCCGCACCAATGCGGCGGCCTGTTGCAGCGCCGGAACATTGCGATAGCTGAGGTTCACCATGTTCACCACGCCCGCCTTGCGGGCCGCAGCGGCCATGGCATCGGCATCGGCGGCAGCAGTGGCCAGCGGCTTTTCGCACAGCACATGCTTGCCCGCCGCGAGGAAGGGCATGGTGGTCGAGAAATGCGCCGCATCGGGCGTCACATTGGTGACGGCATCGAAGTCGCCCCATTCCAGCGCGGCCTCAACCGAGGCGAAGGAGTTGGGAATGGACCATTTTTCACAAAAAGCGGCCAGCGGTTCGGCCCGCGCGTCAACACCGCCCACAAGCGTAACCCCTGGCAGGGCCGAGAAGCCCTTGGCGTGATGCGCGGCCATGCTGCCCGTGCCGACAATAAGCAGGCGGGCCATCAGCGATACCCCGCTTCGCCATGGGCGTGAAGACGCGGGCCGCGCTCTTCGATCGGCTCCAGCGCCTCGGTGACCGGCGTGTTGGGCGCGACATTGGGGTCGGCGATGCGCGGCAGCGGGTTATAGGCCCAGCGGGCGGCATTGGCGATCACGCGCTGCACATTCGCATCATGGTAGGTGGGATAGGTTTCATGCCCCGGGCGGAAATAGAAGATATTGCCCGCGCCACGCCGATAGGTCAGGCCCGAGCGGAACACCTCGCCGCCGGCGAACCAGCTGACGAACACGGTTTCCAGCGGTTCTGGTACGCCGAAAGGCTCGCCATACATCTCTTCATGTTCCAGTTCGAAATGATCGGGCAGGCCCCGGGCGATGGGGTGGTGGCGGCTGGTGACCCAGAGCCGTTCCCGCTCACCCGCCTCGCGCCAGGTCAGGTTGCAGGGCGCACCCATCAGCCGCTTGAACGGTTTGGCGAAATGGGCGGAATGGAGGAAGATCATGCCCATGCCACCCCAGACGGCGTTGCAGACACGCTCGACAATCTCGTCCTCGACATCGCCATGGGCGGCATGGCCCCACCAGATCAGCACATCGGTTTCGGCCAGCTTTTCCGGCGTCAGCCCGTGATCGGCATCCTGCAGGGTGACGGTGGTGGCGGTGATGCCGTCTTCGCGGTTCAGCGCCTTGGCAATCGTGCCGTGCATCGTTTCGGGATAGACCTCGGCAACGGTGCGGTTCTTGTGTTCGTGGACGTTCTCGCCCCAGACGGTAACACGGATGGACATGGGTTTCTCCTGGTAGAGCCTGATTTTGCAGGGGAATGGTTCAGCGGACGGGCGTGCCGTCGGCATCGAAACGGTGGATATGGGCGGGGTCGGGCGACAGCCCGATGCGGCTGCCCAGCGGGATGGTCAGCTTGCCGGGCTGGCGGACGATTACAGGGGTATCGGCCCCGATCTGCACGAACAGATAGTTGTCGGACCCAAGATCCTCGGCATGGACAACCTCGCCCGACCAGCGCGCGGCGGCGGGATCGGTGACGGTGACATGTTCGGGGCGGATGCCCAGCGTGATGCAGTTTTCCGCAGCCGCAAAGGCGCCGGTCAGGAAGTTCATCTTGGGGCTGCCGATGAATCCCGCCACGAAAAGCGAATTGGGCCGCTCATACAGCTCTGCCGGGGTGCCCACCTGTTCCAGCCGCCCGTCGCGCAGCACGGCGATGCGGTCGGCCAGCGTCATGGCCTCGACCTGGTCATGCGTGACATAGATCATCGTCACGTCTTTCATCGCGTGGTGCAGATTGGCGATTTCCAGCCTTGTCTGCACCCGCAGCGCGGCATCGAGGTTCGACAGCGGTTCGTCGAACAGAAAGACCTTGGGATCGCGCACGATGGCGCGGCCAATGGCCACCCTTTGCCGCTGGCCGCCCGAAAGCTCCTTCGGCAGGCGGTCCAGCAGATGATCAATCTGCAACAGCCGGGCCGCCTCGCGCACCCGGCGGCTGATCTCGTCTTTCGACGATTTCGCCAGCTCCAGCCCGAAGGCCATGTTGTCGTAGACCTTCATGTGCGGGTAGAGCGCATAGCTTTGGAATACCATGGCGATGCCGCGTTTGGAGGGCACGAGGCCGTTGACCCGGGTGCCGTCGAACAGCAGATCGCCGGTCGAGATTTCCTCCAGCCCCGAGATCAGCCGCAGCAGGGTGGATTTGCCGCAGCCCGAGGGGCCGACGAACACCATGAACTCGCCCTTGCGGATCTCAAGGTCGATGCCCTTGATGACCTGATGCGCGCCATAGGTTTTGGTGACATTGTTCAATTCGATCTTGGCCATGGGTTCAGCCTTTCACACCGCCGGCCGTCAGGCCTGCCACGATCTTGCGTTGGAAAATGAGCACGAGGATGACGAGCGGCACGGTCACGATGACCGAGGCCGCCATGATCGGGCCCCACGGAATTTCCTGCTGGCTGGCGCCGGAAAGCAGGCCGATGGCAACGGGCACCGTGCGCGTCGTTTCGGAAGAGGTGAAGGTCAGCGCGAAAAGAAACTCGTTCCAGGCACCGATGAAGGCTAGAAGCCCGGTGGTGACCAGCGCGGGCCAGAGCAGCGGAAGAAAGACGCGGGTGATGATGATCCAGGGCGTTGCGCCATCAACAATGGCCGCTTCTTCGATCTCGACCGGCAGGTCGCGCATGAAGGTTGTCAGCACCCAGACCGTGAAGGGCAGGGTGAAGATCGTATAGGACAGGATCATCGCCCAGGGCGTGTTGAAGATGCCCAGAAAGCGGATCACTTCAAACAGACCCGCCAGCACGGCGATCTGCGGGAACATCGACACGGCGAGGATGGTCATCAACAACAGCCCGCGCCCGCGAAACCGCACCCGCGCCAGAGCATAAGAGGCGGTAACGGCAAGGAACAGCGCGCAGATCACCGTGGTGCTGGCGATGAACAGCGAATTCAGGATTGACCGCCCGAAGTTGCGCCCGCCCAGCACGGCGCTGTAATTCGACAGGTCAAAGGCCTTGGGCCAATAGTTCGCCTCGAACAGCGCCGTGCCAGTGGCAAAGCTGGTGACGATGGCATAGTAGAACGGAAACACCGAAAACAGCACGATCCCGGCGACAAGCGCATAGAAAGCCACGGTCTTGATCGGTTGCGGCATGGTCATCTGGAGGAATCTCCTGTCAGGTCCACCCGGCCCAGCCAGATGTAAAGCAGCACGAAGATGGCGATGATCGAGAACAGCAGTGTCGATTGCGCGGCGCCATAGGCGAATTTGTCGAAATCCACCATGTTCTCGCGGCTGATGACCGACATGGTCTTGGTCGCGGCAGAATTCGGCGTCAGCACATAGACCAGATCGAAGATGCGCAGACTGTCGAGCATGCGGAAGATCACGGCAACCATCAGCGTGGGCCGGATCAGCGGCAGGGTGACGCGGAAGAAAACCTTGACCGGATGGATACCGTCGATCCGGGCGGCCTCGTAAATGTCGCGCGGCACCATTTGCAGGCCTGCCAGGATCAACAGCGCCATGAAGGGCGTTGTTTTCCAGATGTCGACGATCAGCACGGCATACATGGCGGTATCGGCGCTGGCGGTCCAGGCGATCTTCTGGTCGATCAGGTCCAGCGACAGCAGCATGTCATTGATGATCCCGAACTGGTCATTCAGCATCCAGGCCCAGATCTTTGCCGAAACGATGGTGGGAATGGCCCAGGGAATGAGGATGGCCGCCCGCACAAGCCCCCGGCCCCGGAACTCGGCATTCAGCACCAGCGCCACGATCAGCCCCAGCACGGTTTCAAGCGTGACCGACACCAAGGCAAAGCGCAGGGTGTTCCACACCGCATTCCACCAGGCCGGATCAACCAGCGTGCCGCGCCAGACCGTGCGGCCCGACGACAGCGTGCGCATGGACAGGTAATTGTCGAACCCGATCCACTGGCCGCCATAAAGATCGGACAGCGTGGTATCGGTGAAGGAAAACCAGATCGTGCGCAGCAGCGGCCAGGCGGCGACGCAGATCAGTGCGGCCAGCATGGGCGCCAGAAACCAGAAGGCAGCGCGCTGGCGTTGTTGCAGAAGCGATGGCTCACCGCTGCGCAGGGGCAGGAATGTCATGGGGCTCTCCCTGTCTGGCCTCTCTGGGCCGGGACTGGGGCGGGCGGATTGCTCCGCCCGCCGGGGTTCGGCGGGATGGGAAGGATTACCAGCTCGAACCCTTTATGTCGCTCAACTCCAGCTCCAGCAGTTCAAGGTTCTCTGCGGCGGTGCCATTGCCCGACAGCGTATTGTGCACGGCCGACCAGAAGCGTGCCGAAACTTCGTTGTATTTGCCCTTGGTCGGGGCAGAGGGGCGCGGAACCGCCTGGGTGAAGACATCCTTCCACAGCGGGATGATCGGCTGCGCGGCTGCAATTTCGGCATCGTCATACAGCGCAACGATGGTGGGCAGGTTCGATTCCGATATGGCGCGCTGCTTCTGGGCTTCGGGGCCCGCCAGATACAGGGCAAGGCTGATTGCCGCATCCTGCTTGGTCGAATATTTCGAGACGGCGATGTTCCAGCCACCCAGCGTTGCCGCCGATCCCTCATGCCCGCCACCCGAGGGCAGCGGGGCCACGTCGAACAGGCCCTGCACTGCGGAATCCGTGCCATTGCCAAGGCCATAGGCATAGGGCCAGTTGCGCATGAACACGGCATTGCCGGTCTGCCACACGCCGCGCGCCTCTTCTTCCTGATAAGCCAGCACCCCGGCAGGGCTGATCGAGCCGACCCAGCCTTTCACCAGATCCAACGCCGCTGCGGCCTGTGCGTTGTTGATCGAAATGCTGCCGTCGGGTTCCACGATCTGACCGCCGCCAAAGGATTTCACCCATTCCAGCGCGTTGCAGGTCAGCCCCTCATAGGCATTGCCCTGCCAGACAAAGCCCCAGAAATCGGCCTTGCCTGCGGCGCGTTCGGCGTCCTGAATCGCGCGGGCGGTTTCGGTCAGGTCTTCCCAGGTGGTGGGAACCGGCTTGCCGTGCTTTTCCAGCAGATCCTTGCGGTAATACAGCGCGGGCGCATCGGTGAAGATCGGCAGGGCCACCAGCTTGCCACCAACCGTCTGGCTTTCGATGATCGAGGGGAAATGCTGCGGCACCAGATCCTTGGCCGGTTCGGCCATGTCGACGAAGTGGTCGGCCAGTTGCGGTGCCCAGATCACATCGGTCTGATAGAGGTCGATGTCGGCGGTGCCCGCCGCAAGCCACAGCCGGTATTGCGCAAACTGATCCGAGGTGGACGCGGGCATCGGCACGATGGTCACCGTGTGGCCGGTCGCCTGTTCCCAAGGCTGCACCAGCGTCTTGAAATTGGCGATGGCATTGCCGATGGCACCAGAGACGTAAAACAGCTCATCCGCCGGTGCGACCGATACCCCGGCCGTCATCAGAACGCCAGCCGCCACCGTTGACCGCAGTGCTGCGACCTTGAAAATTTTCTTCATGATTTCCTCCCGTTATGCTGTCTGCACGTCGCTGCTGCCGACCTGGCTCCTCCTCAAGGGCTGCAAGCTGGCGTGATCCGAAACGTTTCGGAAATATGTGCCTGATAGCGCTATCACGTCAACAGGAATTTTGGCGGGAAAGGGCTGTCTGCGCTCAGAGGGTGGTGGTGGAGGCCCGGTTGAAAAAGCTGATGCCGCCCATTTTCTGAAGCGTTTCAATCGGCTGGGCGTCAAGCGCCTTGACAAGCAGGCACGCCATCGGGCCCCAGCTTTCCTTCAGCGGGGCAGAGGTGGTGGTCAGCGCCGGAAACAGCGATTCCGCCGTGGCGCCGGGCAGGTGATCATCATGGGCCACGACCGAGACATCGGCAGGGACCCGCAGGCCAAGCGCCTGAAGCGCATCGTAAACACCCAATGCAATCAACATATTGCCTGCAATGATGGCTGTGGGGCGGCCTTGCTCTGCCTGCATCAGGCGGATGGTTTCCGTCAGGCCGAAATTGCGGTTCATCATGCCATTGCGGTGCAGATGCGGGTCACATTCAATCCCTGCCTCTGACAGCGCCGCAACATGGCCCCGGCGTCGCGATTCGACATAGGTGCGCCCCGGCACGCCATTGAGAAAGGCGATTCGTCGATGGCCGAGGCCGGTCAGATGCGCTGTCAGGAGGTGCGCGACGGCGTAATTGTCGATGTCGAAATAGGCAAAATCATTCTTGTCGCCGAGTCGGCCATGCACGACGAAGGGAACATCGCGTTTGCGCAGAAAGGCGATGCGCGGATCGTTCACCACCGGATCGGTGATGACAAAGCCATCCAGCGCCGCGCTGTCGATCAACCGGCGATGCACCGCGACCGGATCTTCCTGCGGGTTCACCACATGCAGCAGAAAATGCACATTCTGTTGCGCGAAACTTGCCGAAAGGCCGCTGATCATCTCGACAAAAACCGCGTGGCCATCTGTGCTGACGGGGGGCGGCACCACCAGACCAACCGTGCCGGATCGCCCCGTCACAAGGCGACGGGCGGAAATATTCGGCTGATACTTCAAGATCTTGGCAGCTTCCTGCACGCGGGCACGGGTCTGTTCGTTCACATCCGAATGGCCGTTCAGCGCCCGGCTCACTTGTGTGACCGAGAGACCGAGATGTCGGCTGAGATCTTTCAGTGTTGCCATCTGGGCCGCTGCCCCCTTTGATTACCAATCAGATGTCTGCCACGCGTGAGGGCAGGTCAAGCGATCCGAAACGTTTTGGGGTCTTTTTGGGTGCTAAATGCAGTCGCGGCCTTGCGGCCTGTTTTGCAGCGAAGCTCATAGAATGGCCGTTTGAGATCGGGTGCTCTTGGCAATCGGCCTGGCTATTCATCTGCGAGGGGCGTAGATTTAAATCTGGTAATAGTTATTATGTAATTTAATAAAGCTGACTATTCTCCAAAGTTTGCGCCCCTGATGCGAGGCCAGCCTGAAAAAGGCCGACCACCTTGCCAACTCAAGCATACGAGTCACGTAATCGCGCAGCGCGTGTTGGTCTTGCCGCTGCCGCTTCAGCAACGGCAGCGTTCATTTGCCCCTTGGGTGACGCGCAAGCCGCTGCACGGCTTCGGCCCGTCAGGCGAGCAGATAGCCCGCAACGATATTGCGCTGGATTTCCGAAGAACCTTCGTAAATCCGCATGATCCGCAGGTCGCGGACATAACGCTCAAGCGGGAAATCGCGGGTGTAGCCATAGCCACCGTGGATCTGCAAGGCCTTGTCGGCCACGCGCCCTGCCGCTTCCGAGGCAAAGAGCTTTGCGCGGCTGGCGGCGCTGGTGAACCGCTGACCGGCGTGCCGCTGGCGCGCGGCCTCGTGCCCCAGCAATTCAGCTGCGGCGAGATCCGTTTCCATATCGGCCAGCATCCAGCGGATGCCTTGACGGTTGGACAGCGGCTCGCCGCCAATCATCCGGGTCTTTGCCCAATCCCGCGCCGCGACAAAGGCCGCGCGGGCGATGCCGACGCACATGGCGGCGACTTCGGTGCGGCCATTGTCCAGGACTTTCATTGCGGTCTTGAAGCCGGTGCCCTCTGGGCCGACCATGTTTTCTGCCGGAACCCAGCAATCAATGTCCAGTTCCCAGACATGGCCGCCGCGCAGACCCATCGTGTGCTCGACACGGCCCGGAACAAGCCCGGGGGTTCCCTTTTCAATCACGAAGGCCGAAATCCCGCGCGCGCCCGCGTCAGGGTTGGTGACAACATAGGTCACGATGAAATCGGCAACGCCACCGTTCGAAATAAAGCATTTCTTGCCCTTGATGCGCCAGCCGTCGCCCTCGCGCGTTGCGCGGCTGCGCATGTCACCCGGATCAGAGCCGGCATTGGGTTCGGTCAGCCCGAAAGCGCCCAGAAGCGCCCCCTCGGCGGCGCGCGGCAGGATGCGGGCCTTCATCGCGTCATCGGCGCCCAGCAGGATCGAATCCGTCGCCAGATAATGCGCGGTAAGGGCCGATACGGTAGAGCCGCAGCCGCCCGCGATCATCGCCACCGCCTCGAACAAGGCGTGCGAGGAAATGTCTGCGCCGCCCCATTGCTCGGGCAGGTTCGCGCCCATCATGCCAGTTTCGGCCAGCGCCTTGATCTGCTCGTGGACGAATTTTCCGTTCTCGTCCGTGGCAGCAGCTTTCGGGATCAGGTCTTCCGCGACAAAGCGTTGGAGCATGTCGAGAAAGGCTTTCTCCGTCTCGTCCAGAAGGTGTGAATAATCAGGCAAGATCAGCTCCTTTTACGATTCCGGCTGCAAACAGGCCGGAAATTTGGGTGGCAGTGAGGCCAAGTCCTTCAAGAACCGCGCGTGTGTCACCCCCAAGCGCAGGCGCGCCCTGAACCGCCACCGGCTTGACGCCGTTGAACCGCAGCGGCTGCCCCGCGACAGGTGAGGTGCCAAGGCTATGGTGCGGCACCGGGCTCACGAGGTCGCGCATGGCAGCGTGTGGCGTTTCAAGAACCTCTGCGAGAGAGAGGATCGGCGCGGCCGGAATACCCTGCGCCAGCAATTCCGCCACCAGCACCTCGGTGGGAAACTGGCTGGTCCAGCGCTCGATCAAGGCGCGCAGTTCGGGTTCATGTCTGGTGCGCAGCTCGTCGCTTGCGAACCGCGGGTCGCTAGCAATCGTCTCGTCGCCCATGAGTTTGGCCAGCTGCGCGAACTGGCGCGCTCCGAGAACAGCAATGATCACGGCATTGTCCGCGCTCTTGAAGGCGCCAAACGGGGTTGAAAGCGGATGACGGTTTCCGGTGCGCTGAACCTTTACCCCGGCGTAGTGGTGCAGCGCATGGCTCGTTGGCAGCATGGAAACAAGGCAGTCCAGCATCGCGATATCAATCTGCACGCCGGTCTGCGCTTCGGGGGCGGCGCGTCCACGTCCGACGAGTGCGGCAAGAATCCCGACGGCTGCATAGAGCCCGGCCGCAATATCGCCAATCGCTTCGCCCGTGCGCAGCGGTCCGCCGCCCTCTTCGCCGGTAGAATCCATCCAGCCCGACATGGCCTGCACAACAACATCATAGGCCGGCATCTCTGCCAGCGGGCCTGACTGACCAAAGCCGGAAATCGACGCGAAGATGAGCGCCGGGTTCGCGGCATGCAGTGCCTTGGGGCCGATGCCCAACCGATCCGCGACGCCCGGCCGGAAATTCTCGATCACCACATCCGACACCGCCGCCAGTTGCAGGGCGATGTCGCGCGCCTCGGGTGATTTGAGGTCGAGGACAATCGACTTCTTGCCGCGGTTATTCAGCGCGAACAGGGCCGATTCACCCTCTTTGAACGGGCCGACATGGCGGTAATCGTCGCCGGCGGGCGGTTCCACCTTGATGACCTCAGCCCCGAGATCGGCAAGAATTGCGGTGCAGAACGGCCCGGCCAGAACGCGGGTCAGATCCAGTATGCGGACGCCAGAAAGCGGTTTCATTGGGCACCTGCTTCAATGGCAAAAGTTGCATCTATCAGAGGCATGACGACTCCCATTATTCATATTCTTGACGCTATTATGCACATACATAATGGTCAAGTATATTCTTGCTGGAAGATAGGCGCGCGTGGCGATGCGACCCGGGCCGCACAAGGCCCGGTTGATCGGAGATAATCCTGCAATATCTTGCGTGAGCCCGCCCCGTCTCGGGGCAGGTCAGGGACTGATCGGGGCAGCGAACCGGCTGGAGCGGGCCCTCAGGGAAGGACTTTGCCGGGGTTCATCAGCCTGTCCGGGTCGAGCGCCTGCTTGACCAGCGCCATCGCCCTCAGCTTGCCCGGATCCGTTGCCGTGCCCAGATAGGACATGCGTTTCACCCCGACACCATGCTCGGCAGAAAACGATCCGCCAAACGCGCGCAGGGGCGTGTAAAGCACCTCCTCCACCGCGCGCGACAGATCGGCAGTCAGCGGCCCGTTGCGGTTCAGCACGATATGCAGATTTCCATCCGCAAGATGCCCAAACACAAAAGGCGCAATCCCACCGTCAATTCCGGCAAGCCCGTTCACAACATGATCGACGTAGGCTCCGATTTCGGACAGCGGCACCGAGACATCGTAGGACGGCGCCCCCGGATGGGCGCGATACAGTTGATCGGTGTCTTCACGCAGCCGCCATAGATCGGCCTCTTGCCGTTGCGAGGCCGCGATGATGCCTGTGGCGGTTGGGTGGCGGTCGAGTGTGGCCCCGAAAATCTGTTCGATCGCCTCGGTCAGATCGGCCTGATTGCCGCCACCCAGCATCAGCAAGAGACAGATCGGTTGATCCAGCGGAAAGCTTGGCTCGGCCCAGCCCTGCGCCCGCGCCGTAAGCTGAATATAGGGTTGCCACAGCCCTTCCGCCGCGCGCAGATGCCCGACATCCGAACGCAGCGCGAGGCTGATTGCTTCCAGCGCGGCGGCTGCGGATGGCAAGCCCAGCATCACGGTGGCGGTGGATTGCGGCACAGGCTCCAGCTTGAGAACCACTCGTGTGACAATGCCAAGCGTGCCTTCCGCGCCGACGAACAGGTGTTTGAGATCATAGCCCGCCGTATTCTTCACCACGCGGGTCATGTCGGAATAGATCGTGCCATCGGGCAGCACGGCCTCCATGCCCAGCACCCGATGGCGCATCACCCCGTAGCGATGCGCCATGATGCCGCCTGCATTGGTCGACACCATGCCACCAATCGTCGCGGTTCCCCGCGCGGCAAGATCAATTCCCGGCTCCAGCCCATACGCCAGCGCGGCATTCTGCAAGATTTCCAATGCGACGCCCGCCTGCACCACGGCCACCCGCTCGTCAGGGTAGATGGCCTCGATCTGCGCCATGCGGGTCAGCGACAGCACGATCTGTCCGGGGTGCGACTGGCACCCACCGACCAGCCCGGTATGCCCACCCTGCGGCACAATGCTCACGCCCTGCGCATGGCAGATGGTGACGACGGCAGCGACTTCGGCGGTTGATCCCGGCAGCACCAGAAAATCGGCCATATGATCGGGGCCGACCGCATCGCGCACATAGGGCGCACCGACGACCGCGCTCAACGCGTGCCGCAAGGCCTGCAAGTCGGGGGTGGAAGGGGGGCGCGCCATCACCGGGCTACCAGTTTGCGCAATGCGACCATCAGCCGGTCATTTTCGGCAGGCGTGCCGATGGTGGCGCGCAGCCAGCTCTCATAACCTTTTTCGCGCCATGGTTTGACAATGATGCCCTCCAGAAGCAGGGCAGCGGCCACCTCTGCGCTGTCACGCCCGGTGTCAAAGAACAGGAAGTTGGTCTGCGACGGCGCGGCATGCAGCCCGAGTGCGGCCAGACCTGCGGCGACACGGTCCCGCTCGGCCCGGATGCCCGCAACCGAGGCTTTCATCCACGCTTCATCCGCCAAAGCGGCGATGGCGGCGCGTTGCGCGGCCCCGTTGACATTGAACGGCGTCTTGGCCGCCGCAATCACCCGCGCGAGTTCCGGGTCGGAACAAACGGCATATCCGACGCGCAACCCCGCCAAACCATAGGCCTTTGAAAAGGTGCGCAGCACGACATGGGCAATACCGCTGTCACGCAGCATGGCGATACCGTCGGGCGCATCGGAAAATTCAAAATAGGCCTCGTCCAGCACGAACAGCGTGCCCGGAGGCACAGCGTCGATCAGGCGCTGCAACGCCGGGCGGTCCAGCGCCGGCCCGACCGGATTCCACGGCGAGGACAGGAACACCACGCGTGGCCCGGCGGCAATTGCGGCCTCCAGCGCCGTCAGATCAAAACCAGCCGCCGCCGTCATCGGCACCTTCAGGACAGAGGCCCCTGCGGCCAGGGGTTCGATCTCGTGCAGGCCGAAACTTGGCACCACAGTCACCACCTGCGTCCCTGCAACCAAGACGGCCCGCGAAATCGCAGCGATCATTTCCTCGGAGCCGTTGCCGACCACGATCACCTCTGCCGCCACACCGATCCGGTCAGCCAGAGCTTCGCGCAGTGCCGTGCAGGCCGGATCGGCGTATCGCCAGGGCTCAAACCCGCCATCCGCCAAAGCCGCCAGAACGGCGGGCGAGCAGCCATCGGCGTTTTCGTTGCTGGCCAGCCGCGCCAGATCATCGCGCCCGCTCAGTGCACGGGCGCGCGTCAGGGACATGCCGGCATTGTAAGGCGGCAATGCCGCCACGCAGGGATTGACCTTCAACGCTGCAAAGGCGCGGGCTTCGGGTTTGGTCGGGGATGTTGCGGTCATTACAGATCCAATACGATTGCGGTTTTAGGGCGTGTGCAGCACAGCAACAATTCGCCCTGCGCCAGTTCCTCCAGCGGGTCTTCGAAATAGCTCACCTTGCCCGAAAGCATCCGCGATGTGCAGGTGCCGCAGATGCCCGCGCGGCAACTGAATTCGGGGGACAGGCCCTGATCTTCGGCAAAAGACAACAGCGATTGGGCGGCACCATCCCATGCGGCCACAATGCCGGATTTGCGAAACTCCACTGTAATTGCCCCGTCTGCGGGTGCAGCAGTGGCCTTCGCGACGGGCTGCGGTTTGGCCTCGGCGTCAAGCACCGTTGCCGGGCCGAAGAATTCATAGGCGATCCGGTCCTTCGCCACACCAAACCCGCGCAGCGTTTGATACATCGCCTGCATGAAGGGCGGCGGGCCACAGAGGTAGAAATCGTAGTCATCAAGCGGCAGCAGGCTTTGCATCCGCGCACGGGTGATGACCCCTTCGCTGTGAAAGCGCTGTGCGGCGCGATCCTCGGCGCTTGGCAGGCGATAGCTGTAATGCGCCGACACGCCCGGCCTCTGACCGACCAGACCGTTGACCTCATCGCGCAGCGCATGCACGTCGCCATTTTCGCAGGCATGCAGAAACAGGGTGCGGCGGGTGGAGCGATGCACCAGCGCATGCAGCATCGCCACCATCGGCGTCAGCCCGACACCCCCGCTCAGCAGAACCACCGGGCGGTCGCTGGCCTCGTCGAGCACGAATTCGCCGCGCGGCCCGTCGACCATCAGCACATCGCCCACAGCACTGCTGTCGTGCAGATAGCTGGACCCAAAGCCCACCGGCAGGCCCGGCCCCGCAGCAGGTTCGCGCTTGACCGAGATGCGGTATTGGCCGCTGTCGTCGGGTGCGCCAGACAGGCTGTAGTTGCGCAGCACATAGCCTTTCGGATAATCCGACGGGATCCTGAACACCAGAAACTGACCGGGACGGAAGCTTGGCAAAGCCGTGCCGTCCGCCGCCTCCAGATGAAACGAGGTGATGAGACTGCTTTCAACGGTTTTTGCCACAATCCGCAGGCCACGAAACCCGGCCTTGCCTTGCGGCACCTGTTCAGCGTTGCCGGTCATTCCGCCGCGACTTTCCGAGCCTGTTCGGCTTCGATCATCTTGGCCAGATTGCGACGGAACCGCATCGGCCCAACGTCGATCTTGAGATCAAGGTTCGGCGTGCGCTTGTTGGCCATGCCCTTGTGAACCGCCGTCAGAACAGCGCGATCCTCGTCAAACGCCCCCCGCACCGAGGCGGCAAATTCGGCCGAGATCCTGGCATCATCCGGCGCGAAATTGCGCATCTGGAACCAGTAATATTTGGTGGTGTTCTCGTCGATCGGCGTCATGAAGTTGTAGCTGTCCATCAGGAACGTATCCTCATGCAGAGGCCGGCCTTCGCCGCCGCTGCCAGCGGGCGCAAAGATCGCCTTGATGATGGCATTGCTGGGATAATGCACTTCATAGTGCTGCTTGCGGTCGGTCTTGCCTTTGAACTTCAGGTAGGGCGCATAGAAAGGTGCCGGTTCAACATCAAACATCCAGCGCCAGACCGTGACGCCATTCTCGCCAATGGTTGTTTCCAGCGGTGCCTCTTCGGTTGCGGCATTGCCGAACGAGCTCTGATGCACCCAGGCCACATGCGACGGGTCCAGCAGGTTGTCGGTCATGTAGAGATAGTTGCAATTGATGGCCATCGAGTCGCCGCGATTCAGGCCCCAGGCCGGATCGCCCCAATGGTCCACTTGGAAGATCAGGGCCGGATCGGCCTTTTCCGCGTCGCCCATCCAGACCCAGAGCAGGCCATAGCGTTCGTGGATCGGATAGGCGCGCACACAGGCGACATGCGGGATCTTCTCGACGCCGGGCACACGGGTGCAGGTGCCGGTGCCGTCAAAGGTCAGGCCGTGATAACCACACTCGACCGTATCCCCCTTGATGCGGCCCATCGAGAGCGGCAGCTTGCGATGCGGGCAGGCATCCTCAAGGGCCGCCACTTCGCCGTTGGTCTTGCGGAACAGCACGATCTCTTCGCCCAGCATCTTTACCGGAAACAGGTCGCTGCCAACCTCGTGATCCCATGCTGCGACATACCAGCTGTTATGTAGGTACATGATCGGCTCCCTGCGTTATGTGTGAACATATTGATAGCCCGCATCTGCCGCTTCAAAAAGCCCTTGCTTCTGCGTTCTATTATAGAAAAACTAAACCAAACGCCCTGACGGAGCGCCGGTCTTGCAAAAGCTTCCTTCCATGCGCGCGCTTCAGGCGTTCGAGGCCTTTGGCCGGCTCGGCAGCGCCACAGCCGCCGCGGCAGAACTGGGTGTGACGGTTGGTGCCATCAGCCAGCAGTTGCGCAAGGCCGAGGCAGAGGTCGGGCTGCGGCTGGTAGCGCGCAAAGGCAAGTCGATCAGCCTGACCACGCGCGGGCGGCAGTATCATGATGACATCACCGCCGCGTTTGATGCGCTGCGCGCGGCGCAAAGCAAGATCGAGCGCACGCGGTCGGACACAACACTCACGATTTCCTGCCTGCCCTCTCTGGCATCGAAATGGATCGGGGCGCAGTTGTTCGACTGGCAATCAGCGCATCCCACGGCAACGGTACGCCTGATCGGAGACGACACCGAACCGCGCTTTGGTGCGGACGAGGTCGATTTCCGGCTGTCCTACGGGGCGATGATCACGCGCTTTGACCATCGCACCGAACTGTTTGCAGATTGGGTTGTCCCTGCCTGCTCTCCGTCGCTGCTGGCCCGCCTGACGCTGCAAACGCCTGCCGACATCCTCGATGCGCCGCTTTTGGGCATCGAATGGGCGCGGGAACAGGGGGCCGCCCCCGGCTGGCATGACTGGGCTGCCCATATCGGCGCGGCGCATCGCAAAGCCGCGGGGGAGGTTGCGTTTTCGATGTCCAGTGCCGCGATTGATGCGGCCATCAATGGCCGGGGCTTTGTTCTGGCGCAACTGTCGATGGCTAACGAGGATATTGCCATGGGGCGGCTTGTCGTGCCCTTCGACATCCGGCTCAAGCTGTCGCAATCCTATGCGCTGGCCTGGGATCCGGCTGCGCTGGAAAAGCCGTTCGGGGCCGAGCTGCGCAGCTGGATTCAATCAATTTCGCGCCGGCAAAAAGCGATTTCAACGCCGCGCGACTGATGACTTGGCACGCGACCGTGCAGCGCGGGAGCCTTCAGGCGCACTGCATTCCACGAAATCTGAGATATCAATTTCGGAAGATTTAGCCACAGATAACGCAAGACCGCGAGCGAATCGTCGCAGTCATGATGGCATGAGCGCCACCGGAAGCCCCCCCTGTTGCAGTCGCTACGCAGGCAGAGATCTGCGTTTTTCATGGCGTGCCAACCGACACCCGACTGGTGTGCCTTCAGAAAATATCATGTTAATAAACTGATTATAATAGGTATAATTTATATTCCTGCACAAAATATCATCCGCTCTCTGCAGAAGGGATCGAAGATCGCAGCGACCATACAGAAAAGGTGAGATCAGAAATTGACTGCCTGCACCGATTATGCAAAAACTGAGATCACAGTTTTCCAAACGCCACCCCATTCACGCTTGAGGAGGAAGCATGAACATCCAAACTACAACCGTGGTTGATCGCCTGCGCAATGACCTGACGAGACTCAAGACCCTGCCCTCGTCCGAAGCCGTCACCATGCCGCCAGAATACTACACGTCCGAGGCGTTCCTCGCGCTTGAGAAGGACCATGTGTTCCGCAAGGACTGGGTCTGCCTTGGCCATGAAGGCGAGGTCGCCAATCCTGGCGATTACTTCACGACCGAAATGGTCGACGAACAGCTTCTGGTCACCCGCAGCAAGGATGGTGAGGTCAGGGTTCTGTCAAACGTCTGCCGCCATCGTGGCAATATCATTGCCGAAGGCCGGGGCAATGCCGCGCGTTTTTCGTGCAAGTATCACGCCTGGACCTACGACGGCAGCGACGGTCGCCTGATCGGCGCGCCGCTCATGGACAAGGTGCCGGGTTTTGACAAAAGCAAATGCAACCTGCCATCCTTCAAGACCGAGATCTGGAATGGCTTCATTTTCGTCAATCTTGACGGAACGGCCGAACCGCTCGCGCCGCAGCTTGCCGATATGGAACCGCTGATCCGCAATTATCACATTGACGAGCGGAACTTCCTCTATGCCACGGATGACATCTGGCAGACCAACTGGAAGTCGCTGTGCGAGAACTTCATGGAGGGCTATCACCTCAGCGCCACCCATACCAAGACGCTGCACCCGATCACGCCGACCAATCTGTGCGAAAAGATCCCGGGGAACGACGCCTTCACCGGCTACAAGGCGCATTACAACCCCAGCACCCCAGAACGCGGCCCCTATCACCCCGATCTGACGCGCGAGGAACAGCGGTTCAGCGGTCTCTATTGCGTGTATCCAAATCTGGTGTTTTCCGTCGCACCCCACTTTACGCTGTTCCTGTGCCTGAGACCGGCAGGCGCAGATGCCGTTGCAATCCGCTGGGGCGTGGCAGGCGTGCTGACCGATCCGGATGATCCCGGCGTGCACGACTATGTGCGGCTTTGCAACGAGTTCAACGCGGAAGACCGGGCAAAGCTGGAAACCCTGCAGAAAGGGCTGAAGACCAAATACTATACCGGGGGCCGTCTGGCCGCCGATCATTTTGAAGGCACGATCTGGGATATCTACCAGTATATGGCCCGCAAACTGGCAAGCGACATCGCCCTCTGACGCATCACGCAGCGTGCGCCACCAGCATCGGGTGGCGCACGCTTCATCCATCTGGATCCAGACTTCAACACGCAAGCCGCCAGATCGGCGTGCCTGCCAATACAAGCGGCGGGGATGGTGTTGAAGGTTTCATCTGGCGGAATCCATCCGAGCAGCATAACTGACGTTCAAGTGAACAAGTTATGGTAGTCAATATGGCGTCCCCAAAGATCAGGACGGACATCCTGCTTGACGACGACAAACGGATCAGGCCGCAAGCGTCGCTGACCGAGGACATCCGTCAGAAACTGCGCTGGAATCTTGCCTCGGGTATCTACCTTCCCGGTACACGCCTTTCAACGCGCGGATTGGCCAAGGAGTTCGGGACGAGTGTCATGCCGGTGCGCGATGCGCTCAAGCAACTGGTGGCAGAGCGCATTCTGGTGGTCGAACGGCAAAGCGCCTTCCGGGTTCCGGTGATCTCGCGCGCGCGAGGCGTTCAACTGTTTGAAATCCGCACAACATTAGAAATGCTTGCCACGCGCAATGCGGTTCCATCCCTGACCGATGCTCATGCTGATCTGCTCGGAAAGTTCTGCAATGACATGGCCGCCGCATTGGAGCGCGGCGATGTGCAGGGCTATTTTGCCGCCAACTATTCCTTCCATTTCCTGATCTACTCAGCAACCCGCAACCCCGATCTGGTGGCGATGATCGAAGGGCTCTGGATGCAGATCGGCCCGTTCTATGCGGCGATCCTGGATACCAGCACGCGCGCCGACTACTGGCAGATTTACCATGAGCAAGCGATTGCCGCCATCCGCGCAGGCGATGCCGAAGAGGCAGCAAGAGCCATCGCGCGCGATATCAACTCTGCACGCGACTTTTTCTGCACCTGCTGAACCGGTCTAAAACAACCCTTTCGGATGCGCTCACCACGGCCGCGACAGGGCAATCACCGACCGGACCGTCGCCTCGCATGTGCTGACGCGCACATGCGAGGGATGATGTCAGCCAGACGCTTGCAGCGCCCTTGTCAGATCACTCGGTGAACCACCAGCGTTCGCCGCAACGGGCACCGTCAAGCGCCCAGTCGTTGCCGATCTCGCCATGGCCAATCTTGTTCGACGTTGCATCGAGCAAATCGGCCCAGATCGGCGCAACCATGCCGCCATCTTCCCAGATGAGGCGCTGGCACTCCCAATACAACTCCTTGCGCTTGACCTCATCAACTTCCGAACGGGCAGCAGCCAGAGTGTTGTTGAAGACCTCATTGTCCCAGCTCGTCTCGTTCCAGCCGCCGAGGCTCTGGCGCGAATAGGCCAGTGTCAGCATCGCATCTTCGTTCACGCGGCCAGACCAGCGGGTAGCGAACATCGGGCGTTGACCCCAGATGCTGGACCAGTAACCGTCATCCGGTTCACGCTGCACATTGATGGTGATACCCGCCGCCGCCGCATGTTGCGCATAGAGCTGCGCCATGTTCGTCGCCCCGGTGAAGGGCAGTTCCGAGACGTGCAGGGGTACCGTCAGGCCACTGACACCGGCGCGGTTCAACAGGAACTTGGCCTGTTCCGGGTCGTAGCTGTGCTGCGCGAGGCCCGGATTGTGATAGGCGTAGGCCACCGAAATCGGCTGGTCATTTGCAATCGAGCCATAGCCTGCCTGAATGGTCGTCAGCACGGCCTCGCGGTCAATCGCGAGTTTCATGGCAAGGCGCACATCCGCGTTCTGGAACAGCGGATCCTTGACGTTCATGCTGAACGCGTGGTGCTGCTTTCCTTTGGTCTGCAACAGCTTGATGTTGGGCATCGCGGCCAGCAGCGGCGCGGTCGTCGTGTCCACGGCATCCATTGCGTCGATCTGGCCGGTTTGCAGGGCCGTCGTGCGCGCGTTGATATCAGAGATGCAGTGGATCTCGATCGCGTCGAAATGGGCGCGACCTTCTTTCCAGTAATTCGGGTTGCGCTTCACCAGGCTGCGGACGCCGGGCTGGAAGGTTTCAAGGATATAGCCGCCGGTGCCGATGCCGGCGGCAAAATTCATGTCATCCGCCGGGACGATCAGCATGTTGATCATCGACAGGATTGCCGGGAAGCCCGCATTGGGAGCCTCAAGCTTCACCGTCACTTCCAGCGGTGCTGTCACGCTGACATCGGTGATTGCAGCCATCAGCGATTTTGCTTCCGAAATCGAAGCCTCGCCGCGGTGCAGATTGAGCGAGAACACCACATCTTCGGCGGTCAGGGTCTTGCCATTGTGGAACTCCACGCCCGGACGGATCTTGAAGACCCAGGCCGACAGATCGGCATTGGGATTCCATTCCGTTGCAAGCTCGGGGATCAACACACCACCGGGGCCCACTTCGATCAGGCAGTTGCGCAGCTGATACTGCAAGTGCATCATGAACCGATATTCGTTCATCTGCGGGTCAAGCTGTTCGGAGGAGCTGAAGTCCGACACCGCCATGCGGAAGGTGCCGCCACGACGGGGGGCAGCGGTCTGCGCGCGCAGCGGCATCGGTGCGATACCAAGGGCGGCAGCGGAAGCCATGGCGCCGGCGCCAAGCAGCAGTGATCGGCGATTGGTGGTGTACATCTGTGTTGACTCCCTATGGATAGGCCGCAGTGCCGCATTCGTCCACATATGGCGGATCGTGGATGACAGGCCCTGCGGCTGTCATTATGTCTGACCTTGACAGCATATAGCCCCATTAATAGTGCAACAAACCAGAAACTTTACCGTATAGAACAGGTCTGCTAAACTATCATCTCAACATTGGTGGAGTTTTCGTCATCGCCCTACCCCCGTTGCGCGCTTTGCAAGCATTTGAAGCATTCGGCCGGACGGGCAGTGTGCACCTCGCCGCCCGTGACCTTGGTGTGACCCCGAGCGCGATCAGCCAACAGCTGCGAACACTTGAGGATTCCATCGGGATCGCACTCGTGTCGCAGGAGGGGCGGCGGGTGGTGATGACGCCGACGGCCCGGATCTATCATGACCTGATTTCGCAAGGCTTCGACAGGCTGGTGCGCGCGCAGGAGTTCATTTCGTCGCATCGCAGCACCGAAGAGCTGACCGTCTCGGGCTTGCCGACCCTGCTTCAGAAGTGGTTGAATCCGATCATCCATCGCTTTCAGGCCCATGGGCGCGAACCCTCCATCCGTATCATTGCCACGCATCAGGAGGCGGATCCGCAATTGATGGAGCAGATGTTCCGGCTGACCTATGGCGGTTCGGCCAAACGCTATCCCCACTCGCGGTTGCTGTTTCAGGACAGGTGTTTTCCGGCCTGCTCGCCTGACTTTCTGGCGGCCCATCCCGAAGCCGCCACGCCAGACGGGCTGGCGCAGGTGCCGCTCATCGGCATCGACTGGTCGATGGACGAATCCATTGCGCCAACCTGGGACGATTGGTTCACCCTGATCGGCGTCACGCCTGCGCCGCGACCGAAGATCGCTGCCGTCTATTCCCTCACCGGCCTCGCGCTGGAAGCGGCGGTCAGCGGGCAAGGCGTGGTTCTGGCACAAACAGCTTTCGCGCAGAACGATCTGGAGACAGGGCGCCTTGTCCGCCTGTCCGAGACAAGCCTCGAGATGCAAGAGGGTTACCATATCTGCTGGGGGAACAATGCCTTGACGCGCAATTTCGCCCGTGAATTCCTGAACTGGGCGATACTGGAATCGAAGCCGAGACGCGAAGGAACATTAAGATAGGCTAAACAATCAGGCTGGCTTTCTAGGCTGCGCACAGGGCTTTGGCACCTGTATAGTCTAGACATAGGGCATAGAAGCTCAGCCATAGAGAGGTTTAGTCATGTTTCTGAAGAACGCCTGGTATGTCGGTGCCTGGAGCCACGAGGTCACTCACAGCCTGAAACAGATCATCATGCTTGGCGAAAAGATCTGCGTCTATCGCAACTCTCAGGGTGAGGTCATTGCGCTGGAGGATGCCTGCCCGCACCGCAAGCTGCCGCTTTCGAAGGGCCGGATCAAGGATGACAATGTCGAATGTGGCTATCACGGGCTGACGTTCGATTGCGCCGGGCAATGCGTCTGGGCCCCCGGCGGTGGCCGCATGCCCTCGGCGGCGAAAGTGCGCCCCTATCCCGTCCACGAGAAATACGGTCTGGTCTGGATCTGGATGGGCAATGCCGCAATCGCAGACGCGGACGAAATCATTGATATCCCGAATTTCTACGATCCCGACTGGGGCATGAACAGCGGCGATGCGATGGAGTTGAAGTGCAACTATCTTCTAATGTGCGACAACCTGCTTGATCCGTCCCATGTGGCCTGGGTGCATGAAACCAGCTTTGCGCAGGCCGCAACCCGCGACACCCCGCTGAAGGTCACCAAGACCGAGGTCGGCGTGATCGTCCACCGCTGGATGATGAACGTGGATGCAGCGCCTTTCTATGCCAAGATCATCGGTTTCGAGGGCAAATGTGACCGTCTGCAACATTATGAGGTGCGTTACCCGAGCCACGCCCTCATCCGCTCGATCTTTACCCCAGCGGGCACCGGCGGCCCGGATGGCACCCTGCACCAGGACACATTTGTCATGGACAGCTACAACTTCATGACCCCGGTCAATGACGGCGAGACGCGCTATTACTGGTTCCAGCTGCGCAACATCCGGCCCAAGGATGAAGAGCTGTCCAAACTGATGGCAGCCGACGTGCGCGGTGCCTTTGAAGAGGATCGCGCGATCCTGAACGAAGTGCAGATCGGCATGAACAGCAAGACCTCGCCCCACATTGACCTGTCGATCGACGCGGGGCAGTTGCGCTTCCGCCGCCAGCTTGAGGCGATGATCGCCGAAGAGCGGTTGGTCGATGAAAAAATGCGGGGCTGATCATGGCGGAGGCATTCCGGCGTTTTCGCCTTGTTCGCAAAACGCGCGAGAGCGAGGTCATCACTTCGTTCCATTTCGTCCCGGTCGATGGCGGTGCCTTGTGGCCCGCCCGCCCCGGCCAGTATCTGACCCTGCGCATCCCCGCCGAGGGTCAGCCGAAAGGCCATGTCCTGCGCACCTATTCGCTGTCCAACGCGGTGGATGCCCAGGATTGCCACCGGATTTCAGTCAAGCGGGAAGCCGGAGACGGCACCCGCCCCGACGGCATCGGCTCCTGCTTCCTGCATGACACGCTTGCCGAGGGCGACGAGGTCGACATCGCGGCCCCGCGCGGCGACTTCTTCCTCGATGAAGACACCGAGCGCCCGGTGCTGCTTCTGGCGGGCGGGGTTGGTGTGACGCCGCTGTTGTCGATGCTACACCGGCTGGCGGCGACCCAACGCAGGGCCTGGCTGGTTCACGCCACCGAAAATGGCGCGGTGCAGGCGCTGCACGATGAAACCGCCGCACTTGCGGCGGCGTCGGACGGCAGGATCACCGTCTGCAACGTCATGCGCGCGCCGACCGAGGCCGACCGCGCCGCGGGCCGGTATGATGCCGAGGGCCTTGTGGATCGGGCGGTGCTACAGCGGCTGCTGCCGGTTGATGACTATCAGGTCTATCTCTGCGGCCCGCAGCCCTTCATGGTTGCCATGTGGCGGCTGCTGACCAGCCTCGGCTTTCCGCCGGAGCGCATCGCCTATGAATTCTTCGGCAAGGGCGGCTCCCTTGCGGGGATGGCAGCCCCGGTCGCGCCGCAGATACCCCGTATCCCGGTCAACGCGCCAAAGTCGGTCTCGAAGCTTGATTTTCTGACGGATCCGGATGTCTTTGCCATCCCAGACTCCCATTCTCGCAAGGCCCCGGCGCCGATGGCGGCAGAGCAGCGGAGCGGGGATGAGGTCGTCTTCGCCCGCTCGGGCGTGACGGTCGCGTGGAACGGAAAGGACTCCATTCTGGAACTCGCCGAGGCGGCCGGGCTGGAGCCGGCATTTGTCTGCCGTGCCGGGATCTGCAATTCCTGCATCTGTGACGTCAAGGAGGGGGAGGTGGACTACACCTCGGACCCGCTTGATCCGCCTGACGCAGGCATGGCGCTGATCTGCTGTTCGCGGCCAAAAGGGCGGGTCGTGCTGGATCTGTGATCCTGTTCCGCTTGATGAAACGAAGGAGGCCCGTGCCGGAAAAGATCCGGCACGGGCCTCTGGTTTTTGGCGTTCCTCAATCAGAACGCTGCCATGATTGCCAAGGATCGCGCAGCCCCCCCGCGAGGGGGGGACATCGCTTATGCCGACTGCCGTGCCGCCAGAACGTTGTTCAGCCAGTCGGGGTCCATCTCGGGCACCGATGACAGCAGAAGTTCGGTATAGGCTGCGTGCGGCGGCGAGAAAATCTCGTCCTTGGTGCCCTGTTCGACCACCTTGCCGTGCTGCATCACCACCACCTGATCCGCAATGGCCCGCACCGTGGCCAGATCATGCGTGATGAAGAGATAACTCAAGCCGCGCTCACGTTGCAGCCGGTCCAGAAGGCGCAGGATGCCTTCCGCAACCAGTTGGTCAAGCGCACTTGTCACCTCGTCGCAGATGATCAGCTCGGGTTCGGCAGCAAGGGCGCGGGCGATGCAGACACGTTGCTTTTGCCCGCCCGACAATTCCCCGGGCAGACGGTCGATATAGCGGTCGGGCTCCAGCTCGATCTCTTCAAGAAGCTCGCGGATCCGCCTCTCTTTCGCGTTGCCACTCAGACCCAGATAGAATTCCAGCGGCCGCCCGAGAACATCGCGGATCCGTTGCCGCGGGTTCAGGGCAGTGTCTGCCATCTGGTGGATCATCTGCATCCGCTTGAGCAGCGCGCGTGGCCGACTGGTGCCTTTCGGCGGCAGGATCTCGCCGTCGAACGTCACTGTGCCCTCGCTTTGCCGCAACAGGCCCATGATCACGCGGGCCGTGGTCGATTTACCCGACCCACTTTCGCCGACAACCGCCACCGTCCGCCCCCTGGCCACGCCAAAGGACACACGGTCGAGCACTTTGTGCGGGCCATAATGCGCAGACAACTGGTCGATCTTGAGAATGGTCGCCGGCTCTTCGCCAAGCGCGCGCGGGGCGGGCCGGAAGTCGCGGACCGCCCACAGGGATTTGGTATAGGCTTCACGCGGGTTCGCGAGCATCTCGCGTGTCGGGCCATCCTCGACCTCTTCACCCTTCAGAAGCACCTTCACCCGGTCCGCCATCTGCGCCACCACAGCAAGGTCATGCGTGATGTAGATGGCAGCGGTGCCATGATTGCGCACAATATCGCGGATCGCGGCAAGCACCTCGATCTGGGTCGTGACATCCAGCGCGGTCGTGGGTTCATCAAAGATAATCAGATCAGGGCGGCAGGCCATCGCCATCGCCGTCATCGCGCGTTGCAACTGGCCACCGGAAACCTGATGCGGATAGCGGAAACCGATCTGATCCGGGTCGGGCAGGCGCATTTCGCTGTAAAGACGCACCGCTTCGGCTTCGGCTTCGGCGCGGCTCATGACGCCGTGCTGAAGCGGGGCTTCGCAATGTTGCGCCATCAACCGCCAGGCGGGGTTGAAAGAGGCCGCTGAGGATTGCGCAACATAGGCGATACGTCGCCCCCGCAGATCCCGGAGCGTTTCCGCCGAAGCGCCGACAAGCTCGACGCCATCGAACTTGATTGACCCCGAAGCGATGCGGCAGCCTGACCGCACATGGCCCATGGCGGTCAGCCCGAGCGTGGATTTACCGGCACCGCTTTCGCCGATCAGGCCAAGGACTTCGCCCTTGTTCAGATCAAGGCTCACGCCTTTGACGATCTGCTGCCAGGCATCGCCCGAGCGGCCTTCGATCCAGAGATCACGGATTTCAAGAAGCTTTGCCATGTTCAGTCCTTCAGTCCGCTAGACAGATGCAAGACCCAATCCACCACCAGGTTGACCGCGATTGTCAGAACCGCAATCGCGCCCGCAGGAAGCAGCGGCGCAAAGCCAAAGGTTGCGGTCTGCCAGCTTGAGAAATTCGCATAGGCAATCAGCCGCGCGCTTTCGCGGACCATCGAGCCCCAATCCGCCGTCGGCGGCTGCAAGCCAAGCCCGAGGAAGCTGAGCGCCGAGATGAAGAGGAACACGAAACAGAAGCGCAGGCCAAATTCGGCGATCAGGGGCGAGGCGGCATTTGGCAGAACCTCGCGCCGGATGATCCAGAACAGCCCTTCGCCGCGCATCCGGGCGACTTCCACATAGTCCATCGTCAGGATCCCTTGTGCCACGGCACGGGCCAGCCGGAAGACACGCGTGCTGTCCAGAACCGCAATCACCAGGATCAGCGCCACAACATTGGTGCCGGTGATGGTCAGGATCAGCAGGGCGAAAACAAGCGACGGGATCGCCATCAACACATCCACGATGCGCGACAGCCCTGTATCAAGCCAGCCCCCCACCGTGGCAGCCAGAAGGCCGAGGCTCGACCCGATCAGGAACGCCAGAAGCGTCGTTGCCAGCGCGATGCCGACCGTATTGCGCGCGCCATAGATGAGCCGCGACATCACATCCCGCCCCACCGCATCGGTCCCAAGGTAGAAGGGGGCGGCCCAGGGCAGATAGGCGCTTCCGACGATCTCACGTTCGGTATGGGGGGCGATCAGCGGGGCAAAGATGGCGATGAAGGCATAGGCGGCAATCAGGCCGAGCCCGAGTTTTGCCGATACGGGCGCGGTGCGCAGCTGCGACAGCCAGTTGATCACGGAGTTACCTCGGATGCAGAAGGCGCGGATTGGCGATGATCCCGATGATATCCGCGGCCAAATTGAGAAGGATGTAGGTCGCGGCGAAGATCAGGCAGGCCGCCTGCACGACCGGCATGTCGCGCTTTGAGACACTGTCGACCAGAAGCTGCCCAAGACCCGGGTATACAAAGACAACTTCAACCAGAACGACGCCGACAATCAGATAGGCGAGATTGAGCGCGACAACCGTGACGATGGGGGCGACCGCATTGGGCAGCGCATGGACCGCAATCACCCGCCAGCGCTTGACGCCTTTCAACTCGGCCATTTCGATATAGGGCAAGGCCAGAAGGTTGACGATTGCGGCGCGTGTCATCCGCATCATATGCGCCATCACGATCAGCACCATCGTCAGCGCGGGCAGGAAAGACACATACAGGCGACTGCCAAGCAACATGTCCGGGGTGACGCTGGCAAGGCTGGGGAACCACTTCAACTGCACCGCAAAGATCAGGATCAGGATATAGGCCACGAAAAACTCGGGCAAAGAGATCACGGCGAGCGTCGAGCTCGAGATGATGCGGTCCATGAGCGAGCCGCGATAAAGCGCCGCGATCAAGCCCAGCAGGATTGCCACGGGCACGGCGATCAGGGCGGCATAGGCGGCAAGAAAGAGGGTGTTGAAGGTGCGTTCGCCGATCAGTTCGGTAATTGGCATCTGGTTGGCGATAGACAGGCCAAACTCGCCGGTTAGCGCACCCCCCAGCCAATGAAAGTAGCGTATCAGCGGCGGGTCGGTCAGCCCGAAGCGGGCATTGAAGGCGGCGATGGTCTCGGGCGTCGCCGACTGGCCCAGGATTTCTGTCGCGATATCGCCGGGCAACAGCTCCACTGCCCAGAAAATCACTGCCGATACGACCAAGAGTGTCAGCACACCAATGGCCAGCCTTCTTGCGATCAACCTTGGGATAGGGGGGATTTTTCTGAGCATTTGTATGTGCTTTATAGTTTATATGATCATGTATAATGTCTGAAAACGCCATCTTGTCCAGAAAAAACTGGCACAATCTCTGCCATTGGCAAGAAATATGATGATTTCTTGGCGCTTTTGGGCGAAGACTGCATGGCAATTGGGAGAACCTGTGTGGCGAAGAATTTCGGCGAAGTTAAGGCGGACGTGCTCATGCGAATCATGGGCGGCGAGTGGCCACCCGGCAGCCTGATTCCGAATGAACAAGACCTTGCCGTGGAATACGGCGTCGCCCGCGCAACGGTGAACCGCGCCATGCGAGAGCTGGTTGACGAGGGCATTGTCGAACGCAAGCGCAAGGCGGGGACACGCGTGCGCCAGTCGCCCGTCCGGCAGGCAAGGATCGCGATTCCGCTGGTGCGCAACGAGATCATCGAACTCGGCTCGGTCTACCGCTATGCACTGGTGCGGTCGGAAATCCTGGTTCCGCCAGACTGGCGCCGGGCACAGATGAACCTCAAACCAGAGACCGAGGTGCTGCACCTCGTCGCGCTGCATTTCGCGGATGGGAGACCCTATCAGCTTGAGGATCGCTGGATCAATCTTGACGCCACGCCGACGGCCCGCACCGTCGATTTCTCGGTTGTCAGCCCCAATGAGTGGCTGGTGACGCAGGTGCCGTTTTCAAGCGTCGAGATCAGCTTTTCTGCGACCTCCGCCGATCCCGAACAGGCGCTCATGCTGTGCTGCGAACCCAGAGATGCGCTGTTCCGGGTTGAACGACAGACAACCTGGCAAGGCGAAACCGTGACTTACGTCAATCTTGTCTATCACCGCGACCATCGCATGACGACGAGCTACTGAGGCAGACGGCTCTTCGCCCCTGTCCCGAAACGCGAGATCGCTGCCGAGTGCCGCCCCATGCAACGCCGCCTGCAATATCTGGCAAGCACCCGGTGCCGGTCGGACAGGCGATGACGCTTTGCTGGCGCGAAAGGGCATTCCCGGCGCACCACCAAGGTGCGGCTTGAAGCCGTGTTAAAAGTAATTATTACTTATCTAAATAAGATTTCAGATCAATGATATTGATCTGTTTCAGCTCTCGCCCCTATGAGCGATGGGACCGAAGCTGGAAGGCGATCAGATGTTCCGAAAATTGCCGCTCGATAATCCCGAACGTATTGACTGCGCTGGCGAAAGCTTTCTGCGCGTTCCCGCTGAAAGCCTTGCCCGGCTGACCGAGGAAGCCTTTGCCGATGTGTCACACCTGCTGCGCACCAGCCATCTGGAGCAGCTCGGCCAGATTTTCGATGACCCCGACGCCTCGGCCAACGACCGTTTTGTGGCTCTGGAACTGATCAAGAATGCGGTGATCGCCGCCGAACGGGAATTTCCCAGCTGTCAGGACACCGGCACCGCGGTCGTGACCGGCAAGAAGGGGCAAAACCTTCTGGTGGCAGGGTCGGCAAAGGCGGCCATTGAGGAGGGTATCCGCGCCACCTGGGACAGCCGCAACCTGCGCTATTCCCAGATGGCCCCGCTGACGATGTATGAGGAACGGAACACCGGCACCAACCTGCCCGCCCAGATCGACATCGAGGCAGGCGAGGGCGAGACGCTGGACCTTCTGTTCATGGCCAAGGGCGGCGGATCGGCCAACAAGACCTTCCTGTTTCAGGAGACACGCCGGCTGCTGGAGCCCGACCGCCTGCTCCGCTTCCTTGACGAAAAGATCCGCACGCTTGGCACCACGGCCTGCCCGCCCTACCATCTGGCGATCGTGATCGGGGGTCTGTCGGCGGAACAATGCCTCAAGACGGTCAAGCTCGCCTCGGCCCGCGCGCTGGATGACCTTCCCGACTGTGGCGACATGAAGGGCCGGGCGTTTCGGGATCAGGGTCTTGAGGCGCAGGTTCTGAAACTGACCCGCAGCATGGGCCTTGGTGCGCAGTTCGGCGGCAAGTATTTCTGCCATGATGTGCGGGTGATCCGCCTGCCGCGCCACGGCGGCAGCCTGCCTGTCGGCATGGGGGTCAGTTGCTCGGCCGACCGCCAGATCAAGGCCCGGATCGACCGCGACGGCCTTTGGCTGGAAGCGTTGGAGCGCGACCCCGCCCGCTTTCTACCGACGCTGCGCACAGCCCAGAAGCCGGTCCGCATCGACCTTGACCAACAGATCGACGCGGTTTGTGACGCCCTGTCGGGTCTGGCGGTGTCCACCCCCGTCCTGCTGTCGGGCACGATGATCGTCGCGCGCGATATGGTCCATGCCGAACTTGCGCGCATGGTGGCGGCGGGCCAGCCCCTGCCCGACTACATGACACGCCATCCGGTGTATTATGCAGGCCCGGCCAAGACCCCCTCCGGCCACGCCTCCGGCTCTTTCGGGCCGACGACAGCGGCGCGGATGGACCCCTATGTGCCCGACCTGCAGGCGCGTGGCGCCTCGCGGGTGATGATCGCCAAAGGCAACCGCTCGGCTGCCGTGGTGCAAAGCTGCAAGGCACATCGCGGCTTCTACCTCGGCTCAGTTGGCGGGGCGGCGGCGACCCTGGGCAAGGAGGTCATCCGCAAGGTCGAGCCGATCGACTTTGCCGAATTCGGCATGGAGGCGGTTTTCCTTATCGAAGTGCAGGGTTTTCCGGCATTTCTGATCATCGACGACAAGGGGGGCGACTTTTTCGCACGTCCGCAATGAGGCGCTGCGATGATTGACAGCGCCCGGACGGTGCTGCCACATGCAGGCAAGGGCGAGGGGATGGTTTTGGACGATCTGGGCGACAAGATTACCCTGCGGCAGATGCAGATCTTTCTGGCCGCCGTCGAAAGCCGCAGCTTCATGCGGGCGGCCGAACGTCTGGGCCTGACGCCACCTGCCGTTTCCATGCAGATGAGCAAGCTGAGCGAAAGCCTCGGCGCGACCCTGTTCGACAAGGAGGGCCGGTCCGTCCAGCCGACAGAGGTGGCGACGGCACTTGTGCCTTATGCCGAACGCATGGTCGAGACGCTGAAAGAGGCCGTGCATGTCGTCGAGGCGTTGCAGGGCCGGATCGACAATCAGGTGCGCGTGGTGATGGTCTCCACCGCGCGAAACTTCGGGCCGCAGTTGATGCAAGAGTTCCGCAAGTGCCACCCGGAGGCGGATCTGCAGATCAGCATCGACAACCGCGAAGGCGTGATCGCGGCACTGGAAGCCGGGCGCGCCGATGTGGCGCTGATGGGGCGTCCGCCAAAGCGGGTCGAGGTTACGGCGCATCAGTTCGCCAAACATCCCTATGTGCTGATCAGCCACCCGGACCACCCGCTCGCCCGTGCCAAACGCATCCGCAGAGCCGATCTGGTGCCGATGCCGTTCCTGGTGCGCGAAAGCGGATCGGGCACGCGGATGGTGCACGAGCATTTCTTTCACGAGGCCGGGCTTGCACTGCCCCGCGCGCAACAGATGGACAGCAATGCCAATATCAAGCAGGCCGTAATGGGCAATATGGGGCTGGCCTTCATTTCGGCCCATACCATCGCGCTGGAACGTCAGGCAGGCAAATTGAGTGTGTTACAGGTTGATGGCATGCCGCAGATCCGTGACTGGTATGTGCTGCATCTGAAACGTCGGCCCCCCGGACCAGCGGCACGGCAGTTTGTCGAATTCGTGCGCGCAGATGGCCCCGCGATCATGCGGGGTCTGTTTGGCCCGGATTTTGGCGCAGCAGCCTGAGGGCACGCGCCACCACCGGCGGGTCGATCATCTTGCCATCCAGAAGTGCCGCACCCATCCCCCTGGCCTCGGCGGCGTCAGAGGCGGCAACGATGCGCCGTGCCTGCTCCAGCGCCGTGGGATCAGCCGTGTAGAGGCGATTGACGATACCCACCTGTCGCGGATGGATGCACAGAACACCGGCAAAGCCCAGACGCTGCCCAAGGGCGGCATGGCTCTCGAAGCGCGCGGCATCGGCCACATCGGCAATACTGCCAGGCAGGCCCAGAACCGCCACGCCCGCCGCCCTTGCCGCCCAGATCAGGGCCTGCGCCGGGACCACCAATGTTTCGGGTGTCGGAGCAAAGCCGCAATCGGTGCTGAAATCTTCGGTCCCGAAGGCCAGCGCCGTCAAACGCGGGGCGCGGGCGATCAGCGCCGCGTTCAAAAGTCCTTCGGCACTTTCGATCAAGGCAATGAGGCCGATGGCGCCCGGCTCCAGCCCTGCGTTCCGCTCGCAAACCGTCAGATGATCGGCAACCAGCCGCAGGGTTTCACCATGCGCCACCTTCGGGATCATCAGCGCCTCGACGCCGGGCAGACATGCGGCCTCAATATCACGTGCCAGATCCCCGAGACCAGCATTGACGCGCACCGCGATGCGGACGCCTTTTGCCACCAGCCCCGCCACTGTCGCGGCCAGACTGCTGCGCGCACCGGGTTTCTGGCCCGCCGGAACGCTGTCTTCAAGATCCAGCAGAATGACATCCGCCGCGCGTTCATGCGCGCGGGCAAGCAGACGCTGTTGATGCGCCGGGATGAACAGATAGCTGCGGCCCATGGCTCAGCCAAACTCGGCGCGGATCGCGGCACTGTGCTGGCCGACCGCAGGCACCCGGCCCAACCGCGGCTGATCGGGTTCGAAACTGTGGCGGACGGGGGGTGCGACCAGTTCGGCCTCTTGCCCGTCTTCCAGAGTGACCGGCGCACGACGCAGTTGCGGATGCGCCGCAAAATCAGCCACCGAATTGACCGCGCCAAAGGCGATGGACGCCGCCCGTAAACGGGCCTCCATCTCGGCGCGCGTCCGGGCGGCAAAATAGGCGGCAACCATGGCGTCGGTGTCCAGCCGGTTCCTGACGCGCGCCGCCGCATTGCAGAACAACGGATCCTTCGCCAGATCCGGGCGCTCGAACACCTCGGCGCACAGCTTGACCCATTCGCGTTCATTCTGGATCGAGATGGCAAGGATCTGCCCGTCCGAGGTGGTAAACCCGCCATAGGGTGCAATGGACGGATGGTGCAGGCCAACAGGCTGCGGCGCGTTTCCAGCATAGACCGTATGCAGCAGGGGCACCGTCATCCAGTCGGCGGCGGTGTCGAACAGGGACAGCTTGACCGCACTGCCCTTGCCGGTGATGCCGCGCGCGATCAGGGCCTTTTGCAGCCCGATGATGGCATTCATGCTGGCCCCGATGTCGCAGACCGAAACCCCGATCCGCCCCGGATGCCCCGGCGCGCCATTGACCGCGACCAGCCCGCTTTCGCATTGCACGAGGAAATCATAGGCCTTCATCTCGCAGTATGCGCCCGCCTCGCCATACCCGCTGATATCGCAGGTGATGAGGCGGGGATATTTCTGGCGCAGAGTTTCAGAGCCGAACCCTGCCCGGTCGATGGCACCGGGGGCGAGGTTCTGGATGAAGATATCCGCCTTGGCCAGAAGCCGGTCCAGCAGCGCCGTATCCCCGGGCTTCTTGATGTCCAGACACAGGCTTTCCTTGCCATGGTTGGCCCAGGCGAAATAGGACGCCGTGCCCTTGACCGCGCCGTCATATTTACGGGCGAAATCGCCCTCGCCCTCCCGCTCGATCTTGATCACCCGCGCCCCACCTTGCGCAAAGTGGCACGAGGCCAGCGGGGCGGCGACAGCCTGTTCCAGCGAGACGACCAGCAGGCCCTCGTAGGGTTTCAGATGGTGCTCCTGCATGTCAGGCCCCCGTCCGCTGGCCAATGGCGAGGATGCGGTTCATCTCGTTCGCCACGATGGTCATGCCCTCATCAAACCCCATGCCGGGCTTGACCAGAACCCGCTCGGGGCGGGTCGCCATCGCGGCATGAAGGCAGGCGCGGGCGGAAATGTCGGTCTCGTTGCAGGTGCCGCCCTGATAGGCCTCGACTCCCTGCGCCTTGCAATACAGCACGGCGTCGATAGTGTTGTGCAGGCTGCCAAGATCGGGCGTCTTGATCTGCACCATGTCGCAGCAGCGGGCATCGACGAAATCGACCACATCGGCCTGTGTGTTGCACCATTCGTCGGCGACGATCTTCACCGCGCTGCCCCGCGCGGAGAGAGCGGATTTGATGGCCGCCAGCAGCGCGATCTGGCCCTCTTTCGATCCCGCGTCGGCGGGGCCTTCGATATAGAGGGTGAAGCCCTCGGCCCGCTTTTCCAGCGTGGTCAGATAGTCGGCGATGCGGTCCGCGTCATTCTCGAAGATCTCGCCCACGGTGCCATAAACGTCGATATGCAGATCCGGCATATAGGCGGCGCTGCGGCGCAGGCTGCGGATGCGGTGGCAAAGCCACGAGACATATTCGGCAAGCTTGCCCCCCGTCTCGCCCAGCTTTTGCGGCACATTGTTGATCAATCCATGCGGCAGGGCGGCGACCTGTTTCAGGATCATCTTGTCCACGGCATTGTAACGGTCATCACCGCTTTGGCCAAACAGGGCCAGCGGTGCGGCAACCTGTGGCAAGTCCCATTCGTCGGCCACGACCTGATATTTCTGCCTGCCAGTCGCGCGGGCGGTGGCGTCTAGCAGCGCTTGCGACAGGCCATAGCGGATGGCGGTGTGCAGCGCCGCCCCGCCGATGGTCAGCGCGTCAAAGCTTGCGGCATTGTCGCGAAACTGCGACACATCCAGCCCGATCAGCCGCGGCACCAGATGCGCGCGGATCAGCGGAATGAAGCGTTCCGCCGTGAACAGAGGGTCGCGCCCGCCCGCACCCGAATATTGCACCGCCGCGCAATCGCCTTCGGCCAGTTGCCCGTCTGCAAGTTCCAGAATGATCGAGATGCTTTCACCGCATTGGCGCACCTGATCGAAACCGGGGGTCAAGGGGGCGCCGGTATAGACGAAACTGTCTTGCCGGGCGCCCGCCTTGATGGCGGCCTGATCGTCGAAATAGAAGGCCGAATAGCCTGGGGCGAGGTGAACGTTCTTGATCTTCATGGGGATTCCGCAGGTTCAGGCCAAAGGGTCAGGCAGGTCGGCCGACAAGTTTGCTGGCAGAGATGGCGCGCACGTCATCGACCACCATGTTGAAGGAAGGCTCGCGCCGCTCGCACAGGGCGCGCTCGGCAATCTTGTCGCGGTGGAAGGCAAGCACATCGGCGGGCAAAGGCACGTTGCCCACATCAAACAACCGGATCGCCCCGTGATTGTCGCGCACCGGCGTCAGCTTGCCCAGATTCGCACGGGCCGGGGCAAAGGGCACGTCCATCGCTCCCGTCTGAAAGGCCGCCACGGCACCGCGCGCGATGTCACCACGCCCGAGCCGCAGGATTTCCCGCATGACGGCGTGCACCTCGGCCTCGATCACGTCGATTTCCATCTGGATATCGGGGCTGTCCACGCGGTTCTGGTCAGAGATCATGTTCACCATCTGCCGAGTGGCCTTCAGCCCGGCCTGGTTCGCCTCCAGCGTCGGCACGCCGCTGGCTTCGTGCGGGGTCTTGACGATGATCTTGGTCGCCCGCGCTTGCCGCGCCACCAGCGCGCCAAGACAGATCACCGCCGTCGCCTGCGCCTCGTCCGCAGGAAAGCCGCCCATCCACTGATGAAACACCGTGGTCAGCTTGTAATCGGCATAGCCTGCGTTCAGGAAATAGTGATGTGCCAGACGCCGCAATGACCGCAGCGCCGCGATGTCCTGCGCCACATTGCCTGCCTGCCCGTAGCCAAGCGTGATGCACTTCACGCCCTGTTCCAGCGCCAGAAGCCCCTCCAGAATGGCAACCACATGGCTGACAAACGGCGGCACCAGCGTGCCGGTCAACGGGCCGAAGGGCTCGCGGTTGATTGAGACGCCCTCCTCCTCGAACCGCCCGACCAGCCGGTCGCAATACTGCCAATGCCGGATCGAACGCTCCAGGGGCACGTGTTTGGCATAAGGGATATTGTAGGAAATGCCGCCGCCCTCGAAGCTGGAGAACCCCGCCGCCAGCGTGATCTCTGCCAGAAGCCGCGCGTCCGGTGTGCCGTGGCGCACCTGAACGGGTTTCGACACCGCATCCACCAGACGACGACAGCCATCAACCCCGTGGTTGACCGCCGGAAAGCCGTTCAACAGCGAGGTTCCAGCGGCACGCGAACGGTCGATCCCGTCTTGCGCCTCGGTATAGCGGTTGTGGCGGGTATAGGCGTCGATCGTCGTGGGCAGCACATCGCAATAGGGGCTGAGCCCGTTCAGAAGCGCCGCATGTTCACGCACCAGCGCGACACCGGCGCGCGGCTGCAACAGGGTCATGCCCTGCGCATCCGCCGCGGCCAGCGCAACGGGAAAGCGCTTTTCGGTGGGCAGCGCCTCCTGCACCTTCACGGCTTCGGCAAAGCTGACACCCGTGCCGGTCGGCCAGCTCTGCAGGATTTCCGCGCGCTCGGCCTCGAAACCGGCAGTGTCCAGACGGTGATTGGTCAGTTCGGTCATTGCGGATTTCCCTGTATCAGGCCGAAAGGCCAAGGCGCTCGTCTGCCAGCGGGCGCGAGTTGCGCGCCAGCTGTGCCGGGCGGTTCGCGTCGATATCTGCCTTGAGAAGGCCGATCACCTCTTGAAGATCGGCGCTGGGATGGAACACCCGATCAAAGCCCATCTCGCGGAACTGCGCCTCGACGACGGAAAACTCCTGTTTGCCGATCACCAGATTGCCGCCGACATAGAGCACGATATCGGTCAGCCCGCGTTCCTCGCAGCGCGCCCGGAAATCCTGGCAGTCCAGTTCGCCATGGCCGTAAATCGACGAGACCAGAATGGCCCCCGCCTGTTCGGACAATGCCGCTTCGATGAATTCATCCTGCGCCACCATGACCCCAAGGTTCACCACGTCGATGCCCCCCTGCGTCAGGACCGAGGTCAGGATGCGGTTGCCGACAGCATGGCAATCCGCCCCGATCACGCCCAGAACGATTTTGTAATCCTGCGATTCCGTGGACATCCGCGCCCCCTTGCTGGTGTTCCAGACGGATTAGAACGTGCAGGCAAAGCGGTCAAAACTATTTATTTGTTTTTGATTATAGATCAGATTTGATTAACTGTTTGTCCGTATGCAAAGCGATGGATACGCCCCCGCTGCCCCGGGGCCAGAACAGAGCCCCAAGCGACAAGACGATACGCCTTCGAAATTTCGGGTGTTGGAAACGTGCGCCAAAAGGTTACGGCGAGAGCCGCGGCAGAAGATGCCGTGCAGGCCTTTCTTGACCAAGGCAAGCCCGGGCGTCATAGAAAGAGGCCCGCCGAACCTGGGTTCAGCGGGCCAGTCAGGGAGCGTTATGTGCGGTTCTCGACCGTCCAGGTTGCGATGTAATCCATCAAGGCAGGATTCAGGCAATCATAGGGTTCAAGCCCCAGGTCCTTGAAACGTGCCCGCACCCCGTCCATCGCGGATGGCGCCGTTCCGCCCTCAATGGCCGAAGAAACGAAGGCCGCAAAGCCGGGTTGTGCCCAGCCTTTTTCCTCGAACCGTTCGGGGTGGATGAAGTCCAACCCCTGAAACGGGTGCTTGCGGGTGACAGGGCCGTACATATGCACGCCGCAGTCCTTGCAGGCATGGCGCTGGATCAGCGCCTCCGGGTCGACGACCGCCAGCTTGTTACCGTTTTCAACCACGGTCACCTTGTCATGCGGGGCCACCGCGACGATCGAGAAGGCAGCGCCCTCGGGTTTCCAGCATTTGGTGCAGCCGCAGGCGTGATTGTGGGCGATCTGTCCCTCGACACGCACACGCACGGCATTTTCCGTGCAGGCGCAGACAAGCGTGCCGCCAGAAAACTCCGCCGAGGTCGCGGCAATGCCGTTGTCCAGCGCCGGATGCAGATTCGGTTTGGTCATGTGATCTCTCCTCCCATTTTTACCGGATAGAAGCGCCGGTCCGGCTCCGGGTGCGTGACCTCAGAACACGACGACAGCGCGGATGCTTTCGCCCGCGTGCATCAGATCGAAGCCCTTGTTGATGTCCTCCAGCTTCAGAGTATGGGTGATCATCGAATCGATCTCGATCTTGCCGTCCATGTACCAGTCAACAATCTTCGGCACATCGGTGCGGCCGCGCGCGCCACCAAAGGCCGTGCCTTTCCACACCCGGCCCGTCACCAGCTGAAACGGTCGGGTCTGGATCTCGGCCCCTGCCGGGGCCACGCCAATCACCACCGACACACCCCAGCCGCGATGGGTGCATTCCAGCGCGTCGCGCATCACCTTGACGTTGCCGGTGCAGTCGAACGAGTAATCCGCGCCGCCGATCTGGTCGAACGGGGTCTTGGTCATCTCCACAATGGCCTGAACCACAGATCCTTCGATTTCTTTGGGATTGATGAAGTGGGTCATCCCGAACTTCTCGCCCCAGGGCTTCTTGTCGTTGTTCAGATCAACGCCGATGATCATGTCAGCCCCGGCCATACGCAGGCCCTGAATGACGTTCAGGCCGATACCGCCCAGACCAAAGACCACGGCCTTCGCACCGATCTCCACCTTGGCGGTGTTCAGCACGGCACCGATCCCGGTGGTCACACCACAGCCGATGTAGCAGATCTTGTCGAAAGGCGCGTCTTCCCGCACCTTCGCCAGCGCGATTTCCGGCACAACCGTGTGGTTGGCGAAGGTGGAACAGCCCATGTAATGATGGATCGGCGTGCCATCGAGCATGGAAAACCGGCTGGTGCCATCAGGCATCAGGCCCTGCCCCTGCGTGGCGCGGATCGAGGTGCAGAGGTTGGTCTTCTGGCTCAGGCAGCTCGGGCATTGCCGACATTCCGGGGTATAAAGCGGAATGACGTGATCGCCGGGTTTCAGCGTGGTGACACCGGGCCCACAGGCGATGACGACGCCTGCCCCCTCATGCCCGAGGATCGCCGGAAACAGCCCCTCGGGGTCGGCACCCGACAGGGTGAATTCATCCGTATGGCAGATGCCCGTTGCCTTGATCTCGACGAGGACTTCGCCCTCTTTCGGATCGGCAAGGTTCACCTCCATGATCTCCAACGGTTTGCCTGCGGCGACGGCGACTGCGGCGCGGGTACGCATGGGCGGATCCTTTCAATAGGGGGGAGGCAGCCAGAGGGTCGTCTGGCTGCCTTGAAGGAAGGGGGCCGAGGCCGCGCTCAGTTGCCCAGAATGGTCGGCAAGCGGAGGCCGCGGGCTTTGGCGCAGTCGATGGCGATGTCATAGCCTGCGTCGGCGTGGCGCCAGACGCCCGAGGCTGGGTCGTTCCACAGCACGCGTTCCAGCCGTTTGGCCGCGTCATCGGTGCCGTCGGCCACGATCACCACGCCGGAATGCTGCGAGAAGCCCATGCCCACGCCGCCGCCATGGTGGATCGACACCCAGGTCGCGCCCGAGGCGGTGTTGACCAGCGCGTTCAGCAGCGGCCAGTCGGACACGGCGTCCGACCCGTCCTTCATCGCCTCGGTCTCGCGGTTGGGCGAGGCGACGGAGCCGCTGTCGAGGTGATCACGCCCGATCACGATCGGCGCTTTCAACTCGCCGTTCTTCACCATCTCGTTGAACATCAGACCGGCGCGGTGCCGATCCCCCAGCCCGATCCAGCAGATGCGGGCGGGCAGGCCCTGGAACGCGATCCGATCCTGCGCCATGTCCAGCCAATTGTGCAGATGCGTGTTCTCGGGGAACAGCTTCTTCATCGCCGCATCGGTCTTGTAGATGTCTTCCGGGTCGCCCGACAGCGCCACCCAGCGGAACGGACCAATGCCCTGGCAGAACAGCGGGCGGATATAGGCGGGCACGAAACCGGGGAAGGCGAAGGCGTTTTCCAGCCCTTCTTCCTGCGCCACCTGGCGGATGTTGTTGCCGTAATCCAGCGTCGGCACACCCGCGTTCCAGAAATCAACCATCGCCGCGACATGGGTCTTCATGCTCGCCCGGGCCGCCGTCTCCACGGCTTTCGGATCGCTCTCCTGTTTGGCGCGCCATTCCGAAACCGTCCAGCCCTGCGGCAGATAACCGTGCAGCGGATCATGAGCCGAGGTCTGGTCGGTCACGATGTCGGGGCGCGGGCCGCCCGCCTTCATCCGCGCCACGATTTCCGGGAAGATATCGGCGGCATTGCCCAGCAGCCCGACCGATTTTGCCTCGCCCTTCGCGGTCCAGTCCGCGATCATCGCCAGCGCCTCGTCCAGGGTCTTGGCCTTGGCGTCGACATAGCGGGTACGCAGGCGGAAATCGATGCGGGTCTCGTCGCATTCCACCGCCAGACAGCAGGCCCCGGCCATCACCGCGGCCAGCGGCTGCGCGCCGCCCATGCCACCCAGACCGCCGGTCAGGATCCATTTGCCCTTCAGCGACCCGCCGTAATGCTGACGGCCCGCCTCGGCAAAGGTTTCATAAGTGCCCTGCACGATGCCTTGGGTGCCGATGTAGATCCAGGACCCTGCGGTCATCTGGCCATACATCATCAGGCCCTTCTTATCGAGCTCGTTGAAATGATCCCAGGTCGCCCAATGCGGCACGAGGTTCGAGTTCGCGATCAGCACACGCGGCGCATCCTTGTGCGTGCGCACAACGGCGACCGGGCGGCCCGATTGCACCAGAAGGGTCTCGTCCTCCTCAAGATCCTTCAGCGTGGCGACGATCCGGTCAAAATCACCCCAGCTGCGCGCGGCGCGGCCGATACCGCCGTAAACCACCAGCTCATGCGGGTTTTCGGCAACATCGGGATGCAGGTTGTTCATCAGCATCCGCATCGCGGCTTCGGTCTGCCAGCTTTTCGCCGTGATCTCCGTCCCGGTCGCAGGGTAAATGTCGCGGCTGTTCTTACGGTCAAGCATGTGGGGCTCCTTCAGCGGTTGAGCACGCCCGAACGGGCAAGCGTATCAAGAGATTGCAGAATTTGCGCCAGAACCGCGCGCAGGGGTGCGGCGGTCTGGGCGGCATAGGTCCAGGGTGCCGCCTCGGCAGCGAGATAGGCACGTTGGGCCAGCTCCATTTGAATGGCATGAACGCCGTTGGCGGGCTGACCATAGTGGCGGGTGGTCCAGCCGCCCTTGAAGCGTCCGTTCACCACCGAGTCGAACCGGGAGGACGCAGCACAGGGGGCCGAGACCACCTCCGTCACCTGCGGCGCACAGGTCTGCCCGTCATTGGTGCCGATAGAAAAGACCGGCAGCACCCCGTCAAACAGGAAAGGAATGGTCGAGCGGATCGAGTGGCAATCATAGACGATCGCCACACCATGCCGGGCTTTCACCCGCGCGACCTCGGCCGCCAGAGCGTCGTGATAGGGCGTGTGGTAATGCGCCCGGCGCTCGGCAACCTCATCCGGGCCTGGTGCCTGCCCGTCCAGCCAGATGTCGATCCCGTCGAAATCGGTGGTCGGGCAGAGCGACGTGGTATTGGCACCGGGATAAAGCGAAACCCCCGCCGGGTCGCGGTTGGCGTCGATGACATAGCGATGAAACGTCGCTGCCACCGTCGTGACACCGGGCAACAGACCCTGATACAGCTGCGCGATGTGCCAATCCGTGTCTGACAGGGCGGTGCCACGGTCATTCAGCCGCGCCAGCATCGCGTCAGGCACGAAGGTGCCTCCATGCGGCAGGCCCAGAATGACCGGGCTGTCGCCTTGCGTGATGCTGACGGGTGTCATGCCGAAAGCTCTGGCAGGGCAAGGCCGCTGGCCTGTGCAAGCGCACCGCTGCCGATCAGAGCCGCCGCCGCCGCCAGATCGGGGGCCATATACCGATCATCGCCCATCGTCGCCACGTCTTGCCGCAGACGCGCGACAACGCCCTGCAACGGGCTGCTGGTGTGCAGCGGTGCTCGGAAATCAATGCCTTGGGCGGCGCAGATCGCCTCGACGCCAAGGATCACATTCAGGTTCTGCACCATCTTGCCCAAGCGCACAGCACCATGCGCAGCCATGCTCACGTGATCTTCCTGATTGGCCGACGTGGGCGTGCTGTCGGTCACACAGGGCATGGCGATGTGTTTGTTTTCCGACATAAGTGCCGCCGTGGTGACTTCGGCAATCATCAGGCCAGAGTTCAGGCCGGGGCGCGGGGTCAGGAAGGCCGGCAGGTTGAACGACAGCACCGGATCAACCATCAGGGCCACGCGCCGCTGGGCGATGGCACCGATCTCGGCCAGGGCCAGCGCGATCATGTCGGCGGCAAAGCCCACGGGTTCGGCATGGAAATTGCCGCCCGAAACGATCAATCCAGCCTCGCTCAACACCAGCGGGTTGTCGGTGGCGGCGTTCGCCTCGATCTCCAGCGTGCGGGCGGCCTGACGCAGCACATCCATCGCCGCCCCGGTGACCTGCGGCTGGCAGCGGATGCAATAGGGATCCTGTACCCGCGCGTCGCCATCAATATGGCTTTCCCGGATTTCGGAGCCGTTCAGCAGCGCGCGCATGAAACCTGCGGCCTCGATCTGCCCTGCATGGCCGCGCAGGCTGTGGATTTCAGGCTGCAACGGGGCGGTGGACCCCATGATCGCGTCGGTCGACAGCGCCGAGGTTACCAGGGCCGATTGCGCGGCATTCCAGCCGTCGAACAGGCCTGCCAGCGCGAAGGCGGTGGAGAATTGCGTGCCATTGATGAAGGCCAGCCCCTCTTTCGGACCAAGGGCGACGGGCGACAGGCCTGCGGCGGCCAGCGCCTCGCCCCCCGGCATCACCCGGCCCTGATACTCGGCCTCGCCTTCGCCGATGATCACAGCCGTCATATGCGACAGCGGTGCCAGATCCCCCGAGGCCCCGACCGAGCCCTGCGCAGGCACGATCGGCGTGACGCCGCGCGCCAGCATCGCCTCGATCAACTCGACGAACTCCCAGCGCACGCCCGAAGCACCGCGACCAAAGCTGAGCAGTTTCAGCACCATCAGCAGACGGGCGTGGCGGCGCGGGATGGCTTCGCCGACCCCACAGCAATGCGACAGGATCAGATTGCGCTGCAATGTGGCCGTGTCATCCGGGGCGATACGCAAGGACGCGAGTTTGCCAAAGCCGGTATTCACGCCATAGACCGGAATATCCCCGGCGGCCGCGGCCTTGATTGCCGCGGCGGCGGCTTCAATTCCCGGCTTTGCACTGCGATCAAGTGTGACCGACATTTCCTCGCGGTAAATGCGGGCAAGCTGATCCAGCGTGGTCTGACCAGGGGTCAGGACAAGAGTGTGGTGTGCGGCGGTCACAGGACGCCTCCCTGAATGCGCTGATGAAGGGGGTTAAAGCCGATACGATAGGCCAGTTCGGCCGGGTGCCCGCAGTTCCAGATGGCAAGGTCTGCGGCCTGCCCTGTCGCCAGCGTGCCACGATCCGTCAGACCCAAAGCGCGGGCGGCGTGGATCGTCGCCCCGGCCAGGGCCTCGGCCGGGGTCATGCGGAACAGGGTGCAGGCCATGTTCATCGCGAGCAACAGCGAGGCCATCGGGGAAGAGCCGGGGTTCATATCTGTCGCCACTGCCATCGGCACGGCATATTGGCGCAGCAGGTCGATGGGCGGCATTGCGGTTTCGCGCAGCGTGTAAAACGCGCCGGGTAGAATGACCGCAACAGTTCCGGCGGCGGCCATTGCGGCCACTCCGGCTTCATCCAGATATTCCAGATGATCGGCAGACAAGGCCCCGAAGCGCGCAGCCAGCGCCGCGCCGCCAAGGTTGGACAGTTGCTCGGCATGAAGTTTGACCGGCAGGCCAAGCGTCTGGGCAGCCTGGAACACACGCTCGATCTGCGTCGGGGAAAAGGCGATGCCCTCACAAAACCCGTCGACCGCATCGACCAGCCCTTCGGCATGGGCGACATGCAGCGTGGGGATGCACACCTCGTCGATATAGGCATCCGCGCGGCCCTGATATTCCACCGGCACGGCATGGGCGGCGAGGAAACTGGTCCGCACCAGAACCGGGCGCATCTGGCCGATCCGCCGCGCCGCGCGCAGCATCCGCAGTTCGGTGTCCCGCTCCAGACCATAGCCCGACTTGATTTCAATCACCGCCACGCCTTCGGCGATCATCGCATCGACAAAGGCCAGTGCCGCCCAGACCAGCTCATCTTCCGAGGCGTTGCGGGTCGCCTTGACGGTCGAAACAATGCCGCCCCCTGCCCTTGCGACGGCCTCATAGCTTGCCCCTTGCAGGCGCATCTCGAACTCTGTCGCGCGATTGCCGCCGTGAACGACATGGGTGTGGCAATCAATCAGCGCGGGCGTGACCAGACGCCCGCCCATGTCCTGCGCGGTCAGATCACCATAGTCACCCGGCAGCGCGGCCAGCGGCCCGACCCAGGCGATCTTGTCCCCGACCAGCACAAGGGCTGCATCCTCGATCAACCCATAAGGATCTGTGCCGGGCTGCAGGGTTGCTGCACGAAGGTTCGTCAGGACCACGGTAGAGTGCTGCAAGGCGCATGCTCCATAAAAGGTGTTGCCGAGTCGTTATTAATGCAAGTATTAGGGTTATGTCTACACATAAGGAGTCTTCATTATGATTTTTGCAGAACTCGCCTTGTTGCCTGAGGGATGGGTAAAGCAGGTCAGGATCTCGGTTGCTGATGGTCACATCACGGGTGTGGACAAAGCGGCGGCCCCGCAACCAACCGACACGCGCGTGTCGGCACTGCTTCCTGCCCTGTCGAACCTGCACAGCCACACGTTTCAGCGCGCTATGGCGGGCATGACAGAACACCGCATCGCAGGCCGCGACAGTTTCTGGACCTGGCGAGACCTTATGTACCGCTTCATGGACCGCCTGACGCCGGAACAGATGGAGGCGATTGCCGCCCTTGTGTTCATGGAGATGCAGGAAACCGGCTTCGCTGCCGTTGGCGAGTTCCATTATGTCCATCATCAGACGGGTGGTGGCGCTTATGCAAATATCGCCGAACTGTCGAACCGCATCTTTGCCGCCGCCAGCCTGACCGGCATTGGCCTGACGCATCTGCCCGTTCTTTACAGCTATGGCGGTGTGGGCCAGCAGCCGCTCTCCACCGGCCAGTTGCGGTTCGGCAATACCGTCGATAGCTTTGCGGCGCTGCTGGAGGCCGCGCGCGCGGCGGCCCTTGCGCTGCCCGCCGATACCCGCGTGGGCATTGCGCCTCATTCCCTGCGCGCCACCTGCCCTGCCGATCTGGCCCGCGTCCTGCCATTGGCAGCAGGCAACCCGATCCACATTCACGTGGCCGAACAGCCCAAGGAAGTGGCCGATGTGAGCGCATGGCTCGGGGCGCGGCCGGTCGAATGGTTGCTGGCCAATACGCCCATTGGCGCAGATTGGTGCCCGATCCATGCCACGCATATGACGGCGCAGGAAACGGCAGCGCTGGCGAAAAGCGGGGCCGTGGCAGGGCTTTGCCCGATCACCGAGGCCAATCTGGGCGATGGCCCGTTCAACGGGCCGGAATGGCTGGCCGCCAACGGCGCCTTCGGCATCGGGTCCGACAGCAACGTCCGTATCAGCCTGACCGAAGAGCTGCGCACACTGGAATACAGCCAGCGCCTGCGCGACATTGCCCGCAACGTCATGGTTCCGGCTGAAGGATCGGTCGGCCAATTCCTCTATGTCGGTGCGGCACGCGGGGGCGCACAGGCCTTGGGGCGCAACGCCGGGCAGATAGCCGTCGGCACTCTCGCCGATCTGACAGCGATTGACCTGTCGCACCCGAGCCTTTGCGCCCTGCACCCGGATCACATTCTTGACGGGCTGGCCTTTGCCGCCCCCGATACTGTGGTCACCGATCTGTGGTCAGCAGGCCGGCATCAGGTGAAACAGGGCCGCCACATCCACCGCGAGCAGATCATCGCGGGCTGGCGGACAGCCGTGAAAGGCCTGATCGACGCGATGTGACCGGGCCGAAGCTGACACCCGTCATCCAGAACTGCCCCCTTTTAGCTCAGGATCAGGGGGGCAGTTCTGCGCGAGACCCGCGCGACAGCGCCTTTCGTCTGCCGCATCACGCCTTGAAGCGGATATGCGGCTGGCCCGGACAGCGGCCTGCGCTCACCTCTGCCTCAACTCGGAACACCTCGCGCAAAAGCCCGGGGGTCAGCACCGCTTCGGGCGTGCCGCAGGCCACCACCGCCCCGGCTTGCAGCACCACGATCCGGTCGCAGAACATGGCGGCGAGGTTCAGATCATGCAGCGCGACAATGCTTGTCAGATCAAGGTCACGCACCATGCGCAGGATTTCGATCTGATGGTGAATATCCAGATGGTTTGTCGGTTCATCCAGAAACATCACGCGCGGCGATTGTGCCAAGGCGCGGGCGATGTGAACCCGCTGCCGCTCGCCCCCCGACAGGGTTTGCCATGCCTGGGTGCGGCGGTCGGTCATGTCGACCTGTTCCAGCGCGGCGGAAACGGCGGCCTCATCCGTGGCCGTCCAGCCGGAAAGCGCCGAACGATGGGGCGTCCGCCCCAGCCGGACCACATCGCGCACCGACACATTGGTGTCGGTCGCCGCACTCTGCTGCACGAAAGCCACCTGCCGCGCCAGCGCGCGGCGCGGCACGCGGGCAATGTCTTGCCCCAGAATTTCAACCCGCCCGGATTGCGGTTGTTTCAACCCCGCCAGCAGCCGCAACAAGGAGGATTTGCCAGAGCCATTCGGGCCGATCAGGCCCAGCGTCTCTCCGGGGGCCACCGCAAGCGAGACATCGGCGACAATCGTCTTGCGCCGCACCCCCCAGACCAGATTCTGCGCGGATACGCTCATGTCTGCGGCCTCGCCCTGTAAAGGATGATGGCGAAAAACGGCACGCCCACCATTGCGGTGACGACGCCGATGGGGATGGTCTGCTGTTCGGCCACCACACGCGAGGCGATGTCGGCCAGCACAAGGAACACCGCCCCCACTGCCGCACAGGCGGGCAGAAGCCGCAGGTGCAGCGGCCCCACGATATACCGCGCGGCATGAGGCACCACGAGGCCGACAAAGCCGATGGTGCCCACCATGCTGACGATGTTTGCCGTCATCATCGCGGTAACGCCGAACAATATCAGCCGGATGCGCGCAACCGGCACGCCAAGCGACGCGGCATCCTCATCGCCAAAGGTAAAGGCATCAAGGGATCGCGCCATCAGCAGACAGATCAAGAGGCCGAGGCACACAACCACCAGCAACAGCTGAAAATCGGGCCAGCGCACGCCGCCGAAACTGCCCAGAAGCCAGAACATCACGTCGCGGGCCTGCTGCGCATTGCCGGATGTGGTGACGATATAAGAGGTCAGCGCGTTGAACAGCTGCGACGCCGCGACCCCCGCAAGGATCGTATGGTTCGGCCCGCTGGTCGCGCCGTTTGACAACAGCGCCACCATGGCAAAGGCAGCAAACGCCCCGGCAAAGGCGCCCATCGACAAGGACAGGCTGCCTGCGCCAATGCCCAGCACGATCACCGCAACCGCCCCGGTCGAAGCCCCGGCCGAAACGCCCAGCACAAAGGGTTCGGCCAGCGCGTTGCGCAACAACGCCTGAAGAATCGCGCCACTGATCGCCAACCCGGCACCCGCCAGCGCCGCAATCAGCGCCCGGCTCAGCCGCAGATCCCAGACCACGCTTTGTTCGATCGGCGGGATGTCCGCCGTCGTCAGGCCCAGCCCATTGGTCACGGCCAGAAACACCGTGCCTACCCCGATGCGATAGTCGCCAATCGCCGCCGCCACGGCGACCACGATGGCCAGAACGATCAGCGTGAGGCCGAGGAACAGGGCAAGCCACCCTGCCCCGGCCTCTTTTTCGACGCCGCTGCTCACTTCAGGTCAAACGCTTTGATCTGTTTGGCCAATTGTTCTGCGCCATAAATCGTATGGACCGAGGGGTTCATCGCCGCCCCGCTGATCACCGCGATCCGGCCCGATTTCACCGCCTCCATCTGGCTGACCGCCGGATCCGTGGAGAGGAAGTCGATCTTGTTCTCGGCCTCGTCGAGGCCCCAACGCTTGCGGTCGACCTGCGCCGCGACGATGACCGTCGGATTGGTGGCCATGATGCCTTCCCAGCCAAGGGCCGGCCATTCTGCTTCGGTCTTGAGCGCGTTCGATCCGCCAAGGAGATCGGCAATATAGGCCGAGGGGCCATTGCCGCCGGTCAGATAGGCGTCATCGGCAGGCGATGGCGACGAGAACCAGAACAGGAAGGTCAGGTCGTCCCGCTTGGCAAACTCGGCGCGCAGGTTGGCCTCGCGCCGCTTGAAATCCGCAATCAGCGCCTGCCCGCGATCCTGTACGTCAAAGATGCGCGCAAGATCGTCGATTTCCTGATATAGCAGGTCCATGGTCCAGAGGTTTTCGCGCAGGCCATAGACGCTCGTCGCCTTGCTGCCATTGGCATTCTGCGTGTCAGCCACCGTGGTGCAGGCACTCGGCGAGAGATAGGTCGCGATGCCCAACTTCTCGAAATCCTCGCGCTTGGCCACCTTGCTGTCCGGCCCCATCAGCGTCACGATCATTGCCGGGATGAAATCAGGCTGTTTGGCCAGCACCGCTTCCAGCGTCGGAAATTCCACCGTCAGAACTTCGACCTTGCTGTTCGCGGCCTCAACCTCTGGCAGCGCCTTGTTCGGCCAAAAGGCGGTAGCTGCCATCCGGTCCTCCAGCCCCAGCAGGAACAGGATCTCGGCGCTGTTATGGCCCAGGGCGACCGTGCGCTCCGGGGCCTTGGCGAAGGTGACCTGCTGGCCGCAATTTTCGATTGTCAGGGGATAAACTGTCGGCTCTGCAAGCGCGGCAGTGGACAGAAGGGTGGCGGCAAAGCCAATCAGCGCCGCGAGGCTTTTGGTCCGCATGGGGTCATTCCATTTCTGACAAAAATCGTCATGTTCCCTTAGATATTGGCCCAACCAAGATCAAGAGTATTTTTGTCGGAAATGATCACCCCGCCCGTCCCCGCTGCTATCAGCCTGAAGCAGCACCCCGCCGCGCGCTTCGCGCACGGCGGGGATCCGGCCCCGGAGTCAGGGCACGATCACGCCGCGCCCGGTGAAGCGGCGGTTCTTGAAATCGTCGATGGCGGTGTTGATGTCATCCAACTTGTACTGGGTGTAGTGCATCTTCACCTTGCCATCGGCGTTCAGCTCCATCAGTTCCACCAACTCGGTGTAATCGCCCACCAGACTGCCGCCGATCTTGATTTCATTGGCCACCAGATCCAGCGTCGGCACTTCGATCGTGCCGCCATAACCGACCACGATCACCTCGCCGCCCTTGCGCAGCAGACGCCAGCAGATGTTTTCCACCCCCAGTTCGCCCACGAAATCAATCACTACATGTGCGCCGCCGCCGGTGATCGACTTCAGCTCTTCGATCAGGTTCGGCCCGCCATCCAGCACATGATCGGCCCCCAGCTCTTTCGCCAGAACCCGCGCGCCCGGTTCGCGGTCAATCGCGATGGTGCGGCAGCCAGACATTTCGCGCAGCACCTGCAGCGCGATATGGCCCAGCCCGCCCACACCCAGCACGGCGCAATAGCTGCCGGGGGGCAGCATCTTCGCCGCCCGTTTCGCCGCGCGATAGGCGGTGATCCCGGCATCCGCCATCGGGGCCACATCCAGCGGCGCGATATTGGTGTTGAGCTTGATGAGCGAGCGTTCGTTGGTCAGAAAATACTCGGCAAAGCCACCATTCAGGCCAAGGCCCGGAAACTGGCTGTGTTCACAGTGCATGTCGTGGCCGTGGTGGCAGTTCAGGCAGATGCCGCAGGTGCGCAGCGGATGGCAGATCACCGCATCGCCCGGTTTCACCGAGGTGACGGCGCTGCCCACATCCTCGACCCAGCCGGCATTTTCATGGCCCATCACATAGGGCAGCAGCGCGCCATGCGGATCCATGATGCCCTGCCACACCCCTTCGATGATGTGCAGATCGGTGCGGCACAGGCCCGCCGCCCCCACCTTTACAATCACCTCATCCGGGCGGGTGATCGTCGGGGCGGGAATATCCTCGATGCGCAGTTTCACGTTCATCGCGGGGTCGTATTCGTAAAGTCTCGCGGCCTTCATGGGGCACTCCTTTGCGGTTGTCGGAGATTGCGATGGGAAGGGGGCCGATGCCCGGCCCCCGCTGTGTCACGGGCGGCCCAGCCGTTCCGCGCCGCCGCCAAGGGCGGCCCCTGCGGTCGGATCCACATATTCCTCGCTATGGCCGATCAGCGTTTCGGTGGTCAGGATCAGCGCGGCGACCGAGGCGGCATTGCCAAGCGCGGAACAGGTGACGCGCACCGGATCGACGATGCCCGCCTCGATCATGTCGCGGAAAGTGCCCTGCGCCGCATCGAAGCCATAACCGGGGCCAGAGCGGATGACCTCGGCAATCACCGAATTCGGATCACAGCCCGCATTGATCGCAATGCGCGCCAGCGGCCGGGTCAGCACGGCGCGCACCAGATCGACGCCCGCCGCCACATCGCCGCTCAGCCCGGCGGCCAGAGGTTCCAGCTCGGGTGCGACATGTGCCAACGCCGAGCCGCCACCGGCAACCACGCCTTCCTCGACAGCGGCGCGGATCGCGTGCAGCGAATCCTCGATCAGCTGGATCTTGCGCTTCTGTTCGACGGGCGTCAGGCCCCCCGCATGGATCACCGCCGTGCCACCCGACAGTTTCGCCAGCCGTTCGCGCAGCTTGTCCTGTTCGATATTGGGCGGCGCGATGTCATACTGCCGCTGCACCTGCGCCCGACGGGCGACAATGGCGGCGGGATCGCCCTCGCCCTTGATCACCGTCGTCTGATTGGCCGAGGCGCGGACCGAACGTGCCGCACCCAGCTGCGCGCGGGTCACCGCCTCGACCTTGCGGCCCAGATCACGGGCCAGCACCTGCCCGCCGGTCAGGATGGCCAGATCATCCATCTGCGCCCGGCGCCAATGGCCATATTCCGGCGGATGCACGATCAGGTATTTGCCGGGCTTCGCGGCCTCCAGCAATGTCACCACCACTTCGGGGGCGATTTCTTCGGCCACGATCAGCAGCGGACGGCCCTCGGCATCGGCAATCGCGCGGGCGGCATCCAGCGCCGAAGGGTCAAGGATCTTCTGATCCGTCAGCAGGATCAGCGGACGGTCCAGATGCACCTCCATCTCGTCCTGATCGGTGACCATGTGATGCGAGATATAACCGCGCTCGAACGACATGCCTTCGACGACTTCCAGATGGGTTTCCACCGTCACCGAAAAATCGGCGGTGATGATGCCATCCGCGCCCACACGTTCATGCGCCTCGGCCACGATGGCGCCCAGCCGAGCGTCGGTGGCGGCGATATTGGCAACTGCCGACAGGATGCGCGGGTTGCCCTTGGCAGGCACGGCACTTTTTTTCAGCGCGGCTACCACGGTTTCCACGGCAAGTTCGATACCCCGGCACAGATCGACCGCCCGCGCACCGCGTTCGGCCTGCACCACGCCCTGCTGGATCATCGCATTGGCCAGCACGATGGCGGTGGTGGTGCCGTCGCCCGCCACCTCGTTGGTCTGCATCGACACTTCGCGCACGACCTGCGCGCCCATGTTTTCAAAACGGTCGGGCAGTTCGATCTCGGTGGCGATGGACACGCCATCGCGGGTCACCAGCGGCGTGCCGACCGGGCGGTCGATCATCGCATTCATGCCCTTGGGGCCAAGCGTGGGTTCGACGGCCGCGGCCAGACGGGCAACGCCCCGGGCCAGTGCGCGGCGGGCTTCGCCGCTGTGAAGTAGCATGTTCGGCATATGATCCTCCCTGAACCGGCGGCCCCTGGCCCCGGTTTTATTGTCGTGATGGTGGGTGTTCGATCCGGCCTCAGCCCGACGGGGCGTGCTGCCCGGCGGGTGGAACCCGGCCCAGAATGAAGTCGATCAGCTCTGGCTCGCCGCTGCTCAGATCGACTTCCTTGTAGCGCGCGGCCTGAAGCCCGCGGCACAGCGCGCCGTTGAACTCCATGTTGATGCGCACCGCGCGCAGCGTTGTCATGTGATCGGCCAGGGCCGAGGCGGCGATGCGCTCGCCCTGCCAGGTCACGAACACCGGATCATCGGGCAGGCAGGCCAGCCCTTCCTCGATCAGGATTTCGCGGTAGCGCGGCTTTTGCGCCGCCGCTTCGGGCGCGCGCAGCAAACCGATGCTGTCGAAATCCTGCAAGGTCATCGCGGTGATGCGGCCCGGCGTCATGCCGACGGCGCGCAAGCCCAGCAACACGGCCTCCTGCCGCCGCTGGAACGCCTTCTCGCGGAACTTTTCGCGCACCTCGCCCAGACTGCTGCCATCGCTCATCTCGGCGAAAATCGCCTCGAAATCCTGCGCGCCATTGACGCCTGCATTGACCTGATCGGCAAAACAATGGTCCTGCAGGCGCACCGTGGCCCGCCGCACCCAGGGCAGAGACAAGGCGGCCCGGCGGATACCATCGGCCATCAGAAAGGCGAAGTTCGGCGAACACCAATAGGTTGGCAGGCGGAAGTCGATCTCGACCTCCGACCCGGCCACGATGTCCAGCCGTTCGACAAAGCCCATGTCGGTGATCGGCTCGTCCAGCTCGGGGTCGGTGACGGCAGAGAGCCGCCGCCACACGTCCCGGGCCTGCGCGCCGTGGATCTGCACGGCCATCGCGCTCACTCCGCCGCGATACGGACGGGCGATTGCGCAAGCTCGTTGCGCTTGGCCGCCACGTCGATCCCGTAAAGCCGCGCCGCATTCAGCCCCAGGATCTTTTCCTTGACCTCGGGCGTCAGCTGCACCCCGCGCTCTGCCGCGATGTCTTCGGGCAGTTCGAAGTTCCAGAACTTCTCGACCAGCCATTTCGGCGTCCAGATCGCGTAGTCAGAGCCGAACAGGATCTTTTCCGGACCGATCCAGAACAGAAGCTCTGCAATCACCTCGGCAAAATAGCGCGGGCGGGTGTGAATGAAGGGCAGCGCCACAGCCAGCCCGCCATAGACATTGGTTTCCTGCGTCGCGATCCAGCAGAAATCGTCCAGACGCGGCAGGCCGCAATGCTCGACGATCCAGTTCAGGTTCTGGAAATCGGTGGCGGCATCATCCACGTCGCCCACGTTGAACGCATCCTTCGACAGCGGGATGATCGTCGGGCCCTTGTGCACATGGATGTTCTTGATACCCAGCTTTTCGCACAGCTCAAAGCAGCGATAGGCGTCGGGGTCGGTCAGTTTCCAGCCTTTGGAAGAGCCGTTCCATTCGGCGGTGTACATTTTCACCCCCTGAATGTCGTAGGTTTCCTTCATGTAGTGGATGTATTCCAGCGCCTTTTCGCCATCGCGCGGATCAAAGGATCCGTTGACGATGAAGCGCCCCGGATGGCGTTTTGCCATCTGGGTGGAGCGTTCGATGCAGCCGAAGCCGTTCTTGTAGAAATCCTTCAGAACGGTGGTCTGCACGATGGCCATGTCATCCGGGCCATCCACGAACAGATCGCGGTAGATATCGTCTTCGGAGTATTTCTCGAAGCGCGATTTCTCCCACAGCTCTTCCTTGGGGCTGAGGTTGGTGTGATAGGCGTAAAAACATTCGACAAACTGTTTGCCATGCACATTGCGCTGGTTTTCGGGGCTGCCGTCCCAGAAATGGGTGTGGCAATCCAGAACGAAAATTTCCTTGCCGTCGGGTGTCTTGAACATCTTGTCCTCCCTGGGTGATGGTGGTTTGGCGCGGCGTCAGGTGGTGATGGCCACTTTCAGAACACCGTCGCGCTGATTTGCGAAAAGGTCATAGGCATCCTCGATCTGGTCGAGGGTGAAGCGATGCGTCACCAGCCCCTTGAGGTCGACACGGCCCGCCCGGACGATGTTCATCATCCGGCGCATCCGTTCCTTGCCACCGGGGCACAGGGCCGAACGGATGGTTTTTTCGCCAAGGCCCGCCGCATAGGCATCCAGCGGAATGCGCAGGTCGGTCGAATAGACGCCAAGGCTCGACAGGGTGCCGCCGGGGCGCAGCACGCGCAGCGCGGCCTCGAAGGTGGATTGCAGACCAAGTGCCTCGATGGCGACATCGACCCCGCGCCCATCCGTCAGATCCATGATCGCATCGACCGGATTGTTGGAGGCCTTGAAGTCGATCACCTCATCGGCGCCCATGCGTTTGGCCATGGCCAGGCGGGCGGGCACGGTATCCACCGCGATGATCCGGCTGGCCCCCATAAGGCGGGCGCCGGCGGTCGCGCACAGCCCGATCGGCCCCTGCGCAAAGATTGCCACCGTGTCACCGATCTTGATGCCGCCGTTTTCGGCCCCGGCAAAGCCGGTCGACATGATGTCGGGGCACATCAGCACCTCTTCGTCGGTCAGGCCGTCGGCAATCGGGGCAAGGTTTGCCATGGCATCGGGCACCAGCACATATTCGGCCTGACAGCCATCAATGGTATTGCCGAACTTCCAGCCGCCAATCGGCTTCCAGCCATGTTTGGTGCCCGCACCATCCTGCGAGCAATAGCCGCAGAGGCAGGCATTGCTCCAGCCCGAGGGGGTGATTGCCCCCGCGATCACGCGCTGGCCTTCATAGAAACCCGTCACGGCAGAACCGAGCTTTTCGATCACGCCGACCGGCTCGTGGCCGATGACCAGACCCTTCTCGACCGGATATTCCCCTTTCAGGATATGCACATCCGTGCCGCAGATCGTGGTGGTGGTCACGCGCATCAGCGCATCATTCGGGCCGACATCCGGGATGCGTTTGTCATCCAGAACGATGCGACCCTTTTCCACGAAAATCGCGGCTTTCATCATGCTAGCCATATGGTCCTCCAAACCTGTTCAAAAAGGGCGCGCGCCGCGCGCCCTCTGGTCGGTGCGATCAGATGTATTCGAACACTTCGTCCATATTGCCGAACAGGATCACGGTGTTGTCGTCGATCCGCACCATCCGGCCATAGTGGGTGGAGGTGTTGACCTCGAAGATCTCGGCCGTCATGTCGCGGCCCAGATATTCGCTGATGTCATCCATCTTGAAGATCAGCTTGCCTTCGCCGTCGATGCGGATGGTGGCCGGGTTGTAGGTCACCGTCACCTTCGGGTCCTGGTCCATGTATTCGGCGATGGCGCGGGCCTCGACCGAGTCATTCATGGTGACCCCGCATTCATGCGAGATCTCGCGGCTGCTCAGGTCGATGTCCTTCATCGACTTGAAGATGTTGCTTTTCGTGCTGTCACGCGCAGTGGTGGACATTCTGAGTTCCTTTCAACGGCCCAGGCCGAGTTCGCCAAGGATCTGGCCCACACGCTCTTGCGAGACGGCGCGGGCATCCTCGAAGGACACGGGCTTGGAATGGGGTTGCGACCAGATGGGTTGCAGGGCGCTCGCGGCCTTGGCGGCCAGATCACCATGTTTCTTGACCCAGGACTGAAGCAGGCTGCGGTTGTGCGCGCCGTGCTGGGCGTCGTTGACCATCAGATACATGAGGTCGATGGTGTTCGCGAGATTGCGCTCGTAATCGGCCTCGGCGGCCGAAATCACCGGCGGGGTGATGAAATCGCTGTTCGCCGCCGCTGCCTGCATCAGGAAGCCCGACCGGAACAGCTCGCCCACCATCGGTTCGAAGATGATGTTGATGGCGAAATACTGTTCCAGATAATCCTCGGTCCCCATGATCGCCTCGATGGCGTGGCGGGTCGGTTGCCAGATCGGATCCTCCAGCCAGGCGCGTTTGCCGGCCTCGTCATCCCAGCCTTCGATATCCATGCCGATTTCGGCCAGATACAGCGTGATGTCCTGCGCCAGCCGCATCTTGTAGGACGAATTGGTCAGCGTGGCGTTGTTGATCATCTGGGTATAGCCATAGCGCTGCGCCTGCATGAGCGAGGTGCCAAGGCCGAATTCCGCATGTTTCCAAGCGCCCAGATGCACTTGCAGGATCCGCTGCCAGGCCTTGTCGAACACCAGATGCGCCCCGGCCTTGCGGGCATTGTTGATGACCGACTGGACCATGTTCTCGATCTTGGCCTGCCGCTGGTAATGGGTCCGCTCCCATTCCTGATCCGGGGCGCGGAACGCGTGCCAGTTTGACGACAGCGCGCGGGTATTGTCCTTGGTATAGGCCCCCTTGCCGTTGCCGAAGCTGATGATCCAGTCCTGGATCAGATAGCGTTCGGGATCGGGCTGCACATCCACCGTCACGTCTTCGTAATGGGTGGCGCGTTTGCCGCGCGGCTCGAAGTAGTTGTATTTGCGGCTGGTGGATCCGGCAAAGATCGCGGCGCCTGCGGCACCCGATCGAACCGGCGTGGACGTTGCTGTCATGTCTCTCTCTCCCTGTGGTTATGTCCGTTTCCCGGACGAGCGATCGGGCCGGCCTTAGTGGCCCGATGAACCGGACGTCGTGGTGAAACGGTCGAAGAAAATCCGCTCGCTGTCGAAATCGAGCATGAAAAGCGTGGGTTGCAGCGCGTCGATCATCGGCGGCGGTCCGCAGGCATAGACATCGCCCTGCCCCGCCAGCCCCTGCGCCTTCAGGCGGCGCGATACCGCCTCATGGACAAAGCCGCGCTCGCCCTCCCAGCCGGAATCCTCTGCCGCATGTGACAGGACCGGGATGAACGTGACCTCGGGATGGGCCGCCGTCAGGCTGCCGATCTCTGCCAGATGGAACAGGTCGGCTTCACTGCGGGCGCCATAGAAGAACAGCACCTCGCGTGTCTCGCCGCTGGCCACCTGATCCTGAAGGATCGACCAGACCGGCGACATGCCCGACCCCGCGCCGACCAGGATCACCGGCCCTTCCCGGTTTTCCCGCCGGAAGCACATCCCGAAGGGCCCGCTGACCCGGACGGAGGCTCCGGCCCGGATTCCGCCGCTGTCGAGCTGGTTGGAGAATTTTCCGTCGGGGTATTTCTTGATGATGAAGCTGAGGTTTTGGGTTTCGCTCGGCGGATTTGCCATGGAGAACGAACGCGTGATCGTCTCCCCTTCTTCCGTGGTGACTGTGATGTCGACATACTGGCCCGCCCAGAATTTCAGCGGTGCATCCAGTTCGATCTGCACGCCGCGAATATCATGCGTCAGCTTTTGGAAATCGGTGATCCGGCCCTCGAATTGCTTGACCGGGATCGATTTCGACAGAACCTCTTCGTCATAGTTCAGCAGGTCTATCGTCAGATTGTCATAGGGCAGCGCCCGGCACATCAGGATCTGCCCGCCATCGCGGTCGCTTTCGTTCAGCGCGAAGGTGGAATATTTCAGCATCTCGACCTCACCATCGAGAAGTACGCATTTGCAGGCCGAACACTGGCCCTCCTTGCAGCCATGCGGCAGCGAGATGCCCTGGCGGAACGCGGCATCGAGAACGGTCTCATTCTCGTTCACCTCGAATTCCACGCCCACAGGCTCCAGCCTTACGTTGTAAACCTCGCCCATTCTGTCCGGCCTCCCTTGCCGTCAGTCCGGCGACCTTTGGCCGCCCCTTCATCGTTTCTGTTCTGGGTGCGGGGGCCGGACATGCGGCCCCCGCGGTGGTGATCAGTTGCAGGGATTGATGGTGAAGCCCTTGCGATACTGGGCCAGATGCGCCTCGCGCGCCTCGGGCGACATTTCGCGCAGCAGCGTCAGCGGCGACATCAGGGTGTGGCCTTTCACATCGTCCAGCGTCCACATGTCCTTGTTGTCAAAGCGCAGATGCGGCTGCGGGACCAGAGTCTTGCCGTCTTCACGGACAAAGTTCAGATCCTTGATCGCATCGGCCAGATCCCAGCCGTGATACAGCGTTTCCCATTCGCGCTTGCCCGAGAACTTGCCCATCGCCGGGGTCGGACGGCCCTGGTATTCGTCCGAGAAGGCCTCGACGGCGGTCCAGCGGTCCAGTTCATGGGCGAAGGTGTGCAGCTGGCCGTCGATCGTGTCCGTCACCATGTCCTCGCGAATGAGGCAGGGCACGAGGCAGGACCAGCAGCGATGCGGATAGACGTAGCCGACTTCCTCGTTGAAGGTGATGACCTTCTGGCCGGGCTTCGACAGCTTGGCATACCAGGCCCAGAACTCGCCGAATTCGGCGTGCCAGCCCGGATACTTGTGCTCAAACCATTCAAAGTCCTTGTCGGTCTGCGCCTCGATCCGCCAGAAGTTCACCGGCCAGCCCACGGCAAAGAACTGCGCGACCTTGTGGACGTAGTTTTTCTTGGTGATGCGGTTCCAGGCTTCCTGCACATCGTCGTGGTGCACCTTGATGCCGTATTTTTCCAGCGGCAGCATATAGGTGCGGTAGTAGTCCTCGAAGATCCAGCGGTGCCACATTTCCGCGTAGGATTCTTTCTCCTTGTCGCGGTTGGTGGTGCCGTATTCGATCAGCGTGCCGATGGCCGCATCAACGATGGCGTGGTTCTGCCAGAACGCATAACGCAGGTCGCGCTCCAGCAGCTGGTGGTTCTCCGGCTCTTTCAGCGCGGCCATCAGCAGCGAGTGGCCATTGCCGATGTGGCGCGATTCATCCGACTGCACCGACAGGAACACGGTCGGCAGCGCATAGTCACCATTGCGGGCGGCTTCCGACGGCATGGCCACGAACAGGGTGTTGGTGAATGCGGTTTCGGCAACCACGGTCAGATACATGCAGGCCGAGGTCATCACGTCGCCGGTGATGAAGCCTTCACCGAACTGGCGACCGATGGTGGTGGCATAACATTTTCCGAACGCTTCTTCGGTAATGTCGAAACCGGCCGGGTCGATGTAGTTTTCCATGTACCACTTCTTCAGGTTCATCTGAATGGTGGAGTGGCGGAATTCGTCGACCATCTGCATGGTAAAGCCAGTGCGCAGGTCTTCGCCGGGCGCGATGCGGGCCACCATGGCCATCGACCGTGCCGCCGAGATTTCCGGGAAGGGGATGATCGCCAGAAACAGCTTCATCCATTCCACCCAGCGCGGCTGCACATTGCGGAACATGTCACCACGCAGCGCGGCGTCGAGCGCGCCATAAACCCGGTTGTCCTTTTCTTCCTGCATCGGGAAGTAGGAGCGCAGCACCTGTTTCATCGGGTCGCGCGGGGCTTTGTTGATCTTGTAATCGGTCGGGAAGGTTGCCGCTTCCTGAACATAGGTCGGGTTCCAGCCGAGATCCGAGATCTTCTTCGTCGCTTCGCCAACGGAAATACCGCGCTGCGACGTGATCTTGTTGAGCGTCAAAGACGTCATGCCATGAGCCTCCTTGTGGTGGACGGCACGGGCGGCTGCCCGGTGCCGGTGAACGGGGCGCGCCCGTCCGGGGATGGTCCGGCGACCGCAGGGGCGGGCCGGGTCTTCGGGTCACGGCAAAGGTTCATGGGGGCAGAGAATGCAAAAGCCGCCCCGAACCGACATGCGTGCTGCATCCCTGCTCCGGTGGTCATTCTCATAACGCCTCCCCTCCTTCGTTCTTGCGCGGCGCCCTGCATCGGAGCGCGGCCTCTTCTGCCGGGGATACAAGCACGGGCCATGCCAACGGCGCGGCGGGGGCGATGTTTTTTGCGGCATTCGTGCAAGAAACAAATCAAGGCGTTGAATTATATCGGTAAATAATTTTCAGCCGCCGCAGTGGGGCGGTTCAGCCTGTGGCGCGCCCGGCGCGGGGGCTGCTGTGACGAAAGGTTACACCTGTAACGATGCGCTGTTCCAAAACAGGGCAAAGTTGAAACATCGGGCTGTAACGTGGCCTCAAAGCCGCCGCTCCGGCACGATTCGCGGCGGGTGGATCATGCTGCGCTGCGACAAATCCACGCGGCAGCGCGGCATGTAATCCTTGGCAACAGGTGTAACGACGGGCTGTTGCAAAACGTTACATCTGTTGCGATGGTTTTATAATTTCACATTAAAATTCAGCATCTTACGAGGATTTAGCTGCTTCTTTGGGCGTCCGGGGAATGGTAGAATACCGGAACGCCGGGCTGCACCGGCCTGTCAGCCAAAGGCCGAAGCCATGCCAGACCCGATCCCCCTGCCGCAGCCACCGTCCCGCCAGATCGCAGAGCAGGTCGTGGCGCGTGCTCCGCTGGATCTCATCTTCACCATGAAGTTTCTGGGGCAAAGCCAGGAACTGCTGCACAGCCATTTTCGCGCCTTTCTGGAACAGGCGTTGGCTGGGGCGGGTGTCACGGTGGAGAGCCATCCGCTGCTGCCCTTTTTCATCGACAGCCATGCGGTTGAGCTGCGCGACTTCGTGTTCACCGGCGTCTCTCTCGCGCGGCAATTTCACCTGCGCGAGATCGAAACCCTCACCGGCGATGCCGAAACCCTGATGCGAGTGGATATCTGGGATGCGCTGGCCAGCCATATCGACATGGCCGAGGCGCGGTTTTCCGCCGGAATCTCCCGCGTTGTGGCGCAGCTTCTGGCCGACGAAGCCGCCATCCGGGGTGGCCCGTGATGCGGTGCTTAGTGCATCCCGCCGGATTGTGCGGCTCCGGGCAGCTGCGCCCAGATCGCACCCAGATCCTCGCGCAACTGGCGGTGGGTGGCCTGCATCACCGCGTCGCGCATGGGGTTCGACAGGCCATCCAGCGCGCTTTGCAGGACTGCGGCCTGCTGAGGGCCGGGGCTTTCGGCGGCCATGGCGGCGGCGCGGACCATCGGATGATCGGCCCCGAGTGCGGCTTCGGCCTGGGCCGCCAGCGCAGCAAGGAAGCGGGCATCAAAGGCGAAAGGCATCATCGCAAGCTCCGGTATGGCGGGGGAATGGAGGGACCATGACAAAAGGAACCACGGGAATGCAAGCCCTGCTGACTGCACAATTTGATACCACCGCGGCCCTGTCGGCGCTGACCGGCGAATATCACCGCCTGCTGCAACATTGCGCCGCCGCGGCCTTTGCCCGCCAGATGGCCGAATCCGGCCCCAGCGCCGCCCTGGCCGAAGCCGAGGTGGAAGAGGCCCGCGTGGCCGCCCTGGCCGAAGCCTGCGCCCTGCGCATTGCCGAGCTTGAACAGCGACTGGGCGCGGTGTCGCGCGACCTTGAAACCCTGCTTTGAAGGAGCCATCCCCCATGGATCAGACCACCCTGCCCCGCCCCGACGCCGCCTCGGTCCAGCCCGCGCTGTTTGAATTGCTGGCGCGCAGCTGGACGCCGGGCGCGGCCGTGACATCGCTGTGTTTTGATCGCGCCGGGGCCACAGTGGCCTTTGCGTTGGCCGATGGCCGGATCGCGCTGGCAGCCCTGGCCGATGCAGAGCCACCCGAAAAGCGCATCCGGCAAGAGGTGGACACCGGACGCACCACCATCCGCCCACGCGACAAGGCACTGCCGCCGCTGGCCCTGACCGAGGCGCTGGAGGATGGCCCGGCCCGGATCGTCGCCTCCAACAGCCATGGCTTTCTGGTCGCAGGCCGGTTTGGCCAGATCTTCCGCGTGACCCCGCGGGGTCAGGTGTTGCGCCTGCTGAAAGGCACACAGCCGGTCTCGGCGCTGGCCACCGATGGGCAGGGGCGCTTTGCCATTGCGCAGGAAACCGGCGTCACGCTCTATGATGAAACGGATCTTGTGCCGTTCCAGTCCCTGCCCGCCCGCTGCCGTGCCGATGGGCTGCACTTCCTGCCGGATGGCGAGTTGGCAATTGCCAGTGAACAGGGCCTGTTGTTGTGGCGTCCAGGCAGCCCGCCCGAACGGCATCCGGTGCAGGCCGAGGGCGCGATGGCGATTGCTACGGATGGCGGCTGGCTGGGCGGGGCGACCCGCAGCGGTGGCCTCTGGCTGATGCAGCGCAACAGCCATCACATTGCCCAGATCGGCAATTTTCGCGCCCCGCCCGGATCGACCAGCTTCAGCGCGCCGTCGGGCGCGGTTTTCGCCTCGGGCGCGTTCCGCATTGCGGGCTGGTCGTTGCAGGATGCGCCCTTCACCAGCGATGCCACCGGTGCGCTGCGCAATGGCCGCCCCGGTCTGGTGCTGATCGAGACGGTTGCCGCCCATCCCGACCGCCCTCTGGTTGCCGCCGGAAGTGCGGATGGCGCGGTGGTCGTGGCACAGATCGGCCAGCCCGATGAAATGCTGCTGCGCCATGCCTGCGGCAGCCCCGTCACCGCCCTGTGCTGGTCGGCCAATGGCACGCATCTTGCGCTTGGCACGGCGGCGGGCGACGCCGCAATCGTCACCTTCCCCCCGCATCTGTTCAAATGACCCCACTTTTCGGAGATAAAGCCATGACCCAGACCACAGACCTGACCGCCGAAGACCGCAGCAAGGATGCGTTTTTCACCCGGATTGCCGAAGTGTCGCAGGAAATGATCGGCGCGCATGGCAAGGATTTTGCCATGGGCACGCTGGTTCTTGCCGCGCGCTGGATTGCCGACAACAAGATCAGCGCCGCCAAACCGCCGCACTAGGCGGGGCTAGCGCCGGGCGTCTTCGGGCAGGTCCGGCTCTGCCAGCATCCAGCGCATCTGATCCAGCAGGATCTCGGCCCCGCCATCGGCGAAGCCGAGCAACCGCGCCTCGCGTGGCGGCATCCCCGCCGCGCGGGCAAGGCGGATGCGCGCCAGATCCCCCTGCAATCCGGTATCCAGCACATGCGACCAGGCACAGAATTCCTGCATCCGATGGGTGACGAAGGCGAGGCAATCGCGCAGCGCGGCGTTCTGCGGCCAGGGGGCTGCGGCATCCCCGGCCCGCAAGCCAAGCGCCGAGCTGTGCACCGCACTGCCCAGCAGCGTCAGCACGCCGCGCCGCCAGCGCCCGTAATCGCTCTGATCCGAATGGTCGAGCCCGACCTCATAAAGCTTTTCCGCCACCAGACGGAACGCCCGCCCACCCGCGATATGCCGCCGCCAAAAGCTGTTGGCCTCTTCGGCGCAGGTGCAGGCAATGAACTGCTGCGCCAGTTTGCGCCGCAGCAACAGCGCCAGCACCATATCGACATCCTCCGATACCGAGCGCGCCAGTTGCAGCGCCGGGATGGGCAGCCCGGCCAGCACCAGCATCCGCAGCCCCGACAGCGTATCGACCAGCCGCGAAGTCAGCGCCTCCAGCGCCGCGACCTGTGCGGGGATCAGCGCCAGCCCGTCCAGCCCCGCCCCGACCCGGGCCGCCGTGCGCAGCGCCATGGCCCAGATCAGGGTCTGATCGAACAGACACAGCTGGTCATGCGCCGCCGTGTCGGGCGATGGCGTGCCGGGGCTGGCCGTCCGCTCTGCCGGGCGGGGATCCGGCAGCGGGGTGATACCCGGCACCGTGGCCATGCAATCGCCCCAGATCCGGTCCAGATCATGCCCGCGCGCCGACCAGACCAGCCGCAGCTTGGCGGCAAGCCGGGGGCTGAGGGCGCGGTAATGGGTGTCCGGGCTGGTGCCGCTGCGCATCGCAGGATCCTTTCGCTGCACTGCCCGGATCAGACTCGAGCCGCGTCCTCAGTGCAATGGCTTTGTGACACCGGGGGCGGACCGGCATGACCCAATCCCCGCGCCACAGCCTTGCCGCCCGGCAGACTCAGGGGCTGCGCCAGCATCTGTCGGCCCGGCAGTTGCAGGCCATCGCGTTGTTGCACCTGACCAATGATGGCCTGATGGTGCATCTGCAACGCCGGGCCGAGGTCAACCCGATGTTGCGGCTGCGCGGCGGGCCGTCGGTGATGACAGAGCCGGGCGGCGCGGAGGCCGAACAGCCGCAATCGGCCCCCGGCCTTCAGGATCATGTGCTGCGCCAGATCCGGCTGATGATTTCCGATTCCGCCAGCCTGACCCTGGCGATGGCTTTCATCGAAGCGCTGGATGCGAATGGCTGGCTTGACCGTCCGCTGCCTGAGATCGCCACGGCCGCGGGGCGCAGCCTGCCCGAGGCACGCGCGCTGCTGGCGCGGTTGCAACAGGTGGAGCCGGCCGGCCTCTTTGCCCGCGATCTGCGCGAATGTCTGGCCTTGCAGGCCGAAGACCGGGGGCAGCTTTCGCCCGCAATGCTGGCGGTTCTGGCGCGTCTGCCGCTGTTGGCGACGGGCGGCTTGCGGGCGGTGGCCGAGGCCGCCGGGCTGCGCCCCGAAGAGGTGCAGCTTTGCCTTGGCCAGATCCGCCGGATGAACCCCAAACCGGGGGCAGCGTTCGGCAATGATGCCCCGCCGCTGCGCGAGCCGGATCTGATCGTGACGCAAGCGCCAGAGGGCTGGCGCGTCGATCTGAACCGCAGCACCTTGCCCGCCATCCTGTTGCCGCCGCGCAGCCCGGCACCGGATGCAAAGCTGCGCGCCGCCCGCGCCGAGGCGGAATGGCTGGCCAATGTGCTGGAGCGGCGCAACCGCACCGTGCTGGCCGTTGCAACCGAAGTTTTGCGGCGGCAGCAGGGGTTTCTGGATCAGGGTCCGGGCAGCCTGATTGCGCTGCGGCAGGCCGAAGTGGCGGCAGCCTTGTCGCTGCATGACAGCACCATCAGCCGGGTATCGCGGCATCTGCTGGTGGCAACCCCGCATGGGATGCGCAGCCTGTGCAGCTTTTTCGATGCCGCCCCGCTGGCCGCCCGTCATCTGGATCTGGCGCCCTCGTCTGCCGCCATCCGCCACCGTCTGCGCCAGATCATCGCGGGCGAAAATCCGGCGGCCCCGCTCAGCGATGCGGCGCTGGCCACGGCACTGTGGCGCGAGGGCAAACCGCTGGCCCGGCGCACGGTGGCGAAGTTCCGACACGAGCTGGGCATCCCGCCGATGCTGTCGCGCCGCCGCCCGCGCGCGGCCACGGCCGAGGCCTAGCTGAAAGGCCGGAGCTGCGACCATCGTCCTGTGCCGCGCGCCGTCACAATGCTGTAAGCTCGGGCAAAGAGCGTATAGCGCCCTTTCGATTCAAGCGCGGGGAGGCGCAGTTGGTCGGGATCAGGAACGCCGAACGGCACAGCCAGTCCATCCGCGACTCGTGGGAGCGGTGCAGCCATCAGCATGGGCTGCTGCCCTCGACCCGCCGCCCGGTGCTGCGCTTGCAGATGTCAGAACTGTCGCCCCGGTCGCAGGCCTTCCGCGAGCGGATCGGCGGCTGCGTGCAGGATCTGGACCATCTGGCCGATCTGGCGATGCGGGCGGGAAGCTGCCTTGTGGTGACGGACCGCGACCGGGTGCTGGTCGATCTGCGCAGCCGCACCGGCACAGTGGCGGATTATGCAACCTATGGCATCGCCATGGGCAGTTGCTGGGATGAAAAGATCGCAGGCACCAACGGCATTTCGATGGCGATGGGCGAAGGCGGGGCCTTCACCGTGCGCGGCGATGACCATTTTCACAGCTGTTTCCGGCCTTTCGCCTGCACATCGGTGCCCTGTCTGGATGCCGAAAGCAGTGTGATCGGCGCGCTGACGCTGGTGACAACCGACCGGCGCAATGCCTTTGACTATGTCTTTGCCCAACACGCGCTGTCGCTCGCGGCGGACCGGCTTCAGGCCCGGTTGTTCCACCGCCACCATGCGCCGCATCTGAAGGTGCGGATCAGCGATCCGGCGGGGGGTGGCACTCTGAGGCCCAATGCGCTGGTGGCGCTGGACGATGCCAAACGCATTGTCGGCGTGACGGCTTTTGCCGCGCATCTGATGGGGGCGCGCGCGCCTGAAACCCTGATCGGCCAGCGGCTTGAGGCGCTGTTCGATCTGGATCTTGAAGCCTTGCCGCGCAATCCCGATCCGGTGCTGCATCTGCGTCTGCCCCAATCGCCACGTGCTGCACAGCGCCCGGCAGGTGGCGGCACGCGTGGCCTCGGGGCCGGGCTGCGCCGTCTGGCCGCACAGGGGCCGGACATGGCACTGCTGATCGACCGCGCGCGCAAACTGGTGGCGCATGGCAGCCCGCTGCTGATCTGCGGCGACAGTGGCACCGGCAAAAGCCAGTTCGCCGAAGGGCTGCTGGAAGATCTGGGGCGGCAGAAAGGCGTGATGCTGGCCATGGATTGCGATGGTCTGGCGGCCAATCCGGCACAGGCGGCGGCCCTGCGCAGCGCGCTGGATCAGGCCCGCCGCCTCAGCGCCGCCCCGGATGATGGCTGCCGTCCGGTGCTGTGGCTGGAAAACGTCGCGGCCCTGCCTGCCGAACATCAGGCCGAACTGGCGCAGTTCCTGACCGGGCTGGAGCGGGCAGGCCAGCTGGAGGTGCGGCCCGGCCAGACCGCGGCACAGGGCGTGGTGATCCTGTCCACCGTGCGCGGCGACTGGCAGGAGCTGGCCACGGGTGGGTTGCGCCCCGATCTGCTGCATCTTCTGGGCAAGGCGGTGATCCGCCTGCCCAATCTGCGCGATCGCGATCTGTCAAAGGTGATATCCGCTCTGCTGGATCAGCACCGCCCGCCTGACATCAGCCTGTCGCCCGAGACCGAGGCCCTGCTGCACGCCCATGACTGGCCGGGAAATCTGCGCGAACTGGCCTCGGTTCTGGCCGAGGCGCTGGTCTGCGGCAATGGGCAGCGTATCACCGCCGCCGATCTGCCCGCGCGGCTGCACCGCTGCCCAACGGATGCACCCCCGCCTGAAATCAGCCTGCGTGATGCGTTGGATAGCGCGGGGTGGAACGTCACCAAAGCCGCGCAGATCATGGGCATCAGCCGCGCCACCATCAACCGCCGCATCGCCGCAGAAGGTTTGGCCCGGCCCCGCTGACGGGACCGGGCCGGGGCTCAGATCTCGCGCGCGGTCATCTTGGCCGCGATGCTTTCGGCCTGCCGGATTGCCAGTGCCACGATGGTCAGCGTCGGGTTCGCCGCCGAGCTGGAGGTGAACTGGCTGCCATCCGACACGAACAGATTGGCCACATCATGCGATTGCCCCTGCGCATTCACCACACCCCGCGTGGGATCGGCTGACATGCGGTTGGTGCCCATGTTGTGGCTGGCCGGGTAGGCGGGCAGGTTGTAGATCGCCTTGGCCCCCACCGCATCATAGATCTCGCCGGTGACATTGCAGGCATCTGCCGTCATCGCATGATCGTTGTTGTGGGGTGTCTTGGTCACCACCGGCACCGGCAGGCCATATTGGTCGCGTTCCGTCGCGTGCAGGGTGATGCGGTTGTCGGCCCGCGCCATATCCTCGCCACAGACCCAGACGCCCGACATATTGCCATATTGCTCCATCGCCTCGGCGGTGCGGCGGCCCCAGCCGGTATTGCCCGGCTCGAGGAAGGCCGCGAGGAACGGCAGGCCCAGCGACAGGAATTCCAGGTGATAGCCGCCCCGGAAGCCGCGCGTCGGATCATCGCGCACCTCGTCGGCCACGATCCCGGCAACCGAGGTGCCGCGATACATGCGCACCTTTTCGGGCATCGCCGCATAGACACCCGCCGTTGTGTGGCACATGTAATTGCGCCCCACCTGACCGGAGCTGTTCGCCAGACCATCGGGGAACAACGACGACGCGGAATTGAGCAGAAGCCGCGGGCTTTCGATCGAATTGCCCGCCACACAGACCACCCGCGCCTTTTGCAGATGCTGATTGCCCGCCGCATCGGCATAGAGCACGCCGCTTGCCCTGCCCTGCGCGTCATGCTCGATCTTCAGCACCATGCAATCGGTGCGGATCTCGCAATTGCCCGTCTCCACCGCGCGCGGCAATTCGGTGTACATGGTGGACCATTTCGCCCCGACCTTGCAGCCCTGCATGCAGAAGCCAATCTGCTGGCAGGCCGGTCGCCCGTCCCGATCCACCGAATTGATCGCCATCGGGCCAGAGGCGATATTGCTGCGCCCGGTGCGCCGCGCGCCTTCGGCCAGCACCCGGAACCCGTTGTTCCACGGCAGATGCGGCATCCCGGTGGTCTTGCCCGTGACACCCATCTTCAGCTCGGCCCGTTCGTAATAGGGCGTAAGCTCGGCCAGCGACAGCGGCCAATCCTCCAGATTGGCATCGGCCATGTCACCATAGGTGCTGCGGGTCTTGAACTCGTATTCCTTGAACCGCAGCGCAACGCCCGCCCAATGGATCGTCGATCCGCCATACCCTTTCACGATCCAGGCCGGAAGGCCCGGATGGTTGACCGCATGATGCCAGCCGCCCGCCGAGATGCGTTTGTCCAGCCAGGAGATCTTGTTGAACATCCCCCATTCATCGTTTTCGATATCGTCCTGCGTATAGGGTTTACCCGCTTCCAGCACGACGGATTTGATGCCCTTCTGAGCCAGCTCATTGGCCAAGGTTCCACCCCCGGCCCCAGAACCGACGATCACGACAAGGCTGTCATCGTTCAGATCGAATTGTGTCATCTGCGGCCCCCTTATTGCACGGCAGCGAGGCGGTCCGCCTCGGAGGGGCCCTGTGGCACCCAGGTGATGTCGCTGAAGCCCCGGTCGGCATAGCCGCCTTCCTCCCAGGAAGAGCCCTCATAGTTGAACCGGGCCCAGAGCGCCTTGTTGTCATAGATGCCAAAGTAGGTGGCCCAGCGGATCTTCTGGAAAAACGCACCGTGCTGCACCGCACGCAGCAGCGCCTCGCGCGCATCGGCATCCGCCACCGCCGCAAACGCGCTGCCATGCAGCGCCGTCGCCTGCGCATCCAGCGCCGTCAGCCCGTCGGCCAGCAGGGTCTTGACCTCGGCATCCGTTTCGGCCTCGGTCATCAGTGCATCCGCAATCGCCTGATAATGCTCCGGCTCCACCAATGTCGGGTGCGGATAGATGTCCTGCGTCATGCGCAGCAGCGTCGCCGCCGCATCGGGGCCAAGCGCCGGTCCGGCCCAGGCTGTGCCGTGACCGAGGCTGGCCACGGCAACGCTGGCCAAGGCCGAACTGAGCAGAAAGCCCCGGCGGCTGAGCCGGGCCTTGGCGCGCGGCGCAGGCCGCCGACGGGTGAGAAAGTGTAACATGGTATCCTCCCTTGGTTTTTTTGTGGTTTGCCTTGGTTGATCGCAGGGCGGGGCCTCCACGCCCCGCAGCGGGATCAGGCGGCGCAGGGCCATCCGTCCCGGGTCAGGGCCGCCAGTTCGCGGCTGGCGTGAAGGTGCAGCTGCCGGGCAAAGGCGGCGGCATCCACACTGCGGCTTTCGGCGGCCAGCGTTGTATGCAGCGCCGGATCGGGGGCGAAACCGTCGCCCAGATTGCGGTGCAGGGCGGCAATGGCGCGACAGGCCGGGGCCGGATCACCCGACAGCAACACAAGCGCATGGGCCAGCACCAGCGGCCCCTGCGCCGTGGCGCGCCAGCGCTGCGCGGTGCCCACGATCTTGCGCCCGCGCAGGGCAAGGTTCCACAGGCCGTCACAGAACGCCCCCGGCACCGGCGCGGGTGTCGCGGCAAGGCCAAGCGTGGCAAGGCTGGCGACCAGCGGTGCGCAGAGCAGACGATAGCCATCCGCGATGCCGAACCCCGCCGGGGCCGAAAAGACCAGCGCGAGGTTCAGCACACCCGGCCCCTGCGGCACGGTGCCGCCGCCGCTGGGCCGTGTATGCAGCGGCCAGCCCCGCGCCGCACTGGCCGCTGCCGCCGCCGCAAAGCCGGTCTGACGCGCGGTGCTGGCAGGCAGCACGAGACCACGTTGCGCGGCAGTCCAGAGACAGACGCCCGCCTGCCCCGCCGCCAGCAGCGCCGCCTCTGCCGCCAGCCCCTCGGCCACATCGGCACAGCGCAGCAGCGGCCCAGTCATGGCACAAAGCTTTCAATGGCGGTGCAGAGATCGGTCAGAAAGGCGGCGGCAGGCGCCCCGTCAACCGCGCGGTGATCGAAGGTCAGCGACAGGCCCGCATAGGGGCGCAAGGCCATGCCGCCCTCCGCAGTCCGCACCGCCCGGTCGGTGATGCAGCCGATGCCCAGAATCCCGATCTGCGGCGTGTTCAGGATCGGGGTAAACTGTTCCACCCGCGTCAGCCCGAGGTTGGAGATGCAGAAACTGCCGCCCGTCATCTCGGCGACGCTCAGTTTGTTGATCCGCGCCCGCGCCGCCAGATCCTGCCGCGCCGCGCGCAGCCCGGCCAGATCCAGCCTGTCGGCCCCGAAGATCGCCGGCGCCACCAGCAAGTTGCCGGGCAGTGCGATGGCGACCGACAGGTCGACCGCCGGGGCAAGATGCACTTCGCGCCCCTGCACCCGGCCATTCAGGCCGGGGTGGGCTTGCAACACCCGCACCACCACCAGCATCAGCAGATCCTCGACCGAGGCCTTGATCCCCTGCGCCGCCAGATCGGTTTTGGCGGCCAGCAGCGCTGTCACATCGGCCGCCGCATGGTGGGTCAGCTGTGCTGCCTCATGCAGGCTTTGCACCATCTTGTCGGCAATCATGCCGCGCACACCGCGCAGCGGCACGATCTGCGGATCGGAAGGCAGCGCCGCCGTCATGTGATCTGCCCGATCACATCGCCCTTGGCGACCACCTCGTCCTGTTCTTTCAGGATCACCAGCGTGCCCGACGCGGTGGCGAGGATTTCATATTGCACCTTGGCGGTCATGATCTCGGCCAGCAGCGCGCCTTCGGCCACGCGGGATCCGGCGCTGACCAGCCAGGAGGTGATGACCGCCTCCTGGTCTTCGTCCCACAGATCGGTCGGAATGGTGATATTGGTTGTCATCTGGAATGTCCTTTTCTGGCGGGCGGCAGCGGGCCGCCCGTTCTGGTGTAGGGAGTTGGGAAAGCCGGGTCAGGCCGCGTGCATCGCGCGCCAGGCCCCGATGATCTTGTCGGGATTGGGCAGGCAGAACTGTTCCATCCCACGGGCAAACGGGATCGGCACATCCGGGTAGGCGATGCGCTTGGGGGCCGCTTTCAGCCCGGAAATATCATGTTCCGTGACCGTGGCGATGATTTCGCCCGACAGGCCGTAGCTCATGTAATCCTCGTCCACCACGATCAGCCGTCCGGTCTTGGCGACCGAGGCCCGGATCGTCTCGCGGTCCAGCGGCACGAGCGAGCGCAGGTCGACCACCTCGGCGCTGACGCCATCGGCCTCCAATCGTGCTGCGGCCTTCAGCGCGTGATGCACCCCCATGCCGATGCTGACGATGGAGACATCGCGCCCCTCACGCACCACCCGCGCCTTGCCGATCTCCAGCGTATAGCTGTCCTCGGGCACATGCACGGTGGCGGCGGCTTCGGTGCCCAGCCAGCCCATGCCCTGCAAGCCCTTGTGATACATATAGATCACCGGGCTGTCATCGCGCAGCGCCGCCGTCATCAGGCCCTTGGCATCATAGGCGTTGGAGGGGGCCACCACCTTCATGCCGGGCAGATGCGCAAAGCTGCCATACAGACATTGCGAATGTTGCCCCGCATCCGAATAGCCGCCGCCGGTCGAGGTCATCAGCACCATCGGCACCTTGAAGCTGCCACCCGAAAAATAGATGTTCTTCGCCATCAGGTTGTAGATGGCATCAAAGCAGACGCCGAAGAAATCGACGAACATCAGCTCCACCACCGGGCGCATGCCGTCCTGCGCGGCCCCCACCGCCGCGCCGATGAAGCCGGTCTCCGAAATCGGCGTGTCGCGCACCCGGTCTGCGCCGAATTCGTCCAGCAGGCCGCGGGTATTGCCGAACACCCCGCCCAGGGCGGCGATGTCCTCGCCCATCACGAAAACGCGCGGGTCGAGGCGCATTTCCTGTGCCATGGCCTCGGCCATGGCGCGGGCGATGGTCAGTTTGCGTTCATTGGTCTGTTGCATGTGATCCTCCCGAGATCATGTCTGGCGTCAGGCGAAAACGCTGGTCAGCGCGTCTTCGGGGCGGGGATCGGCGCTGTCGCGGGCAAAGCGGATTGCATCCTCGACGGTGGCTTCGGCTTCGGCCTCGATCCGGTCCAGCTCGGCGGCGGTGGCATGGCCTTCGGCCAGCAGTCGCGCCCGCATCGCGGGGATCGGGTCACGGGCAAACAGCCCGTCCTTTTCGCCCTTCGGACGATAGCCTTCGGCATCGCCCATGAAATGCCCGGCCAGACGGAAGGTCTCCACCTCGATCAGGGTCGGGCCTTCGCCCCGCCGCGCCCGCGCAATCGCCTCGCCCGCCACCTCGTAGATTTTCCAAGGGTCGTTGCCTTCGACATAATGCCCCGGAATGCCATAGGCAGCGGCGCGCACATGGTTGCGCTCCACCGCGGTCGAGGCGCGTTTGGAGACAGAGATGCCCCATGCATTGTCTTCGATCACGCAGATGAACGGCAGGTTCCATACGGCGGCCAGATTCATCGCTTCGTGAAACGCGCCCTGATTGGCGGCCCCTTCGCCGATGAAGGCGACGGCAACTCCGGTCTTCCCCTGGATCTTGCGCGACAGCGCCGCGCCAACCGCAGGCCCCATGCCCTGCGCAATGATGCCCGAACAGGCAAAGTTCACATCGGCGTCGAAGATGTGCATATGCCCGCCGCGCCCGCCCGACAGGCCCGTGGCCTTGCCGAAGATCTCGGCGGCCATGCGGCGCAGATCGACGCCCTTGGCGATGGCCTGATGATGCGGGCGATGCGTGGCCGTCACCACATCCTCTGCGGTCAGATGCGCACAGACGCCGACGGCGACCGGCTCTTGCCCGTCAGACAGGTGCATCTCGCCGGGGATCGGGCCATTGGCCATGTTGAAGACGGGGGTCTTGCCTTCGAGATAGATCTTCTCGATCGTTTTCTCGAAGCGGCGGCTGATGACCATATGCCGGTACATCCAGCCGAGGCTGTCCTTGGTGGGTTGCATTGTCGTCCTCCCTCGAATGTGGCCACTTTGGGCCACCCGTGGCCTTACAGGGCCGCGTCAGAGAGGATCCGGCAATGTGGAAGATCGGGCCGGGGCGGGCGCGATGGCCCAGTGTATCAGCGCGCCCGCCACGAGACAGCAGACTGTCGCAAAGCCGCGCCTTGAGACAGTCTGTGCAGGGGGCCAAACCTGTGCTTGCACAGCCGGGCCCCCTGCGAGTCGTTACAGAACCATGTCGCGGTCCAGCGGGAAGATCGGGCGGATCGCGCGTTTGTAGGGGCGGCGATGCGCCTGCGGCGTGGCCAATGCGCCGCTGTCACAGACGATCACCCGCCCGGCAATCGGCTCGAACGCGGCGCGGAAATGCTGCATGGATTTCAGCGCCAGCACCGCGTGCTGCGTCGGTTCGATGCCGAAGGCGATCAACTGCTGACGGTCCAGCATCTGCTCGCCCTCGGTCACGATCAGGATGTCGATGCCCTGAACCCGCAGCACCGCCGTCGGCCCGAAAGTATGCGACACCCCACCCATGATCGGCCCGTCGCCGGTAAAGGCCCCGTCCGACAGGCACATGATCTGCCCGGTCAGCATCAGCGGCGCACCGCCAAAGCTGGGGTCTGCCTTGCCACCCACCGCCAGCGTGACCGTATCGCCCACCGCATGACGATGCAGCTCTGCCGCCGCCTCGGGGTCGATCATCGGGGAAAAGGCGGCATTGGTGATCCCGGCATCCAGCAGGGCCTTGAGCAGCGCCGTCGCATCGCCATAGGCGCCCGCACCGGGATTGTCGGCATAGTCAGAGATCACCAGCGGGCCATTGGCGGTATCAAAGCCCTTGGCGATGGCGGCGGCATCCTCCACGCTCAGGAACTCGTTCGCCGTGTTGTGCCGCCCCGCCCAGATGCGGGCGGCAAGCGCCTGTGCGATCTCGGCCGCACGGGCGGCGGCGCCCGGAACGGCGGTGTCATGCGTCACCAGCACGGTCGGGCCAAGGATCTTGGTATCCGCCTCGGCAAAGCCCGCATTGATCGACACCGCCAGAATCCCCGGCTCCTGCTCATGGCGCTTGGCATCGTCGTAAAGCGCTGCGGTTTCGGGCACATCGGTCCGCCCGCCATTCGCCTCGTCCAGCATCGGCAGATGCGTGCGCAGCGTGGCGGGGCGCACCGAACCGGCCATCGCCGCCCCCAGCAGCCGCGCCGCGTGCTGCCCGGTCAGCCGCATGTCGACATGCGGATAGGTCTTGTAAGACACATAGATCTGCGCATCCCGCACCATTTCGGGGCTGACCATCGCATGCAGGTCCAGCGTCACCGCAATCGGCAGATCGGGGCCGAGGATGGCGCGCAAGCGGCGCAGCAATTCGCCTTCGCCATCATCGCAGAATTCCGGCACCATGGAGCCGTGCAGCCCCAGCGCCACCCCGGTCAGTGTGGCCTTGTGCGCCTCGGCGGCAGCACAGATGCGGCCCGCGATATGGTCATAGGCCTCGCGCGCCACACAGGCGCCGGGCGTCGCATGAGCCGAAATGGCATGGGTGATCTGCCAGCCCTCGGCCTTAGCCACATCCAGAAAGCCCGCCAGTTCGGCATTCACATCGCCGCGCCGGGAAATGCCCGCCTCGCCTTCATGCAGCGTGTCAACGGCAAAGGCGTGCAGCCCGGTTTTGCCTTTCTTGAACGTGTTGGATTCATGGATGAATTCGGCGGTCAGAACGTGAAAGGTCATGGGTCAGGCTCAGCTTTGAGGGTGAAAACAGGCAAGAGCGTGGCCGCTCTCGTCGCGCAGCAAGGCCGGGTTTTCGCGGCGGCACAGGTCTGTCGCCACCGGGCAGCGGCTGGCAAAGGCACAGCCGGGCGGCAGGGCGAAGGCGGATGGAATCTCGCCGGTCAGCGCGGCCAGTGATTTGCGCTGGCGCGGATCGGGGGTGAAATTGCTGGCCATCAGCGCCCGCGTATAGGGATGGCGCGGCGGCGCTTTCGGATCGGGCAACACCTCGACCACAGCCCCCAGATACATCACCACGATGCGGTCGCAGAAATACCGCACCAACCCAAGATCATGCGAGATGAACAGATAGGTCAGGCCGAGCCGCGCCTTCAGATCCTCCAGCAGCGCGATGATCTGCGCCTGGATCGACACATCGAGCGAGGCGGTCGGCTCATCCAGCACCAGAAAATCGGGGGCCAGTGCCAGCGCCCGGGCGATGCCCGCACGTTGCCGCTGCCCACCCGAAAGCTGGTGCGGGAAGGCGCGCGCCATTGCGGGCGACAGGCCAACCTGCGCCAGCAGCTCCTGCACCCGGCCTTCGGGCATCGGCAGGCCCTGCGCGCGGTAGGGTTCGGCCAGCACATCGGCAATGGTGTAGCGCGGATCCAGCGAGGAATAGGGATCCTGAAACACCATCGCCATGCGTCGGCGCATCAGGCGCAGCGCGGCGGGGGACAGGGTGGTCAGGTCGGTGCCGTCAAAGCGCACCTGCCCCGCTGTCGGTTCGATCAGCCGCAGAACCAGCCGGGCCAGGGTGCTTTTGCCACAGCCGCTTTCGCCCACCACGCCCATGACGGCGCCTTTGGGAATGGCCAGCGACACATCGCGCACCGCCATCATGGCCCGTGGTTTGGTGAACCACCCGCCCCCGGTTTCAAACCGGCGCGACAGGTGATCGAGGGTGACCAGCGGCTCAGTCATGCGGCTGCTCCATGGGGTGATGGCAGGCAAGACGGGTCTCGCCGGTGGTGATGGGGGGCACGGTGCTGCGGCACAGATCGGTGGCCCGCGGGCAGCGCGGATGATAGCGGCAGCCCGGCGGATAGGCCGCCACCGAGGGCACGGCACCGGGAATACCGGTCAGCGCGCCGGGGGCCATGCCTTCGCGCGGGATGCAGTCGATCAGCGCCGCCGTATAGGGATGCGCCGGATGGGCGAACAGCGCCCCCACCGGCCGCGCCTCGGCCAGTCGCCCGGCATAGAGCACCGCCACCTTGTCGCAGGCCTGCGCCACCACCCCCATGTCATGCGTGATCAGGATCAGGCCCAGACCCCGCTCGCGCACCAGCGTCGTCAGGATATGAATGATCTGCGCCTGCACCGTCACATCCAGCGCGGTTGTCGGCTCGTCCGCGACGATCAGGTCCGGCTCACCGGCCAGCGCCATCGCAATCACGATGCGCTGCTTCATGCCACCCGAAAGCTGATGCGGATAGGCTTCGCAGACCGCCGCCGCCTCGGGGATGCGCAGTTGCGTCAGCAGATCAAGGGTGCGGGCCCGCGCCGCCTGTGCCGACAGGCCCAGATGCAGCCGCGAGACAACATCCACCTGCGCCCCGATCCGTTGCACCGGATCCATCGCCGTCATCGGGTTCTGGGTGACAAAGCCGATGCGCCGCCCGCGCAGCGCCCGCAGGTCGCGTTCGCGCAGGCGGGCCAGATCGGTGCCGTCAAAGCGCACCGCGCCCGCCGTGATCCGCCCGCCGATCAGCGGCAAAAGCCCGGTCAGCGCCAGCGCGGTCAGCGATTTGCCCGACCCGCTTTCGCCCACCAGCCCGAGGATCTCGCCCCGGTCCAGCGCGAAAGAGATGCCCGACAACGGGCTGACACTGCCGATGGAGACGGACAGGTCTGTTACGTCCAACAGCATGTCTCAGGCCTCCCGCGCGCGCAGCCGGATGTCGAGCGCGCGCACCAGCGCATCGCCAAACAGGTTGATCGCCACCACGGTGATCGCCACCGCAAGGCCGGGAAACAGGATGATGCCGGGCGCCTTGAACAACTGCGCGGTACCCGAGGACATCATCGCACCCCAGCTTGGCGTCGGCGGTTGCGCCCCCAGCCCGAAAAAGCCGAGCGTCGCCTCCAGAATGATCGCATCCCCAGTGGCCAGCATGCCCGCCACCAGCACCGGCACCAGCGTATTGGGGATCAGATGCCGGAACAGGATAAACCGCCCCGAAGCCCCAAGCGCGCGCGACGCCTCGATGAAGGTTTCCGATTTGATCGCAAGGATCTGCGCGCGGGCCAGCCGGGTGAACTGCGCCAGATAGGCCACCCCGATGGCCGCCATCGTGCCGGTCACACCGGGGCCGATGATCGCCACAAGGATCAGCGCGACAAGGATTTCGGGAAAGGACCATGTCAGATCGACGACGATGGTAACGGCACGGTCGAAGCGCCCGCCAAGATAGCCCGCCGCCGCGCCAAGGATCATGCCCGCCGCAACCGAAATGCCGATGGCAATGGCCGAAACCGACAGCGAGGTCCGCGCGCCATACAGCAAGCGCGTCAGCAGATCACGCCCGAATTCATCGGTGCCCAGCCAATGCGCGGCATCCGGGGGCTGAAACGCGCCCGGCAGGTTCTGCACATCGTAGTCATAGGGGGTGAGCCAAGGGGCAAAGATCGCGCCCAGCACCACCAGCAGGATCCAGCCGCCGGCAATCGCGCCCTTCGGGCTGCGCAGCGCGCGCAGGATGGGGGAAGGGGTGCCGCTCATGTCAGCGCCGCCCGGACCCGGGGGTCCATTGCCGCTTGCAGGATGTCGCCCAGCAAGGTGCCCAGCATCACCGCCATGGCAAGCATCAGCAGGCAGGCCTGAACAACAGGATAATCATGCTGGTTCAACGCCTTGATCAAGGTCGTGCCCAGACCGGGGCGGGCAAACACCACCTCGACCGTGACTGCCCCACCCAGAACCCAGCCAATGCGCAGCGCGAGGATGGTGACAACGGGCATCAGCGCATGGCGCAGCACATGGAACAGCTGGATACGCCATGGCGGCATCCCCTTGGCATGCAGCAGCATCACGAAATCCCGGCCCTGCGCCTCGATCATCGCGACCCGCGTCACCCGCGCCACCAGCGCTGTGCCGCCAAGGCCGATGGTCAGCACCGGCAGCACAAGGCTTTCCCAGCCGCGCGCGCCCGAGACCGGAAACCAGCCAAGCCAGACCGAAAACACCAGGATCATCAGCAGACCCAGCCAGAAACCGGGCATGGTGGAGCCGAGCAAGACCCCGCCCATGATCGCCTGATCCGGCCAGCGGTCCCGCTTCAGCGCCGCAATCACCCCCAGCACGATGCCGACCAGCGACGAGAACAGCAGCGCCATCCCGCCCAGCAGCAACGAATGCGGCAGCGCCTGTGCGATGATCTGCGACACCGGCCGCCGCCCGACAATCGCAGTGCCCAGATCGCCCTGCACCACCTTGCCCAGCCACAGCCCGTATTGCACGGGCAGCGGCTGATCCAGCCCATAGCGGGCCTCGATTTCGGCGCGCTGCTTGGCAGAGGCGCCGACCTTCATCAGATTGTCCACCGGATCGCCGGGGATCAGGTGGATGATCAGAAAGATCACCACCGAGACCGCCAGCGCGACCGGGATCAACGCCAGCAGGCGTTTGAGAACGTAAACCAGCATGATCCCGGCCTTGCCTCGCCCTTATTCGATCACTTCCAGGTCCATCATCGCAAGGCCCTGGAATGTCGGCACATTCAGAACCTCCGGCACTTTCAGACGGTCCTTGTTGAAGCCCACATTCGCCACCGGCTGATAGATCGGCGAGAAGGGGAACTGCGACAGCACATATTCATGGTAGGCGATGAAATTCGCCACCCGCTCTTCGCCGTTCTTGGCCCCCGTCATCGCGGCGGCGCGCAGTTCTTCGGCTTTGGGATCGTTGAACATCGAGATGTTCGGATAGCCGGCCCGGTCGGCCCCGAAGAACCAGTCGATGATATCGGCATTGTCCCAGAAATACGACCGGACTGCCGCCTGATGCACATCCTTCTTGTATTCGTCGCGGATGGTCGAGCTGTCGAAGGTGGCAATTTCGGCATCAAAGCCCACGGCCTTCAGTTGCGCTTGCACCACTTCGGTCAGGCGGCGAAAGCTGGAATCGCTCTGGGTCCACAGCGCGATTTTCAGCGGCTGGCCGTCCTTGCTACGGATGCCATCCGCGCCCTTGACCCAGCCCGCCTCGTCCAGCGCCGCATTGGCACGTTCCGGGTTGTAGCTGATCTTCAGATCGGGGTTCACATTGGCCTCGGCCAGCGCGGAAATCAGGAAGGTATCGGCGACAGCCCCGACCCCGCCATAGATATTGTCCAGAATTTCCTTCTGATTGATCGCCTTGGCCGCCGCTTCGCGCACCTTGATGTCATCGAACGGGGCCTTGGTGACATTCATCACCATATACGAGACTTCCTGCCCCGGCAGGGTCACGACGCCCAGCTGCGGTTCTTTGGCGATCTCGGTCAGGAAATCGGTCGGCACGCCCAGCAGCATGTCCACACCGCCGGTTTTCAGCTCCAGAAACGCGGTGCTGTCTTCGGGAATTTCGCGGAAGATGGCGCGTTCGAACTTGGCCGGACCCTGGTTCTGGGTCAGCGGCGTGGCCCAGGCGTAATCGTCATTGCGCACCAGCACGGTTTCCTGCCCGACGGTGAAGCTTTCCATGCGGAACGGGCCGGTGCCATAGACCTCGGTCACGCCGTAATCTTCGCCCAGTTCGGTAAAGGCCTTCGGTTCGACCACGCTCATGAAGCTGGACGACAGGTTATACAGCAGGTTCGGATCGGGGTTCTTCATCACGAACTTGACGGTCAGGTCATCGACCACTTCGACCGACGCGATGCTTTGCGTCATGTAGTTGTTTTCGGTGCCGTCAAACAGCGGGATCCAGGCCTTGACCGTTTCGGCGTTGAACGGCGCGCCATTGTGGAAGGTCACGCCTTCTTTCAGCTTGAAGGTCCAGCTCATGCCATCGGCGGCTTCTTCCCAGCTGGCGGCAAGGTGAGGGTGATAGTTGCGCTTGGCATCCATTTCCACCAGCCGGTCGAAGATCAGCGTCGTCGCGGTATTGAGGTTGGAGGCGAGGATCGGGTTGTAGGTCGGCGCGCCGACCTCGTTGGTGTTCAGCACAAACACCGCTTCCTGCGCCAGAACACCTTGCGCCGCAAACAGCGCAACGGTTGAAACCGTCGCGGCGAGCGCCTGTCTTTTCAACATATGGAACATGGGAAACTCCTCTGTGGACTTTGTTATTTGAGCGGCCCGCGCGGGTCGCCGGTATGGCCGATGAATTCGTTATAAAAGGAGGACACACGGGCCATGCGCGCCTCCACTTCCGGGCCCAGCTCGTTAAACACACCATTCACGATCAGGCCGATCAGGCTCGACATCGGTGAGGTGGCGTCCCAGAACTGGTTGAGATTGGTCTGCACGGTGAACATTTCAGTCACCGACTCGCGGCCCCAGTCGCAATAGGGATCGGTGATCAGTGTCACCGGAATCCCCATCGCGCGGGCGGTCAGCGCCAGCCTGCGGGTCAGCCGCGAATAACGCCGCCCGTCGATCAGCACGAGGCAGCTTTGCCCCGGATCGGTCAGCAGCACTTCCGCGAAATGCCCGCCTTCCAGATCGGCCATCTGCACGCCGGGGCGGATATATTGCAGCCCATGCGCCAGATAGGTGGCATGGCCACGCTCGGTCTGGAAGCCGGCGATGAACACCTGGGGCGTGCGGGCAAGCCGGGTGACAACGCGGGCAAATTCCGGCGTGGCGGCCAGTTCGTAATTCGCAACGATGGCCGCAACCTCGCGTTCCAGCGCCTGTGACATCTCGCCCAGGCCTTGCCGCGACCGCGCATTGAAGTCGCGCAGCCTGTCACCGATCAGCCAAGCCCTGTCGCCCAGATCGGCCTGCAACGAGGTTTTCAGATCCTTGAAGTGCCGGAAGCCCAAGCCCCGGCAATAACGCCCGATCGAGGCTTCGCTGACGCCGATCTTCTGCGCGGCAGAGGCGGCGGTTTCAAAAGGCAAGCTCTTGAAGTTATTGAAGAAATAGCTCGCAATGGCTTTTTCGGTCCGCGTCGCGCCATTCATGCTGTCGGCCAGACGCTGCCGGAGATCCGGGGTCGGTTGGTCAGGGGGGTCTATGCCGTCGACTCGTGTCACCCGTGCCTCCTTGCTTGCAGGAAAGCTGACTGAAAACTTTCAAACGGTCAATCTTGCAAGAAAGCTGATCTCAAAAATCTTTCAAACTGCCTGTTTTTTGTGCAAACGTGGCTTGGGGTCGTAAACACCAAGGTCGCATTGCGGCATCAGGGATCGCCGCTACACTCTGTGTGCAGAGGCGCGTAATGCGCAGAGGAGTTGAGTGATGATCCGCCATCTGACATCCGCCCTTGGTTGCCTTGTGCTGACCGCGCTTCCCGCCTTTGCCGAGGCAGAGCCGGAAGGCACCCTGAACCCCGATGAGATGAGCCTGAACCGGGTGTTGCGCGATGCCGAACAGGGCAAGACCTCGATGACCACCTGTGCCTCGGGCTATCTGATGACAAAATCCGGTCGCCACGAAGAGGCCCGCCGCCTGTTCAGGAATTGCGCCGCCGATGGCTATACCGGGGCGATGACATGGATGTCGCAGCTGGACGACAATGGCCATGGCGCGCCGATGGATCCCGATGCCGCCGCCGATTGGGACAGGCAGGCCGCCGAACTGGGCGATCCTGTCGGCATGTATAATTACGGGCTGGACATGATGCGCGGGCGCGGCGTGCGGCAGGACGAGGCGGCGGGCCGGGCACTGGTCGATCAGGCCGCCGATCTGGGCCTACCGGTGGCGCGGCGGTTGCAAGCCTCGGGTTATGACCTCGACGAGGTGACGCCCGACGCCGACAACTGGAAATACGCGCCACTGTTCTGATCGGTCGCCACGATCCGCGCCGGGGCACCCTCCAGCCGCAGGCTGCGATCTGCCAGCCGTGCGACCTCGGCGGGGGCATGGCTGACCAGAATGGTCGCCAGCGGTCGGGCCGCGCGCAACGTCTCGAACAGGATCATCATCTCATCGGCCAGCGCCGGATCCAGCGAGACAAAGGGTTCGTCCATCAACAGCACCTCCGGCTCTGCCGCAAAGGCCCGCGCCAGCGACAGCCGCCGCTGCTGCCCCAAGGACAGGGCCCCCGGATAGGCCTGCGCCTTGTCGGCCAGATCCACCGCCGACAGCGCTTTCAGCGCCGCTGCATCGCTGCACCCGGTGGTCAGCGTGATGTTGTGCAGGGCGCTGCGCCACGGCATCAGCACCGGCTCCTGAAACACCATCGCCACCCGGCCCGGCAGCACCAGGCTGCCCTGCCAGCGCCGGTGCAGCCCGGCGATCACGCGCAGCAGCGTGGTCTTGCCCACGCCCGACGGCCCGGTCAGCGCCAGGGTTTCACCCGGTGCCACGTCCAGTGCCATCGGACCAAGCACCTGCGATGCCCCGTGATGCGCCTGTTCCAACCGCAGGCAAACGGCGGCGGTCATCAGCTTTCCGGCTGCACGAAAACGCCATCGGGCAGCGCGGTCATCTCCCCGACCAGCTCGCTGCCGCCCAGCCGCGCCATCAGCGCCAGCATCCGGTCGGCGGCGGCCTCGTCCACCGGGCCGGGCGCGGGAATCCCGGCGCGGAACCCGGCCTTGAGCGCGACAAACTGCGCCTCTGACTTGGCGTTCATCAGCGGGCGCAGCGCCTCCCACGCCGCATCGTCCTGCGCCAGAACGTCCTTGGCCGCCCGGCTGGCCCGCGCCAGCCCCACCGCCAGTTCCGGCTTTTCGCGCAGCAACTCGCCGCGCATCACATAACCCAGCAAGGGCGTTTCGGGATCCAGCCCGAGCGTACCCGCCGCCTCGGCCACGGTGATCAGCGGGCGCATTCCGGCGGCTTCCATCTTGGCCCCGAAATGCCAGAAGTTGACCGCGCCATCCAGCTCGCCCCCCAACGCCGTTTCAAAGATCAGCGGCGGCGCGCCAAACACCTGTTCGGTTTCTGCGGCCAGATCGAACCCATATTCCTGTTGCGCATAGGCCCGCAGGATCAGCCAGCTTTTGTCGACCGGCCCGCCCGCCACACCGATCTTGCCGCCCTTCAGATCGGCAAGGGTTTTCACCGTGCTGCTTTCGGGCAGATGCAGCGCACCGACCGCGCGCGAATAAGGGATAAAGACGTAATCTTCGCCCTCAGCCCGCTGCCGCGCCACCCAGAGCCAGTCCGACACGATCACATCCGCCGCCCCCGCCTGAAAGGCAATCTGCGCCGCCGGACCTGCCGCCACATCCTGCACCTGAAGCGTGAAACCATTCGCCCGGTCCAGCCCCTGTGCGGTGATCGTCGCCAGTTCCCAGTTCACCGTGCCACTGATCTGCGTGGCGATGCGCAGCACGGCCTCGTCGGCGCGCAGCGGCGCGGCCGTTACGAACACAGCCGCAGCCATGCTCAAAAGACGTCCCCAGAACCCCATCATCTGCCCCTCCTGCATGGGCGCAAGCATATCAGCCCTGCCCCGTCCGACCATTCGACCAAAGACGCGAACCGCGCGCGCCGCCCTACGACCAAAGCAGGGGGGCGCTGTTGACCTGCATCAAGGCCCGCCACCGCCCCAGCGCCGAAGCTGCACCCGGAACCGCGCCACACTCGAATGGAGACGGATATGACCCTCCGATACCTGCTTGTCCCGCTTTGCCTTGCGCTGCCACTCGGCGCACCCGCCGCGCTGGCCGATACTTCGGCCTTTGATACAATCAAAATCGAGGCGGGGGCAAAGCTCTTTGATGCCGAATGTCGCCGCTGCCATGCCACGGATGCCACGCATGAAAGTTATGGCCCGAAACTGGAAGGGGTGATCGGGCGTCGCGCCGGATCGGTGGCGGATTACCCCTATTCCCCGGCGCTGCAAACGGCGGGTTTCGTCTGGACGGAACCTGCGCTGAAGGCCTGGATGGCCGACAATCAGGGCTTCGTGCCGGGCACCAAGATGCGCCATGTGGGCATCACCGATCCTGTGGTGGAAGAGTTCATCCTGGCCTATCTGCGCTCGGTTCAGGGCGGCAACTGATCTGCACAGGGCGGGCGCGGCGCAGGAGGGTGCGCCGCGTTCCGCCAAACCGCCCCACCCCGGCCCCCGTCGCGGTGATTCCGCGCGCCGCAGCCGGGCCGCTGCCCTCGGCAGATGCTGTCACTACGACCTTGGTCCGGGCCTGACAGCGACGTTTTACGACCATGGTGCAATGTTGCAAGGCCGCGTCCCGCCCGATGATGCGGCAGGGCCATGGCTTCCCGCTGGAGGGCGCGCGTCGCTGGGGTCTTCAAAAGGGACATCCAAGGGAGGAAACAGATGAACCGCTTTATCGTGGCCGTCACGGCCGCATTCATCGCCGCATCGCCGGCGATGGCTGGCGTGACGGAGGAAGATCTCGCCAATGACGCCGCATCGACAGGTGACGTGCTGACCAATGGCATGGGCCGCGACCTGCAACGGTTCAGCCCGCTGACCACCCTGAACCGCGACAATGTGAAAAACCTGCTTCCGGCCTGGGCCTTCAGCCTTGGCGGCGAAAAGCAGCGCGGCCAGGAAAGCCAGCCGATCGTGCATGACGGGGTGATGTATATCACCGGCTCGTATTCGCGGCTTTATGCGGTGGATCTGAAAACCGGCAAGGAGCTGTGGCAATATGATGCCCGCCTGCCCGAAGGCATTCTGCCCTGCTGCGACGTGATCAACCGGGGCGCGGCCATCTATGGCGACAATATCTATTTCGGCACGCTGGATGCCCGGATCGTGGCGCTGAACGCCAAGACCGGCGATGTGGTCTGGAACAAGAAGATCGCCGATTACAAGGAAGGCTACAGCTATACCGCAGCGCCGCTGATCGTGAACGGGCTGGTGATCACCGGCAATTCCGGCGGCGAATTCGGCATTGTCGGCGAAGTGCAGGCCCGTGATGCGCTGACCGGCGAAACCGTCTGGACCCGCCCGGTGATCGAAGGCCATATGGGCACGCTGAACGGCAAGGAAAGCACCATGACCGGGACGCTGAACGCGACCTGGCCGGGCGATATGTGGAAATCCGGTGGCGGCGCGACCTGGCTCGGCGGCTCCTATGACATCGAAACCAACACGCTGATCTTCGGGGCCGGCAACCCCGCGCCGTGGAACAGCCATCTGCGCAATGCAGGCACGCCGACCGAAGGCAATGTGGGCGACAACCTCTATGCCGCCTCGCGCATCGGGCTGGACCCGGCCACTGGCGAGATCAAGTGGCACTTCCAGACCACGCCGCGCGAAGGCTGGGATTATGACGGTGTGAACGAGGTTGTGTCCTTCACCGACAAGGATGGCAACAAACGCTTCGGCACCGCCGACCGGAACGGCTTTTTCTATGTGCTGAACCGCGAGGATGGCAAATTCGTCTCGGCCCATCCCTTCGTGAAAGACATCACCTGGGCCTCGGGCATCGACGAGACCGGTCGCCCGATCTACAACGAAGACAACCGCCCCGGCGATCCGTCCAAGGCCGCCGATGGCGCCAAGGGCGAAATGGTGTTCTCGTCGCCGTCCTTCCTTGGCGGCAAGAACTGGATGCCCATGGCCTATAGCCAGAACACCGGGCTGTTCTATGTGCCGTCGAACGAATGGGGCATGGACATCTGGAACGAGCCGGTGACCTACAAGAAGGGCGCCGCCTATCTGGGCTCGGGCTTCACCATCAAGCCGAATTACGAAGACCATATCGGTTCGCTCAAGGCCATTGATCCGGTCACCGGCGAATGGAAGTGGGAATACAAGAACGAAGCCCCGCTCTGGGGTGGCGTGATGACCACGGCAGGCGGTCTGGTGTTCTTCGGCACGCCGGAAGGCGAGTTCCTCGCGCTCAACGATGAAACCGGCGAGGTGCTGTGGAGCTTCCAGACCGGTTCGGGCATCGTCGGCCAGCCGGTCACCTGGGAATCCGAAGGCGAACAATATGTCTCGGTGATCTCGGGCTGGGGTGGCGCCGTGCCGCTGTGGGGCGGCGAAGTGGCCAAGAAGGTGAACTACCTCAATCAGGGCGGCACCGTCTGGACCTTCAAACTGCCCAAACAACTTGCCATGGCGAACTGACCCCCTCCGGTCAGATACCCCGCCTGCAAGAGCGCGCCATCCGAAAGGGTGGCGCGTTTTGCGTTCAGGCTGGCCGCCCCCTGCGCGCCCTTCTGACTTGCATTTTGCCCAAATACTCACCTTGCCACGGCCCGGCCAGACCCGCCGCCCGAGGTAGGCCCCGCCGTCAGCCCTTGCGGCTTTGCATCCCGCGCGCCGGATCATAACCCCAGAGCGCCGCCCCGGCGAAGATCAGCAGCGCCAGCAGCGTCCAGCCAAGGGCAGGAAGGCTGATCTGGCTATACAGCGCGAAGCGGATCAGCTCGACGGCGTGGGTGAAGGGGTTCAGCAGGCACAGATCGCGCAGACGCGGGCTGGCCTCGGCCATCTTCCACAGCGGATAAAGCGCGGAAGACAGGAAAAACATCGGGAAGATCACGAAATTCATCACACCGGCGAAATTCTCCAGCTGGCGGATGACGGAGGACAGCATCAGCCCCAGCGCGCCCAGCATCAGCCCGGCGATCAGGCAGGCCGGAATGGCCAGCAGATAGCCCTGCCAGGGCAGGGTGATGCCCCAGACCGCGGCGATGGCCAGAAACGCCGCGCATTGCAGCAAGGAGACCAGCGTTCCCGCCAGAAGCTTGGCGAACAGCAGCCACCAGCGCGGCAAGGGCGCGGTCAGCAGCAGCCGCATCGAGCCCATTTCGCGGTCATAGACCAGGCTGAGTGCGCTTTGCATGCCGTTGAACAGCAGGATCATGCCGCACAGGCCGGGCACGATATAGATCTCATAGGTGATATAGGTCTGATACGGCGGGGTGATCGACAGGCCAAGCGCGGCCCGGAACCCTGCGGCAAAGACGAACAGCCAGACCAGCGGGCGGACCAGCGCCGCGACGAAGCGCCCGCGCTGGCTGACAAAGCGCAGCGCCTCGCGGTGCAGGATGGCGCGCAGGGCCACCAGCCAGGTCATGTGTTGCCTCCGTCCGTCTGGCCTGCGCTGTCGCCCGGCGCGGTCAGGCGCAGGAACAGATCGCGCAGCGGCTCCGCTCCGCGCAGGTGTGCCGCAGGGCCATGGCACAGGATGCGGCCCTGATGCAGGATGGCAAGGCTGTCGCCGTCGCGCACCTCATCCGTCAGATGGGTGGCCCAGAGGATGCTCAGCCCCTCGGCCGCCAGATCATGCACATGATCGGTGATCGCCATGCGGGCGGCGGCATCCAGCCCGACCGTGGGTTCATCCAGCAGCAGCACGCTTGGGCGGTGGATCAGGGCGCGGGCAATCTCCATGCGGCGGCGGTGCCCGCCATTGAGGCTGCGCACCAGTTCCGCCGCGCGTTCGGCCATGCCAAGGCGCTCCAGCGCTGCCGCAGCACGGCGCTCGGCCTCGCGGCCCGACAGGCCGTGCAAGGCCGCGAAATACAGCAGGTTGCGCCGCACCGTCAGATCAAGGTCAAGGGTGGGTTGCTGAAACACCACGCCGATCTGCGCAAGGGCGGCGCGCGGGTTGCGGGCCAGATCATGGCCCGCCACGCAAATGCTGCCCTCCCGCGTGGTGAACAGCCCGGTCATCAGGCCGAACAGCGTGGATTTTCCCGCCCCGTTCGGCCCCAGCAGGGCACAGAACTGCCCCGGTTCCACCGTTACCGACACCGCGCGCAGCGCCTGTCGGCTGCCATAGCGGAAGCTGACATCACGCAGGCAGAGGCCGGGTTGCGGGGTCACTCGATGGTGATTCCCACGCGCTGGCTGTCACCGCTGGAGCCGGGCACGCGCAGTTCATAACTGCCCGGCTTGATGGCGATGAAGGAGATTTCGGCCTTGCCCTCGTCATCGAATTCCAGCGAGTCGATGCCCAGCGGCCGGATCTCGATATCGTTGATCACGATTTCATTCACCCAGACCGCGCGGAAAAAGCCCGATCCTTCCAGCGCCAGCTCGGCACTGCCATCGGATTCGATTTGCAGAATGTAATAGGTGCCGGATTTCAGCACCAGCGGCGCAGCCGAAACGGCAGAGCCCGACGCAAGTGTCAGCGGCGGCAGCTCCACCCGGTTTTCGCGCGACAACAGCCCCGCCGTCTGTGCGGTAACGGCAAGCGGCAGGATCAGCGCGGTGGCAAGGGTGATGGCAGTCAGTGCAAAGCGGGTCATTGAGATGTCCTTTCTTCAGCCCTTGGTCGGGCGCATGGCCGCACCCCAGGGGAAGCGGCCGACCTTGATGGATTTCACGGCCTCTTCCGATGCCACGTCGATCACTGTCACATCCCCCGAAACGCCGTTGGTGGTGAACAGTTTGGAATTGTCGGGCGAAAACGCCATGTGCCAGACACGCCGCCCGACAAGGATGTATTTTTCGACCGCAAGGGTGGTGGCATCGACCACGGCCACATGATTGGCCGGGCCAAGCGCGACAAAGACCTTCTTGCCATCCGGGCTGAACTTGAAGCCGACCGGCTGCACCAGATCGGCACTGACCCCGGTGATTTCAAACCGCACCTTGCCCACCTCGGCCTGATCGGCGGTGGTGAACACGGTGATGGTGCCGCCGATTTCCGAGCTGACCCAGAGCTGCGCCCCGTCGGCGGTGAATTCGGCATGGCGCGGGCGGCTGTCCACCAGCGTATTGGCAAACAGCGATTGCGTCGCCGTGTCGATCCAATGCGCCATATTGGTCGTTTCCGATGTGGTGATGGCAATCTTGCCATCGGGCGAGACGGCCATGCCTTCGGGTTCGATCCCCACATTGATCTGCGCGACAACGCTGCGGGTTTCGGTATCCACCACGGTCGTCACTGCGTCATCTTCGTTGGCGATGTAGAGATGGCGGTCATCGGGGGCCAGAACGAATTGTTCGGGGTCCTCGCCCGAGGGCAGTTCGTGCAGAATCTCGCCCGTGGCGGGATCCATCACCTGCACGGTGTCGCTGTCCGAGGCGCAGATATAAACGCGGCTGAAATCCTTGGAAAAGGTGATGCCGCGCGGGCGTTCGCCGGTTTCATAGGTGCGCGTCACCTCCAGCGTATCCACGTCGATCACGCTGACCGTATCGTCCTTTTCATTGGTGACCCAGATTTCACCGGCCTGAACCGGCAGGGCGACACTCAGCAGCAGGACGGCAAGGGTGCGGGTCATGTTATCCTCCGAAGGCGGTGCATGTGCTCTCGGGTTCGTCCATCCCGAGGCTGTCTGTTTCATTGCGTTGGTGCAAAAACCCCTCGACCGGGGCGAGTGTGACCAGCGCCCGGCCATTGGCCACGGCAATCGGCTGGCGCATCTGGCCGTTCCAGTGGCGGAAGGTCAGCGCGCGACCCTTGAAGCCATCCAGTTGGAACGTATCGGACAGCATATAGGCGCGCAGCGCGGCCGGATCGGCGCTGCCGGTGCGGGTGACGGCCTCGCCAACCGCGCGGATGGCCGACCAGGCGGCGTAATCGCGGCTTTGCATCCCGCGTTCCGCGTGGTCGCGGAAGCGGTTCTGCAATTGCACCGCCCCCCATTGTTCCAACACCGGGGTCCAGCCGAACCCCTCCAGCCCTTCCGACCCGGCAATCGGGCGCGGCAGCCAGGTGTTATGCTCTACATATCGACCGAAATCATCGGATTCATCGGCCAGCAGCAGCACGTCATGGTCAGGCAGATCCTGCGTGAAGGGCGGCAATTCGGCGGTGGCGGCGCGGCGCAGATCGGTGTCAAAGCTCCAGGTCTTTTCACCGAAGATGGTCAGGCCGAATTTGCGCGCCGATGTGCGCAGCGCCTCGGCAAAGGCGGCATCGCCGGGCTTGGGGCCGACGATCAGCGCCAGATTGCGCCACTGCTTGGCCTGCAACACCTGCATCAGCGCATCGGTGCGCGCGGCGTCTTCGGGCAGGGTGTGCAGCAGATTGGCGCGGCACTGATCCGACCGCAACGCCGCGTCACCAGAGGCCACGTTGAACAGCAGCTTGCCCTGCGCTTCGGGCAGATCGGCCACGGTGAGCACATCGGCGGCAGAGCCTTCGACCAGCACGAAGCCCGCCCCGGCCAGCGCCATGCGCGCCGCGGACGCCAGATCCTCCCCCGGGGCGACCGACACCACCTCCAGCCGGTAGTCATGCCCCAGAAAGCCGCCGGTGGTCTGATTGTCCTTCAGGGCGACTTCGGCCCCGGCCAGCCCCAGATCCTCGGGCACCGGATCAAGATTCGACAGGACTGGCGGCAGATCCACCTCTTGCCGCAGATAGAGGATCGGCACCTCCAGCGCTGTGCCCTGCCCTGCCGCCGGAACAGCAAAAAATGCCGTGGCCGCCGCCGCACAGGCGCGGAAAAAAGAGTTGTGTCGCATGAATTCGTCTCCCTTCCGGCAGGATTGACCATGGGGGGCGGGCGGGGAATACGACATTGGTCGCACCCCCTGCCCTTTTGGCACGAAAGTCCAATACCGCGCCGCCCCCGGCTTCGGTTAGCACCGGAACATGCTCAAGGGAGGACGAGCCATGACACAACATTTCCGCGGCCTTGCCGCCACATTGGCCCTCGCGGGGCTTGCGACGATGGCCTATGCGCATGGCGATGTGGCCCCGCAACCGGTGAACACCGATGCCCTGCCCGAAGTGGGGGAAGAATGGCTGATCGAAAACCCCTACCGGGCCGAAAAGGCCGGGGACGAGGTGTGGTGGACCGCCGTGACCATCGGCGACAGTGCCTATAACCAGAACTGCGCACGTTGCCACGGCCTGGGCGTGGTGTCGGGCGGGCTGGCCCCCGATCTGCGCTTTCTGGAAGCGGCGGAATATGGCGACGAATGGTATGTCGAACGCTTCCGCCATGGTTATACGCAGGATGGCACCACCAAGATGCCGGCCTTTGGCGATGTGCTGGGCCAGAAGGCGGCATGGGCGATCCGCACCTATATCGAAACCCGGCCCGAGGACGGCGCGCTGGATGCCCATACCGCACGTCTGACGGCCATCCATGATGCGCTGGCCGATGGCAGCGGCGATCAGACCGCGCTCAAGGCAGAGCTGACCACGATTGCGCTGGAGGTCAAGACCGCCTCGGGTGCGCCCGTTGCCGACAGCGCGGCGAACCGCGCGGCGCTGGCACTGGACGGCACGCCGGAAGGCGCGAAACATGCGGTTGACGCCCTGACCATCGGGCTGTCGGCGACCCATTGATCATGCGCAGACGCGCCCTTGTCACGGGGCTTGCGGCGGGGGTTCTGACCCTCGCCGCCGCACCCGTTCTTGCCCGCTGCGAAGGGGTGGTGCCGGGCCATCGCCCACAGAACACCGCGCGGGAATATGTCGGTCAGACGCTGGACGAGATTGTGGAACGCGGCTTTCTGACCATCGCGGTCTACGAGGATTTCCCCCCCTACAGCTGGCTGGACGGCGATCAGCCCAAAGGGGTGGATATTGAACTGGGCCGGATTCTGGCCGAAAGCCTGGGGGTGGAGCCGCGCTTTACCTTCGTGCAGGCGGGCGAGAATCTGCAGACCGATCTGATGTCCTATGTCTGGCGCGGCACGGTTCTGGCAGAGCCGGTGATGAATGTGATGCTGCGCGTGCCCTATAACAGCGCGTTCACCTGTCTGGTCGAACAGGTGGTGTTCACCGGGCAATATGCGAAGGAAGAAATCGCCATCGCCTATCGGACCGAAGCCTATCCCGATGCCGTGCCCTCGGCCGAGGCCCGGCACGAAGGCGCGCCGGTGCCTGCGTTTTTCCGGTTTGATACCGTGGCGGTGGAAAACGATTCGATTGCCGATTTCTATCTGACGGCCTTTCCGGGCGGGCAGATCGGCCCGAACATCCGCCGCTTTCCCAGCATGGCAAAAGGCATGGCCGCGCTTGCCGCCGCCGAGGTGATGGCCGCGATGGGGCCGCGCGCGCAGTTGCAGCATGGCGCGGGGCCGGGTGTCGCGGTGCATCAGCCGCCGCTGCCGGGGTTTGCGCTTGGCAGTTGGACTGTGGGCATCGCCGTGCATCACAGCCACCGCGATCTGGCCTATGCGCTGGATGATGCCGTGGTGGCGGCGCTGGCCGATGGGCGAATGGCGCAGGCCTATGCCAGCTATGGCCTCAGCTTCACGCCGCCAGAGCGATAGGCGCGGCTAGACCCGCTGCAAATCGCCCGCGCCGTCGATCAGCGTCACCCGCCGCAGCGCGGGCAGGCGCGATTTCAGCGCAGCAATCTGCGCCCGGTCGGCAAAGACCAGCGCGGTCGACAGGCCATCGGCCAGTGCAGCGCTGTCTGCCTCGACCGCAACGGTGGACCAGCGCGGCGGCTGGCCCTGCGGATGCAGAATATGCCCCTGCCCGCCGATCTGCATCGCCTGCGGCGACGAAACGGCCAGCGCCCCCTGCGTCAGCACGCTTTCCGCCAGCATCCCGGCCACGGGATCGGCGATGCCCAGCCGGAACGGCCCGCCAAGTGCCGCATATTCCCCGATATTCACCAGCGCCGAGGTGAAACCATGCGCCGCCAGATGGTCGCGCACCAGATCCGTCGCATGGCCCTGGGCCAGCCCGTTGAAGGTCAGCGCCTGACCGGGGTCCAGACGGATCTCGGCACCCAGCCGCACACGGCCCCAACCGATCCCAGCCCGCGCAACCGCCACATCCCCGCCCGTCGCCAGCGCCTGCCACAGCGGCTGCACCGTGGGGTCGAACAGCCCATCGGTCAGCCGGTGCAGATCATCGGCCATCGCGACGAGATCCGCAAAACCGGGCGACGGGATCACCCGCCCCTCGGTATTCAGCCGGGTCAGCTCTGACGGGCGATACAGGCTGCACCACGCCTCCACGCGTGCCAACAGCGCGGGCAGACCGGCCAGCGCCGCCTCGGCCCTGCGTCTGTCACCCGTTAACCGCAGTTCGGCATCCGCGCCAAGCGCGACACCTTGCCAGACCAGTTCGGCCCGCGCGGTGCCGGGCACGGCGAGACTCGCCGCCACGATCTGCAAAAAGCGCCGCCGCCTCATTTCGCTGCTGCACGCATCGGGCGGCCTTTCGCGGCAAGGATCAACGGCACGCATTGCGCCGCGTCATTATGGATGGTCACACAATCAAGGCATTGGAAACATTCGGAATAGCTGATCTGCCCCGAGGGTTTGATCGCCCCGTATTTGCAGCGGACCCGGCACAACTGGCAGGGGGATCCACATTCCTTCCGCCGGGCAATCCAGTCGCGCCCGCGCAGCAGACCGCCAATCGCCATCAGCGCACCCAAGGGGCAGACGTAACGGCAGAACCCCTTGAACGTGACCATGCCAAGCAGCAGCCAACCCGCCGCATAGGCCACAAAAACCCAGTCGCGCAGGAAAAACGTGGTGATGGCAGTCTTGAACGGCTCCACCTCCACCACCGTATCCACCTGATCCGGCGCGACGAACACCGTCAGCACCAGCCCGGCCAGCAGCAGATATTTCAACCCCTTCAGCCGGGCATCCCACAGCGGCGGCGGATCCCATTGCGGCAGGCGCAGCAGCCGTCCCAGATGATGCGCGAATTCCTGCAAGGCCCCGAACGGGCACAGCCAACCGCAGAACAATCCGCGCCCCCACAGAACAAACCCCAGAATCGTGGCGGCCCAGATCAGCAGCGAAACCGGATCATACAGCAGATAGGCGAAGCTACCGCCCTCCCATGCCGTGCGCAGAACGGCCAGCGGGGTCACGATCGACAATTGCCCCTGCCCCCACCAGCCGACAAATCCGGTGACAATGGCGAGGATGGCCAGCCTGATCGCCGTGAAATGTCGCGCCGCCGCCAGCCTGTCCATGCCGGGGCCAAGCAACAGCAGCAGGGCTGGCAGCGCGATGGCCAGAACCATCAGATCGGTCTGGCGGTTGCGGATCGCCTCGCGCCATGGCGGCAACACCTCGACCACCCCGGCGCGGGCATAAAAGCGCTCCGGCGTGGCATGGGTCAGTGTGAAGGTGGCAGAGCCGACCTCGGGCTGGAACATGCCATGTTCGCGCACCGCCTTCACCTGCAACAGCCAGTCGCGTGCCGGATCAAACCCCAACCGCCGGTCGGTGCGCAGGATCATCGCCGTGCCTTCGGGCACATCGGGGCGGGTGCCAAAGATCATGTCGGCATCGCGCAGGGCGATTGGCAGCCCGTCCTGTTCCGCCCCCAGCAGATCGGGCGCGGTATTGCGCACGAAATCGGCACTCACCAGACCATGCCGCCCGGCGTCGATCAGCAGGAACGGCTCATCAAAGCTGGACACCGCCATGAACCGTTGCAGATCGGCAAAGGCCTCGTCATCGAGCACGGCGCGGGCGATGCTGGGCGGGCCGATGTCAACCAGCCAGAGGTCGAGATACACGCCGTCAGGATCGGCCTGCGCCTCGGCGTCGTCATCGGCCCAGACCGTGCCCGCAAAGGCCTGATCCAACTCGGCATTGCTTACCCGCAGATTGCGGGCAATGCCCTGATCCACCAGCGCCTGCCAGTCCAGCGGCTCGTCATGTGCCGGGTCGGGATGGGCGGGCGGCGCGCTTTGAATCCCCTGCATTTTCTCGCGCGCCACTTGCAGCGTGGCGGCAAGGATCGATTCATGGGCGATGCGTACCGAGGCGGTGGCCTTGGCCACGCCTTCCAGATACACCAGACCCGAGCCTGCCCCGCCATCGCCATACGGCGTGCCCACCACCATCGGAGTGTTGATTGATTGGCCGCGATACTGTTCCATGAACTTGCGGAACGGCGCTTCCCCAAGGCCCGACACGAAGATCGGTTCGTTATGCGCGATCAGCCGCACATCCAGAAACCGGCCATCCAGATCCAGCATCACCAGCATGTTGATCGGGGCGCCGGAAAAGCCGGGCAGCGGCGCCATCGGCGCGGTTTCAAACACATAACCCGCCTCGGCACCGCCCGAGTTGCGCAGGCTCCACACGCCCTTGTCATTCACCGGCTCGCCAAGCGCATAGGGCGGGATGATGAACGGCTCGATCTCGGCGCGTGTCAAAGTCTCCGCCGAAACGGTAAGGGCTTGCACCAGCCAGAACAGAAGGACCAGAATATGACGCATGGGGGCAAGCTATGCCCCGCCTGCCCTGTCCTGCCATTGGACCAAGGTCGCAGCGTCGCAGCACAGCCCCATGTCATATCGTGATCCGATGATACCCCGCGCCCCATTGCCCGACCGCCTGATCCTCGCCCTGTCGCTGGCGGGGTTTGTGGCATTCTGGTGGTGGCTGGCCTTGTTGCGCGCGGATCCGCGCATCCTGCCCGCCCCGGCCGAGGTTCTGGCGGTGGTCTGGGCCGAAGCCATATCGGGGCGGCTCTGGCAGCACATGGCCGCCACGCTGGCGCGGGTGGCAGTGGCCTTCACGCTGGCGATGGCTCTGGGCAGTGTGATGGGCGTGGCGCTGGGGCGGATGCCGCGGCTGAACCGCTGGCTTGACCCCTGGGTCACGATCTTTCTGAACCTGCCTGCCCTGGTGGTGATCGTGCTGTGTTACCTGTGGATCGGGCTGAACGAGGTGGCGGCGATTGCCGCTGTCACCCTGAACAAGACCGCGATGGTGCTGGTGACGCTGCGCGAAGGCGCGCGCACGCTGTCACCCGATCTGGCCGATATGGCGCGGGTGTTCCGCCTGTCACCCATGGCCCGGTTGCGCCATATCCTGCTGCCGCAACTCGCCCCTTACCTGACCGCAAGTGCCCGAACCGGGCTGGCGATCATCTGGAAAATCGTGCTGGTGGTCGAGTTTCTGGGCCGGTCCTCGGGCGTGGGCTTCCAGATCCATCTGAAATTCCAGCTGTTCGATATTGCCGGAGTGCTGGCTTATGCGCTCAGCTTTGTCGCGGTGATGCTGGCGCTCGACTATCTGGTGATTCAGCCGCTGGAACGGCGGGCAACGCAGTGGCGGCAGGGCTGACCCGCCGCCACTGCTTATCAGCTCAGGCGACGATCTTCTGCGGCCGGGTCAGCTCTTCCGGGCGCAGGATCGCATCCAGCCGCGCCTTCGGCAGCAGGCCCTTTTCCAGCACCAGCTCATAGACACCGCGCCCGGTGTGATGCGCCTCAAGCGCCACTTCGGTGGCATTGGCATAACCGATATAGGGGTTCAGCGCCGTGACAATGCCGATCGAGGTTTCCACACTCAGCCGCAGCTTTTCGCGGTTGGCGGTGATGCCGCGGATGCAGTGATCCTCCAGCGTGTTGCAGGCCGCCGTCAGATGCGAGACGGACCGGAACAGGCTGTAGGCGATGATCGGCTCGAACGCGTTCAGCTGCAATTGCCCGGCTTCGGCGGCAAAGCTGATGGTCACATCATTGCCGATCACCTCGAACGCCACCTGATTGACCACCTCGGGGATCACCGGGTTGACCTTGCCCGGCATGATCGAACTGCCGGCCTGCCGCGCGGGCAGGTTGATCTCGGCAAAGCCGGCGCGGGGGCCAGAGGACAGCAGCCGCAGATCGTTGCAGGTTTTCGACAGTTTCACCGCGACCCGCTTCAACACGCCCGAAACCTGCACGAAAGCCCCGCAATCCTGCGTCGCCTCCACCAGATCGGCGGCAGTCACCACCGGCACGCCGGTCACTTCGGCCAGACGGGCACAGACCCGTGCGGCATAATCGGGATGCGCGGTGATGCCGGTGCCGATGGCGGTGGCGCCAAGGTTGATTTCAAGAATCAGCTGCGCCGCCTCGGCCAGCCGCAATTCATCTTCGCCCAGCATGATGGCAAAGGCGTTGAATTCCTGCCCCAGCGTCATCGGCACCGCTTCCTGCAACTGCGTGCGGCCCATTTTCAGCACATCGGCAAATTCCACCGCCTTTTCGGCAAAGGCCCCGCGCAGGGTGCCCATGGCGAGGATCAGCCGGTGAATGCCGAACCATGCCGCCAGTTTCAGCGCGGTGGGATAGACATCATTGGTGCTTTGGCTTTGGTTCACATGCTCGTTCGGGTGCAGATGGGCATATTCACCCTTGTGATAGCCCATGATTTCTAGCGCGCGGTTTGCGATCACCTCGTTGGCGTTCATGTTGGTCGAAGTGCCCGCCCCGCCCTGAATCTGATCGACCACGAATTGATCATGCAGCTTGCCTGCGCGGATTTCCTCGCAGGCGGCCACAATGGCGTCACGGCGGGCCGGTTTCAGCAGGCCCAGATCGGCATTGGCCAGCGCCGCCGCCTGTTTGATGCAGGCCAGCGCCACCACCAGATCGGGAACCTGCCCGATGGTCTGCCCCGAGATCGGGAAGTTCTCGACTGCGCGCAGCGTATGCACGCCCCAATAGGCCTTGGCAGGCACGTTACGGTCGCCCAGAAGATCATGTTCGCTGCGGGTTTTGGTCATGCTGTCCTCGGGCATGGGGCAGCACACCGCCAAAAGCGGGCCTGGGCCATGCAGGTTTGGAATGGGGTCAATCGGTGCGCAACTGGCTGTTTTTGCCGGTCTGGGCGGGATTTACGCCTGTGCCGCTGCCAAATCCAATGCCAATAACGCGAGGGTTATTCCGATTGTGCATAACCTTCGGCCAACCGCTCAGCCGCCTGCCAGACCCGCGCCGTCAGGGTGCGCGCACGGGTGGCATTGCGATAGAGCCGGATCTCCATCGGCAGTTCGGGCGCAACCACCTCCAGCCGCCCGGCGGCGATGTCGAGCGCGATGAGGCTGCGCGGCAGCCAGACCACGCCATGCCCCTCCACCGCCATCGACTTCATCGCCTCGGCCATCGACGCTTCATTCGTATGCGCCACATAGACCTTCGGCGCGCCGGGTTGCGCCTGTGCGATCCCGGCCAGCGTGCCAAGGAACGAGCCGCGCGAATATTGCAGCAAGGGCATTCCGTCCTGCACCCAATCTTCGGGCCAGCCGGGGCGGGCAACGGCGGCAAGGCTGTCCTGCCCGATCACCAGATGCGGATAGGCCTCCGGCTCCAGCGGAAAGCGCACGCGCGGATGATGGTAGGTCAGGAAAAAGTCATAACCGCCCTCGGTCAGCGCGGTGATACATTGATCGAAGTTTTCGGGTTTCACCCGGCTCGCCACCGGGCCGATGGCGCCGCGCAGCCGCGTCAGCCAGCCGGGCAGAAAGGTCACCGTCAGGCTGTGCAGCGCCACAAGTGACACCACCGGCCCGCCGCCCCGCGCATGTTGGCGAAACTCGGCGCGGCGTGCATGGATCATGCGCACCGCCTCTTCGGCCGTTTCGCGGAACAGCTTGCCTTCGGGCGTCAGCGTGATCGGATAGCTTTCGCGGTTGAGCAGCTCTGCCCCCAACCAATCTTCCAGCGCACGAATCCGGCGGCTGAATGCTGATTGCGTCACGCCGCGCAATTCCGCCGCGCGCGAAAAGCTGTGCGTTTCGGCCAGGCTCAGGAAATCTTCAAGCCATTTGAAATCCACGGCACGCCCCTTTTGAGACAGCCTAACCCAGACGGGCAAAGGCCGCCATCACCGCCCGTTCGGATTTGCTCAGATAATCATCCAGCATTGTGGCAGCAGCAGGGGCATCGCCCGCTTCCAGCCGCGCCAGAATCTGCGCATTCATGCTGATATACGGGCTGTGCAGCAGTTCCGGGCTGTCGAGCAGGCCAAAGGCCAGCCGCAGTTCGGCAATGATATGGGCAAAAAACGCAATCAGGCGCGGGCTGTCGGTCAGGGCGACGATGGCGGCGTGAAACTCCATATTCGCGCTGCCGATGGCCCGCCAGTCCTGCGCCGGAAGCATTGCCTCGGCCCGGTCCACCGCCGCGCGCATCCGGACGACGGCGGCATGGCGGGGCCAGGCCTGCGCAAGGGCGGGCACTTCGATCAGCCGCCGCACGCGGTAGATATCAAGGATCGAGGCCATCGAGGGCACCGCCACGAACACGCCCCGGTTGGGTTCGTGTTTCAGCAGGCCTTCGCGGGTCAGCAGGCGGAACACCTCGCGCAGCGTGTTGCGCGAAATATCCAGATCGGTCGCCAGCTTTGCCTCGGACAGCCGCTGGCCGGGGGTCAGCACCCCGCTGATGACCTGATCCCGCAGCCGCATCGCCACCTGTTCGGCAAGGCTCGGGGGCAGATCGCGGTCATCGGCCATCGTGAAAATCCTTGTCACCCAATTCTGCGGATCATGTCGCACCCGCAGCACCGGCACAAGGCACCGGCTGGGGACCCTGCATGATTCGGGACAATTTTCGCTCGGTCATGGTGCAGATCCTGCCGAAACACTGAGCAGATGCGCTGAGTCTGTCCGATCCTGCATCAAGTTTGGTCAAGGAGTTAGATAAATTGTTCAACAATAATGACTCTACTGTCAGATAATTGTTGACGCATTGCCATGTGTTATTCACAGTTCCGGTATTCCATCCACGCCCTCCCCCTATGCAGCAGGAACATGACTGATGAGCGATACCCCGCCAACCAGCCCATCCGCCGCGAAGGCCGCCCTGCGCGGATCCTTCATGGCGGCGATCTTTCTGATGGCCACATCGGCCATCGGCCCCGGCTTCATCACCCAGACGGCGACATTCACCGCGAAGCTCGGCGCCTCGTTCGCCTTTGCGATCCTCGCCTCGATCCTGATCGACTTCGTGGTGCAGCTGAACATCTGGCGCATCACCGCGTTGACCGGGCGGCGGGCATCGGAAACTGCAAACATGGCGATCCCCGGCGCGGGCTATCTGCTGGCGGTGCTGGTCATCATCGGCGGGCTGGCGTTCAACGTCGGCAATATCGCCGGGGCCGGTCTGGGCCTGAATGCGATGCTGGGGCTGGATCCGAAGATCGGCGGCGGGCTGTCGGCCTTGCTTGCGATTGCGATCTTCCTGTCGAAACGCGCCGGGCTGCTGCTGGATCAGATGATCATCGGCCTTGGCGTGGTGATGATCCTGCTGACGGTGTTTGTGGCCGTCGTCTCCAACCCGCCGGTGGGCGAGGCACTGCGGCAGGCCATCCTGCCCGACACCATTGATTTCGCCACCATCACCACCATCGTCGGCGGCACCGTGGGCGGCTATATCACCTATTCCGGCGCGCACCGCCTGCTGGACAAGGGCCTGACCGGCGAACACAATTTGGCAGCGGTCAGCCGCGCCGCTCTGACCGGCATCGCCGTAACAGGGCTGATGCGCTTTGTGCTGTTCCTGGCCATTCTGGGCGTTGTCGCCTCGGGCGTCACGCTGGATCTGTCCAGCCAGGCGGCCAATCCGGCGGCGCAGGCCTTTGCCGCTGCGGCAGGTGATTGGGGGATGCGGGTGTTCGGTCTGGTACTCTGGGCGGCGGCGATCACCTCGGTGATCGGGGCGGCCTATACCTCGGTCAGCTTCCTGACGGTGTTCCGCCCGATGGATGACCGCGCCCGCAACATCGCAACCGTGATCTTCATCACCGTGTCACTGGTGGTTTACCTGTCGCTGGGCACCGCACCCGCCGCCATTCTGGTGTTCGTCGGTGGTTTCAACGGCCTGATCCTGCCGATCGGTCTGACCATCTTCACCTATGTGGGCTTTGCACGCGCCGATCTGATGGGCGGGCATCGCTACAACCGCCCGCTGCTGATCCTCAGCGCAATTGTCTGTGCGCTGACCTGGTATATGGGCTTCAAGTCCATCGGCCCGATCTTTGCCTTCCTCGGCGCGTGATCCCTGACTGATCGGGCTGGCCCCACGGGGCCGCCCCCCTTTTCCGGAGGAGACCCGAAATGACCCCGACGATTGATCTGAACAGCGATCTTGGCGAAGGCTATGGCGCATGGAAGATGGGCGATGATGACACGATGCTGACCTTGGTCAGTTCGGCCAATGTCGCCTGCGGGTTTCACGCCGGGGATCCGCTGACCATTCTGGCCACGCTGCGCGCCGCCGCAGCCCGTGGCGTCGCGGTGGGGGCCCATGTGTCCTACCCGGATCGTGTCGGCTTTGGCCGCCGCCCGATGGATGTCACCTCGGACGAGTTGACTGCCGATGTGATCTATCAGATCGGGGCGTTGCAAGGGCTGGCGCAGGCAGCGGGCACGCGCGTCACCTATGTCAAACCGCATGGCGCGCTTTACAACACCATTGCGGGCGATGCGCGGCAGGCCGATGCGGTGATCGCCGGGATCCGCGCGGTGGACCCGGCGCTGGTGCTGATGGGGCTGGCAGGCGCACCGGTCCTTGCGCGCGCTCAGGCGGCGGGGCTGGCGACGGTGGCCGAGGCCTTTGCCGACCGGGCCTATACGCCGCAGGGCACGCTGGTATCGCGGCGCGAGGCCGGGGCTGTGCTGCATGACCCCGATCAGATTGCGGCCCGGATGCTGCGGCTTGCCACCGAAGGCGTGATCGAGGCGGTTGACGGATCGGTGCTGCCCTTGGCCGCACAGTCGATCTGCGTGCATGGGGACAGCCCCGATGCCGTATCCATGGCGCGGTGCATCCGCGAACGGCTGATGGCGGCGGGCGTTGCCATCACCGCCTTTGCCCCGGCAGGTGCCGCATGACCGCCTTTGTCGCCAATGCCGAGGCGGCCCGCACCGCCCGGATGCTGTGCCGCGACGGGCTGATTGCCCCCACGGCGGGCATGGCCCCCGGCTTTACCCAGTGCAACATGATCTCGCTGCCGCGCGATTGGGCCTGGGATTTCCTGCTCTATGCGCAGCGCAACCCCAAGCCCTGCCCGGTGCTCGATGTCTCGGACCCGGGCAGCCACAGCACACCGCTGGCCCCCGGAGCCGATCTGCGCCGTGATCTGCCGCTCTACCGGGTCTGGCGCAATGGCGCGCTGGCCGAGGAGGTCGCCGATGCCACGCAGGTCTGGGCCGAACATGCCGATCTGGTGACCTTCCTGATCGGGTGCAGCTTCACCTTTGAAACACCGCTGATGCAGGCCGGGATCGAGATGCGCCACATCGCGCAGGGCTGCAATGTGCCGATGTATCGCACCAACCGTCCCTGCCGCAGTGCCGGGCGGCTGTCCGGCCCGATGGTGGTGTCGATGCGCCCGATCCCGGCAGAGCGTGTGGCCGAAGCCGCGATGATCTCGGGCCGGTTTCCGGCGGTTCATGGGGCCCCGGTGCATGTCGGCGCGCCCGAGGCGCTGGGGATCACCGATCTGTCGCGCCCTGATTTCGGCGATCCAGTGGAGGTCCGCACCGGCGAAGTGCCGGTGTTCTGGGCCTGCGGGGTAACGCCACAAGCCGCCGTCATGGCCTCCAATGTGCCCTTTGCCATCACCCATGCGCCGGGCCATATGTTCATCACCGATATTCCCGACCGCAATTGGCAGGTGTAAAATGATGCGTTTCCTGCCCATCGGGCCGCAGACCCTGCTGGTGGAGCTGGCAGATCTGGCCGCGTCTCAGGCGCTGTTTGATGCGCTCAACGCCGATCCTGTGGCGGGCGTGACCGAAATCATCCCAGCCGCCCGCACTCTGATGATCCGCACCGCCCCCGGCGTGGCGGCCGACAGCGCCTTGGCCGCCGCAATCCTCGCCCGCGCGCCTTCAGCCGATGCGCCGCGCGCGGCGGTGCAGACCGAGGTGATCGAGCTGCCGATGCGTTATGATGGCGAAGACCTGGCCGATGTCGCGCAGCATATGGGGCTGAGCGTGGCCGAGGTGATTGCCGCCCATCAGGCGGCGCTTTGGCAGGTGGCGTTCTGCGGTTTTGCCCCCGGTTTCGCCTATATGACATGCGACGATCCGCGCTTTGATCTGCCGCGCCGTCCTGCCCCGCGCACGCGCATCCCGGCGGGATCGGTGGCGCTGGCCGGGCGGTTTGGCGGCATCTATCCGCAGGCCAGCCCCGGCGGCTGGCAATTGATCGGCACCACCGATGTGCCGATGTGGGATCTGACGCGCGATCCCCCTGCCCTGCTGCGCCCCGGCCAGCGGGTGCGCTTTGTGGAACGCGCGGCACAGGTGCGGTCTGCTGCCGTGCCGCTGCCTGCCCCCGCCACCGAAGGGCTGCATGTTCTGGCCACCGCCTTTCCGATCCTGATGCAGGATGAGGGCCGCCCCGGTCAGGGTGGGCAGGGCGTTTCGGCCTCGGGCGCGCTGGATATCGGCGCGCTGCGCCGGGCCAATCGCCGCGTCGGCAATCCGGCCAATGCGGCAGCGTTGGAAATCACTCTGGGTCCGGTGCGGCTGCGCGCCGATCATGCCGTCACCGTGGCGCTGGAAGGTGCCGCCGACCGGGCCGAGATCGAGACGGCAGGCCGCCGCCTGCCTGCCGATCTCAGCCGCCCCGTCGCGCTGGATCCGGGCGAGAGCTTGCTGATCCACCCGCCCGTCGCCGGTATGCGCAGCTATCTTGCCCTGCGCGGCGGCTTTGCCGTGGCCCCGGTTCTGGGATCGGCGGCCACCGATACGCTGGCCAATGTCGGCCCGGCCCCGATACTTGCGGGGGATGTGGTGCCGCTGGCCCATGCGCCCGCCGGGGCGGTGGAGCCGGATCTGCGCCTGCCGCGCGCCCTGCCCGCGCCGGGGCAGATCGTCACGCTGCCGGTGACGCTTGGCCCGCGCACCGACTGGTTCAGCCCCGCCGTGGTGGCGCAGTTCCTGTCGCAGGAGTGGGAAGTGACCGCGCAATCGTCCCGCGTTGGTATCCGCCTTGCCGGAGCGGTGCCGATCCGCCGCGACGATGCCGCAGAGCTGCCCTCCGAAGGCACCGAAACGGGGGCCATTCAGGTGCCCCATTCCGGCCAGCCGGTGCTGTTTCTGGCCGATCACCCGCTGACCGGCGGTTATCCGGTGATCGCCACCCTGCTGCCCGAAGCGCTTGATCTTGCAGCGCAGATCCCGCCCGGCGCGCGAATCCGCTTTACCGCCGCCCGCCCCTTTGCCCCCATTCAGCCAGACGCGAGCCAAGCATGACCCTTTTTGCCCCCAGCAGCCCCGATCTGCGCCCCGTCACCCGGATCCTGATCGCCAATCGCGGTGAAATTGCGGTGCGGGTGATCCGCGCCTGCCGTGACGAAGGCATTGCCGCCCTTGCCATCTATGCCGATGCCGACCGGGACGCGCTGTTTGTGCGCATGGCGGACGAGGCCTATGCGCTGCATGGCGACCGCCCGGCGGAAACCTATCTCGATGCCGACAAGATTATTGCCATCGCCCGGCGTGCGGGCGCGGATGCGATCCATCCCGGTTATGGCTTCCTGTCCGAGCGCGCCGATTTCGCCCGTGCGGTGCAGGCGGCGGGCCTGATCTGGATCGGCCCCGATCCGGCGGTGATCGAGGCGCTGGGTGACAAGATCGGGGCGCGCCGCATTGCCGAAGCCGTAGGTGCGCCCTTGGTGGCCGGATCGCCCGGCCCGGTGGAAACCCCGGCAGACGCCCTGGCCTTTGCCCGCGCCAATGGCCTGCCGATTGCCATCAAGGCCGCCTTTGGTGGGGGCGGGCGCGGCATGAAGGTCGCATGGCGGCTGGAAGAGGTGGAAGAGCTGTTCGCCTCGGCCACGCGCGAGGCGGAAACCGCCTTTGGCCGTGGTGAATGTTTCATCGAACAATTCCTCGACCGGCCTCGTCATATCGAAGCGCAGGTGCTGGCCGACCGGCATGGCACCGTCAAGGTGCTGGGCACGCGCGATTGTTCGTTGCAGCGCCGCAATCAGAAGCTGGTAGAGGAAGCCCCCGCCCCCTTCCTGACCGAAGCGCAGCGCGACCGCATCCACCAATCGGCCCGTGCGATCTGCGCCCATGCCGGATACAGTGGCGCGGGCACGGTGGAATTCCTGCTGTCGGGCAATGGCACCTTGTCTTTCCTCGAGGTGAACACCCGCTTGCAGGTGGAACATCCCGTCACCGAAGAAACCACCGGCATCGACATCGTGCGCGCGATGATCCGGGTGGCGCGGGGCGAGCGGCTGGCCGATGACAGTGTGCCTACACCGCGCGGCCACAGCATCGAATTCCGCATCAATGCCGAAGATCCGGCACGCGGCTTTCTGCCCACCCCCGGCCCGATTGCGCTGTGGGACGCGCCCTCGGGTCCCGGCATCCGCATGGACAGTGGCGTGGCGACCGGATCTGTCGTGCCCGGCAGCTTTGATTCGCTGATGGGCAAGCTGATCGTGACCGGGGCCACCCGCGCCGAGGCCTTGGCCCGCGCCGCCCGTGCGCTGGCCGAATTCCGCATTGATGGCGTGGCCTCGGTGCTGCCCTTCCACCGCGCCGTGGTGGCGCAGCCGGATTTCCGGGCCGAGGCTGGGGAGTTCCGGGTGCATACCCGCTGGATCGAAACCGATTTCGCCGAGGCGCTGGCCGAAACGCTGGCTGCACATCCGCGTGTGACGCCCGCCGATACGGCCCCGATGCTGCGCCTGTCGGTCGAAATTGACGGCAAACGGCACGAGCTGGGTCTGCCTGCGGGCCTGCTATCGGCCCTGCCCACGGCTGGAGGTGCGGCAGCACCCGCCAGCGTCGCGGCAGAGGCGGATGCCAATCTGGTGCCCGCCCCGGTGCCCGGCACGCTGCAATTGTGGCAGGTCGAGGATGGCGCGCTGGTGCAATCCGGCGAGGTAATCGCGGTGATGGAAGCCATGAAGATGGAAACCCGGGTCGAGGCCCCCCATGCAGGTCGGCTGACCCGGCTGGCCGAGGCGGGCACGGCACTGGCCTATGGTGCAGCACTGGCGCGCATCGTGGCCGAGTGATCGCGCTGGCGGAACCATCTGCCCCGGCCTAGAGTTGACCTGCCGACCCGGCCTTCGCGCGTTCAGTGCAGGGGCCGGGCGTGTCAATGGATGGGTTTTGCACATGATCCGGCTCTGAGAGATGCTGTCTGTCGCCCTCGGCCTTGGGCTGGCCCTTGTTCTGGCAGCGCTCGGGCTGCGCCTTGCCTTCTTTCGGGCGGCGCGACTGCCCCGCAGCAAATCCCAGGCGCTGCCCGCAAGCAACGACACCGCCCTGGGGGCCGCAGCGGCGGCCGTGCCCTGTGACGGCAACGGGCACAGCGGGCTGATCGGCCTGCGCGACGGGCTGGAGGCCTTTGCCACCCGGATTCACCTGATCCGCGCCGCCGAAGTCTCGCTCGATCTGCAATATTACCTCTGGCAGCCGGATATTGCCGGATATGTGGTGCTGGACGAGCTGCGCCGTGCGGCAGAGCGCGGCGTGCGGATCCGGGTGCTGGTCGATGACATCGGCGCGCCGGAACTGGACGGTGCCTTTGCCGCGCTGAACACCCTGCCGGGGGTAGAGCTGCGGATCTTCAACCCGTTTGTGCTGCGCCGGGTGCGGCTGATCAACCTTCTGCTGGATTTCGGGCGGCTGAACCGGCGCATGCACAACAAATCGCTGACGGCGGATGGGGCCGTCTGTGTGATCGGCGGGCGCAACATCGGCGATGCCTATTTTCAGGGCGACGCGCAGCGGCATTTCATCGACTTCGACGTGCTGGCGGCAGGCCCCGCCGCTGCCGATGTCGGGGCCGATTTTGATCGCTACTGGGCCTGTTCCGTTGCCATTCCCGCCGAAGCCATGCTGCGCACGCCCGCCGATGGCCTGCATCGGCTGACCACCGAAGCCGCCCGGCTGCGCGCAACGGCAGAGGCCGAACCCTATCTTCAGGCATTGGAGGACAGCTCTGCCGCCAGCGACCTGCTGTCGGGCTGCGCGCAGTTCCATTGCGCACCGGTGCGGCTGATCAGTGATCCGCCCGAGAAGGCCGCCGGGCGCGCCGAACGGCGGCAATTGCTGATCAACCGGCTGGATGCGCTGCTATCGCGCGCCCGGAAAGAGGCGCTGCTTGTGTCGGCCTATTTCATTCCGGGGCAAACCGGGTTGCGCGCGATAGAGGCGCGGCTGCGGCGCGGTGTGCGCCTGCGCGTGCTGACCAATGGCCAGCAATCCACCGATGTGACCATGGTGCATTGCGGTTATGCCCGCTACCGCCACCGGCTGCTTGCCGCAGGTGTCACGCTTTATGAGCTGAAGGCCGGCGAAGGCTTGCGCAAACCCACCTTCGGCGCGCGCCATCGCCGCAGACGGCGCGGGTTGCCCGGATCCTCAGGCACCAGCCTGCACTCCAAAACCCTTGTGCTGGACGGGCGCACGCTATTCGTCGGCTCGTTCAACCTAGATCCCCGGTCGAAATTCCTGAATACGGAAATGGGCTTTCTGATCGACAGCCCCGGGCTGGCCAGCGAAGTGTCCGCCGCGATCCGCGAGGATATGGCGGATGTGGCCTATGAGTTGCGGCTGTCGGCGCGGGGCCATCTGCAATGGGTCGACCCCGGTATGGAGGGCAGCGAGGTGCTGCACCGGGCAGAGCCGGGCACCACTTGGGCCAGCCGGGCCCTGGTGCGGCTGTTGGGCCTTTTGCCGATCGAATGGCTGCTTTAGGTCAGGCCCCTAAAGCTCAGTCCCTGCCCCGCGGGCGCAGCCGCGCCACCACCGGCAGATGATCCGAAGCCCGCCGCGCCAGCGCCGTGTCATGCGCCGCGACCGACAGCATGTCGAACCCCTTCGAGGCATAGATCCGGTCCAGCGGCAGGCGCGGAAAAATCGCCGGAAAGCTCGGGGCCAGCCCCGGCGCGCCAAGATGATGATCCAGCGCCGCAAGCGCCGGGCTGGGCCAGCGCCGCCATTCGTTCATATCGCCCATCACGATGGTCGGGCGGCCATCCCGCTCTTGCGCCTCGGCGGCCACCTCGGCCAGCATCCGCGCCTGTGCCCGGCGCGCCCGCGCCAGCAGCGCCAGATGCACCGCAATCACCCGCACCGGCCCGAACTGCGCCAGATCCAGATCGACGATCAGCGCGCCGCGCGGCTCTGCCCCCGGCAGATGCAGCCCGCGCACCGATTCGACGGCGGCGGCGCGCACCAGCAGCAGATTGCCATGCCAGCCATGCGCCAAGGCCCCCAGCGGGGCCGCCACCGGCACCGGCACCAGACCACTGGACGCCCGCAACACCGCCAGATCCAGCACCCCCGCCCGGTTGCCGAAGCGTCGGTCGCCCTCCTGCACCGCGACAATATCGGCCCCGAGCGCCGAAATCACCCGTTCCGTGCGCCGGGCATCGCGGCGCAGATCGGTGCCGATGCCCTTTTGCACATTATAGGTGGCAACAACGAGATCAGGATGCGCGGGGGGGTGTTTGGTCATGCGGGCATCGTTTCGTATCCCCGCCCCGGCTGCAAGTCCCGCATCATCCGCCTCGCGCAGTCTTGACGCATTCGCCGCCATCCCCTATCCCTTGCCCTACGTCAGGGGAGTCCCGCCCAAGGGACTGAGAGGCTGAATGTGGGGCAACCCACGGCGCAGCGACCCTTTGAACCTGACCCAGTTGATACTGGCGTAGGAAGACCGAAGGGCGCCGTCTGGGCCTCTTTGGGCCATATTGGCCCCCGATCATGGGCCATTGGCCCCTTTCTGCCTCGCATCTCCGGGTCTTTTTGAGTTTACGCTTGAGGAGACACGCATGACCATTCTGCCACCCAAGATCACCACCGGGGGCCTGCCCGCCTCGACCAAGATCCATCTGCCGGGCAGCCTGCATCCCGATCTGCGCGTGCCGATGCGCCAGATTGCGCTGCACCCTTCGGCCGGGGAACCGCCGATCACGGTCTATGACAGCTCGGGCCCCTATACCGATCCCACCGCCACCGTGCATATCGCACAGGGCCTTGCGCCGCAGCGGGGCCAGTGGCAGGTCGCGCGGGGCGATGTCGCCGCCTATCCGGCCCGCCCGGTGCAGCCCGCCGACAACGGCTTTGCCGAAGGCGCGCGGCTGACCCCGGCCTTTCCGCAGCAGCGTGCGCCGCTGCGCGCCACCGAGGGCCGCGCCGTCACGCAGCTTGCCTATGCCCGCGCCGGGATCATCACGCCGGAAATGGAATATGTCGCCATCCGCGAAAATCTGGGCCGCACCGCTTTGGCCCCCCGCGACGGCGAGGATTTCGGCGCGGCGATCCCCAACCTCGTGACACCGGAATTCGTGCGTGACGAGATTGCCCGGGGCCGCGCCATCATCCCCGCCAATATCAACCACCCGGAACTGGAGCCGATGATCATCGGCCGCAACTTCCTGGTGAAGATCAACGCCAATATCGGCAATTCTGCCGTCACCTCCAGCATGGAGGAAGAGGTCGAAAAGATGGTCTGGGCGATCCGCTGGGGCGCGGATACGGTGATGGACCTGTCGACCGGGCGCAATATCCACAATATCCGCGACTGGATCCTGCGCAATTCCTCGGTGCCGATCGGCACGGTGCCGCTGTATCAGGCGCTGGAAAAGGTCGGTGGCATTGCCGAAGACCTGTCGTGGGAAGTGTTCCGCGATACGCTGATCGAACAGGCTGAACAGGGGGTGGATTATTTCACCATCCATGCCGGGGTGCGGCTGCATTACATCCCGCTGACGGTGAACCGCGTCACCGGCATCGTGTCGCGCGGCGGGTCCATCATGGCGAAATGGTGCCTGCATCATCACCGCGAAAGCTTTCTCTATGAGCATTTCGACGAGATCTGCGACATTATGCGCGCCTATGATGTCAGCTTCTCGCTCGGCGACGGGCTGCGCCCCGGCTCCATCGCCGATGCCAATGACGCCGCGCAGTTTGCCGAGCTGGAAACGCTGGGCGAACTGACGCAGATCGCCTGGGCAAAGGATTGTCAGGTGATGATCGAAGGGCCGGGCCATGTGGCCATGCACAAGATCAAGGCCAATATGGACAAGCAGCTTGCCACCTGTGGTGAGGCGCCGTTCTACACGCTTGGCCCGCTGACAACCGATATTGCGCCGGGCTATGATCACATCACCTCGGCCATCGGCGCGGCGATGATCGGCTGGTTCGGCACGGCGATGCTGTGTTACGTCACCCCCAAGGAACATCTGGGCCTGCCGGACCGCGATGATGTGAAAACCGGGGTCATCACCTACAAGATCGCCGCCCATGCCGCCGATCTGGCCAAGGGGCATCCCGGCGCGCAGGCCCGCGATGATGCGCTGTCGCGCGCACGGTTTGAATTCCGCTGGGAGGACCAGTTCAACCTGTCGCTCGATCCCGATACCGCGCGCAGCTTCCACGATGAAACCCTGCCGAAAGAGGCGCACAAGACGGCGCATTTCTGTTCGATGTGCGGGCCGAAGTTCTGCTCCATGCGGATCAGCCATGACATCCGGGCCGAGGCGCAGAAGGAAGGCATGGCGCGGATGGCCGAAAAGTTCCGCGAAGGCGGCAATCTGTATATGCCGATCCGTCAGATCCCCGAGGTGGCGGGGGAATGACCTTCCGCATCTTCGGTGCGGGGGTGGCGGGGCTGTGCGCCGCCACCGCCCTTGCCGCGCGCGGGGCACGGGTCGAGGTGATCGACCCCGGCCCCGCGTCGCGCGCGGCCTCCTGGCTGGCGGGGGGCATGCTGGCCCCCTGGTGCGAGGCCGAAAGCGCCCCGCCCGAGGTGCTGGCCCTTGGCCGGGGCGCGGTGGATTGGTGGGCGGATCATGTGCCGGGTGTTGTGCGCCACGGCACGCTGGTTGTCGCGCCGCCGCGCGACCGGGCCGAACTCGCGCGGTTTGCCAGCCGCACCACCGGGCATGAGATACGGCACGGCGCGGCGCTGGCAGCACTGGAGCCGGATCTTGCGGATCGCTTTGATCAGGCGCTGTTCTATCCCGGCGAGGGGCATCTGGATCCGCGCGCCGCGCTTCAGGCGCTGCGCGACGGGCTGGCCCGGCGTGGGGTGGTTTTTCACACCGCCGCACCGACGCCGCGCGCAGAGGCGGTGATCGACTGTCGCGGGTTTGCCGCCCGCGACCGGCTGCCGTTGCGCGCTGTGCGGGGTGAAATGCTGCTGCTGCGCTGCACCGAGGTCAGCCTGTCACGCCCGGTCCGCCTGCTGCATCCGCGCACGCCGATCTATATCGTGCCACGCGGCCAAGGCGTCTACATGGTTGGGGCGACCATGGTGGAAAGCGATGATCCCGGCCCCGTCACCGCCCGCGCGGTGATGGAGCTGCTGGCCGCCGCCTATACGCTCCACCCCGCCTTTGCCGAAGCACAGCTGCTGGAAACCGGCGCGGGCCTGCGCCCGGCCTATGCCGATAACCTGCCCCGCCTGACCGGGGCGGACGGGCATTGGCAGCTGAATGGCTGTTACCGGCACGGGTTTCTGCTGGCCCCTGCCTTGGCCGAACAGCTTGCCACCCGATTTGCAAAGGATCCTGCCCATGCGCATTGATGTGAACGGCACCCCGACCGAGGTCGCCCCCGCCAGCGTGGCCGAAACGCTGGCCTGCCTCGGCTTTCCTGACAACGGCATTGCCACAGCGCTGAACGGCGATTTTCTGCCCGCCCCGCTGCGCGCCCGCACGGTGCTGCGCGAGGGCGACCGGCTGGAAATCCTCGCCCCGATGCAGGGGGGCTGAGCATGGAGCTGTACGGCATCCCCATCACCTCGCGCCTGCTGCTGGGAACGGCGCGCTATCCCTCGCCCGCGATCCTGTCGGCGGCCATCGCGGCGGCGCGCTGCGACATCATCACCGTCAGCCTGCGGCGCGAAGCGCGCAGCGGCCCCGCCTTCCGTGACATCCTGCACGCCACCGGCGCGCGCATCCTGCCCAATACCGCCGGCTGCCACACGGTGAAGGAGGCCGTGACCACGGCCCATATGGCGCGCGAGCTGTTCAACACACCCTGGATCAAACTGGAGCTGATCGGCCATGCCGACACGCTGCAACCCGATGTGTTCCAGCTGGTCGAGGCGGCGCGCATTCTGGCCGAGGACGGGTTCCAGATCTTCCCCTACACCACCGATGATCTGATCGTGGGCGAGCGGCTGCTGGCGGCGGGCTGTCAGGTGCTGATGCCCTGGGGCGCGCCCATCGGCTCGGGTCAGGGGCTGCGCAACCTGCCCGCGCTGCGGTCGATGCGCGCGCATTTCCCCGGCGTGCCGTTGATCGTGGATGCCGGGATCGGCGCGCCCAGCCATGCCGCGCAGGCGATGGAGGCCGGGTTTGATGCCGTGCTGCTGAACACGGCCGTGGCGCTGGCCGCCGATCCCGTCACCATGGCCGGCGCCTTTGCCGAGGCGACCGCCGCAGGCCATGCCGCCCATCGCGCCGGGCTGATGCCGCCGCGCGACATGGCCGCCCCCTCCACCCCCATCTTCGGCATGGCAGAGCTTGCATGACACTGGACCGGTTTTACCTGATCACCCCAACCGCCGATCTGATCGAACGGCTGGTGCCACGCGGCGTGCGGCTTGTGCAGCTGCGCGCCAAGGATATGCCCGCCGCCGATCTGCGGGCCCATGCCCTGCGGGCGCAGGCCATCTGCCGCCAGCATGGGGCACAGCTGATCCTGAATGATTATTGGCAGCTCGCGCTCGATCTCGGGCTGGAGTTCATCCATCTGGGGCAGGAAGACATGGACAGCGCCGATTTTGCCGCCCTCGCCCGCGCCGGAATCCGCTTTGGCCTGTCGACCCATGACGAGGCCGAGCGGGAGCGCGCGCTGTCACATGATCCGGCCTATATCGCGCTTGGCCCGGTCTATCCCACCCTGTTGAAACAGATGCCCTGGGCCCCGCAGGGGCTGGAGCGTCTGACCGCCTGGAAGGCCGCCATCGGCACGCGCCCTTTGGTGGCGATTGGCGGATTGACCCCGGAACGCCTGCCCGGCGTGTTTGCCGCCGGGGCCGACAGCGCCGCCGTCGTCACCGATATTGTCACCGCCAAAGACCCCGAGGCGCGCTGCGACCTCTGGCTGCGGGCGACAAGATGAGCCGATATGCCCGGCAGATGGCCCTGCCCGACATTGGCCCCAAAGGGCAGGCCCGCCTTACCGCCGCGCATGTGCTGGTGATTGGCGCGGGCGGGTTGGGCTGCCCGGTATTGACCGGATTGGCCGGGGCGGGTGTCGGCGCGCTGACCCTGCTTGACCCGGATGTGGTCGAGGAAAGCAATCTGCACCGGCAGCCGCTGTATCGCATGGCGGATCTGGGTCAGCCCAAGGCGCTGGCCGCCGCACAAGCCTTACAGGCCGCGCACCCAGAAGTAAGGGTTGAGCCGCAGGTGCAGCGGCTGACCCCGGCCAATGCCGCCGAGCTGATCGCGGCGCATGATCTGATCCTGGACTGTGCCGACAGTTATGCCGTGACCTATACGCTGTCGGATCTGTGTCTGGCCGAGGGCAAACCGCTGATCAGCGCCTCGGCGCTTGGCTTTGGCGGTTATGTCGGCGGGTTTTGCGGCCCGGCGCCCAGCTATCGCGCGCTGTTTCCCGATCCGCCTGCGCAGGCGCAGACCTGTGCCACGGCGGGAGTGCTGGGGCCGGTGGTGGCCATGGTGGGCGCAATGCAGGCGCAGCTGGCTTTGGCACAGCTGTTGGGCCTTGCGCCCAACCCGCTGGGTCAGATGATCACCACCGATCTGCGCAGCTATCGGTTCGCCAGCTTCCGCTTTGATGGCGCACCCGAACCGGCGCAGGCCTTCCGCTTCATCGCCGCCAGCCAGATCACCGCCTCTGACCGGGTGATCGACCTGCGCCCGGTGGAGGAGGCCCCGGTGCCCGCCCATGCCAGCGCGCAGCGCAGCGCCCCGGCAGAGATCACGCCCAGCCCCCAGCGCAGCGTGCTGGCCTGCCGCAGCGGGCTGCGGGCCTGGCGCGCGGCAGTGACGCTGGCCGCCGCACAGGGCCATGACAACATCGTTCTGCTTGCCGCCGATGCAGGCTGATCCGGTGCTGATCATTGCCGGGCTGGACAGTGGCGGCGGCGCGGGGTTGATGCGGGATCTGGCGACGCTGGCCGCCTTTGGCCAGCGCGCCAAAACCGCTGCCACCGCCATCACCGCCCAGACCGATGCGCAGGTTCTTGCCATCCATCCGGTGCCTGCCGAAACCGTGGCGGCGCAGATCCGGGCGGCGGGGCGGGTGGCCGCAGTGAAGATTGGCATGTTGACCAATGCCGCCGTTACCGAAACCGTCACGCGCCATCTGCCCGATGCGCCTGCGGTGCTGGACCCGGTGCTGATCTCCAGCTCTGGCACGCCCTTGCTGGCCCCGGATGCCCTGCCCGCCCTTTACGCGCTGATGGCGCGTGTGACCCTGATCACGCCCAATCTGCCCGAGGCTGCGCATCTGACCGGCTTGCCGCCCGACGCACCCGCCGAGGCCACCGCCGCCGCGCTGTTTGCGATGGGGGCACGGGCCGTTTTGTTGAAGGGCGGCCATGCCGAAGGGCTCGAGGCGATGGACCTGCTGTTCACCTCCACCGCCAGAATCCCGCTTTCGGCCCCGCGCAGCGCCACCGGAAAACGCGGCACCGGCTGCACCCTTGCCAGCGCCATTGCCTGCGGGCTGGCGCAGGGCCTGCCGCTGCCCGCCGCCTGTGCTGCCGCCAAGGCCCATGTCACCGCCTATCTGAACACCCCTTGAACCTTCTGCATGATCTTGCTTAGGGTGGCGCGTTCTCGGGGCGGGGTGCGATTCCCCACCGGCGGTGATAGCCCGCGAGCGCCCTGTCGCAAGACAGGGGTCAGCAGATCCGGTGAAATTCCGGGGCCGACGGTATAGTCCGGATGTGAGAGAATGGGCAAAAGGCCGGGGTCATTCCCGGCTTGGCGCTTGTTGACGCCTTCAAGAACCTGTCGCTTGAAAACGGAAGGTTCCGCTATGACTGATACTCTGAACATCGCCTTTATCAAGGCACGTTGGCACGCCGCCATCGTGGACCGTGCGCATGAAGGCTTTGTGGCCGATATGGCCGCCAATGGCCGCAAGGTGAACGTGACCACCTTCGATGTGCCCGGTGCGTTCGAAATGCCACTGCTGGCGAAAAAGCTGGGCGCTTCGGGCCGCTATCATGCCGTTGTCGCCGCAGCGCTGGTGGTGGATGGCGGGATTTATCGCCACGATTTCGTGGCTGCCGCCGTGGTGAATGGCCTGATGCAGGCCCAGATGGAGACCGGGGTTCCGACCTTTTCGGTGTCGCTGACCCCGCATCATTTTCAACCCTCTGCCGAACATGAAGGCTTCTATGCCGCGCATTTCGTCAAGAAAGGTGCCGAGGCCGCCCATGCCGTGCGGCTGATGGCCGACCTCGCGATCTGATCCGCGAATCAATGCGATGCAGCAACGGCCCCGGCACCCGCCGGGGCCGTTTGCGTTAACATGCTGAAAGCGCCCTCCATTTTGCGATGCCGCTGTGCAGCAAGTTCTGCCTATTGACAGAGCACGTCAGAAACGTAAGAAATTACACATGGCGCAAAAAATTACAGATAGCGCCGCGACGAAGCTCTGGGAGGAGAAATGACGCGCACCGTCAGAACCCGCGACAGCGAGGAAAGCCTCGCCATTCGCGCAGCCTGGCTGCATTACGCAGCCGGGTTGACCCAGGCCGAAGTCGCCAAACGCCTGGGCGTGACCAACGTCAAGGCGCATCGCCTGATCACCCGCGCCAATGAGGCGGGGGCCGTCAAGGTGACGATCGACGGTGACATCGCCGAATGTGTGGAGCTGGAAAACCAGCTCGCCGCCGCCTTCAACCTGACCTATTGCGAGGTGGTGCCCGATCTGCACGAAGAGGGCCTGCCGCTGCGGGCACTTGGCGTGGCCGGGGCCGGGTTCCTGCAACGCGCCATCGACAGCCACCCTGACGGCGTGATCGGCATCGGTCATGGCCGCACGCTGGCCGCCGCCGTGGCCGACATGCCCCGGACCGAGGCCGGGCGGGTGCGCTTTGTCTCGCTGCTCGGCGGGCTGACCCGCAACTACGCGGCCAACCCGCATGACGTGATGCACCGGCTGGCGGAAAAGACCGGCGCCACCGCCTTTGTGATGCCGGTGCCGTTCTTTGCCAATTCGGTGGAAGACCGCGAGGTGCTGCTGTCGCAGCGCGGTGTGTCGGACGTGTTTGCGCTGGCCGCGCAATCCGATCTGATGATTGTCGGCATCGGCACCACCGAACCCGACGCGCAGCTTGTCTCGTCGCGCATGGTGGAGATGCCCGAGATCACCGAAGTGAAGGCGCGCGGCGGCACGGGCGAGATTCTGGGCCATTTCTTCGATGCCGAAGGGCGGCCCATCGAAACCTCGCTGACCCAAAGAACCCTGTCCCTCGGCTTGGAGGAGCTGAAGGGACGCCGGATCGTCGCCATCGCGGGCGGCACCGAAAAGACCTGTGCAATCAGGTCTGTCCTGATGAGCGGCTGTCTCAGCGGCCTCATCACCGATGAGCGCACGGCACATGCGCTCGCAAACGGTCAGCCACAAGGCTGACATTCAGGGAGGAGAACCTATGTACGAAAAGGAAAAGGGCCTGATCGACGCCTTCATCCGCGGCACGATGAGCCGCCGGGCGTTGATCAAGGGCCTCGGCTCGATGGGGGTTTCGGCCGCGACGGCCGGGGTGCTTGTCAACCTCGCTGCAACGAGGGCACTGGCCGCCGACTTCGACTGGAAGAAGCACGCCGGTACGACGGTCAAGCTGCTGCTCAACAAGCACCCCTATACCGACGCCATGATTGCGAACCTTGAGAATTTCAAAGCTCTGACGGGTATGGACGTTAAATACGACGTTTTCCCCGAAGATGTCTACTTCGACAAAGTGACCGCCGCGCTGTCCTCCGGTTCGACCGAGTATGACGCCTTCATGACCGGCGCTTACATGACCTGGACCTATGGCCCGGCGGGCTGGGTCGAAGACCTGAATGCCTGGATCACCGATCCTACCAAGACCAACCCGCTGTATGCTTGGGACGACATGCTGCCCGGCGTGAAGAACTCCTGCGCCTGGAACGGCGTGCCCGGCGGGGCGCTTGGATCGGCGGATGCGAAGCAATGGTGTATTCCATGGGGGTATGAGCAGAACAACCTGACCTACAACAAGCGTGTCTTTGATGCCGCTGGCATGGCCGTGCCCACCAATCTCGACGAACTGGTGGAAACGGCGGCCAAGGGCAAGGCGGCGATGAATGGCGGCTATGGCGTGGGGGTGCGCGGCTCGCGTTCCTGGGCCACCATCCATCCGGGCTTCCTGTCGGGCTATGCCAACTTCGACCAGAAAGACCTGACGGTCGGGGCCGATGGCAAACTTGCCGCCGCGATGAACACCGATGTGTCGAAAGAGTTCCACCGCAAATGGGTGCAGATGATTCAGGACAGCGGCGCGCCGGACTGGGCGACGCATACTTGGTATCAGGTCGGCACCGATCTGGGGGCGGGCAAATCGGCCATGATGTTCGACGCCGATATCCTGGGCTATTTCATGAACGGCCCCGGCAATGCCGAAGCAGGCAACCTCGCCTTTGCGCCGTTCAAGGCCAACCCGGCAGCGGCAGCCCCGACCCCCAATATCTGGATCTGGTCGCTCGCCATGTCGTCCTTCTCCAGCAACAAGGACGCGGCATGGTATTTCCTGCAATGGGCCTCCGGCCCGGAACACGCCCTGTTCGGCGCGCGGGAAATGGACTTCGTCAACCCGGTCCGGTCGAGCGTCTGGGCCGACGGCGCCTTCCGCGACAAGCTGTCGGGCAAATATCCGGGCTATGTGGAAATGCACGATGCCTCGGCCCCCGGTGCGTCGATCAAGTTCACCGCACAGCCGCTGTTCTTTGATCTGACCACCGAATGGGCGGCAACGCTGCAAAAGATGGTGGCGAAGGAAATGCCGGTCGATGAAGGCCTCGACATGCTGGCCGAAAGCGTGAACGGCCAGCTGAAGGAAGCCGGTCTCGGCTGATCTGCCGGCCTGACTTCAGGCCCCCGACCCTCTTTCCCCGGCGCGCTCCCCGCCGGGGAAAGAGGCCCCTCCCCGCGCCCATTTCCATTTCCGTCCCGTTTCTGCCCCGAAGCCCAGCTTCCGGGGGCCCGGAAGGACCATGCCATGACCACTTCCCTCTCAGGCCAGCCGCGCCCCCGCCGTTTTCGCGTTTCCCGCCGCGTGCTGCCCTATCTGCTGTCTTTGCCCGCCCTGCTGACCTGCATCGGCATTCTGGTGCCGTTCCTGACTGCTGTCGCCTATTCGCTGCAACGCTACCGGCTGTCGCAGCCCTGGGCACGCGAATGGAACTGGGGTGCCAATTACCTGAATTTCCTGAGCGATTCCGCCTTCTGGAACACGCTGCGCGTGTCTGTCACCTATGCCGGGCTGACCGTGGTTCTGGAACTGCTGCTGGGCCTTGGCATTGCGCTGCTGCTGCAAAAGCGCAATCGGGTGAACAATTTCGTGTCGATCATGCTGCTGATGCCGCTGATGACGGCCCCGGCACTGGCCGCGCTGATGTGGAAGCTGATGACCAATCCGGGCTTTGGCATCCTGTCCTATTTCGCCACGGTGCTGGGCATCGAGAATTTCCGCTGGGCCTCGGATCCGTCGACCGCGATGCTGACCGTGGTGATCGTCGATATCTGGGTCTATACGCCCTTCATCATGATCCTGCTGCTGGCCGGGCTGCGCTCCTTGCCGCAACAGCCGTTCGAGGCGGCGGCGCTGGATGGCGTGCCCCGGCTGTTCGTGTTCTGGCGCATCACCCTGCCGATGCTGACCCCCTTCCTGCTGACCGCCACCCTGTTCCGCGTGATCGAGTCGATCCAGCAGTTCGACATCATCTATGCGATGACCCAAGGCGGGCCGGGCGACAAGCTGACCGTGTTCCAGGTCGAGGCCTATCTGAACTTCTTCCAGTCGACCAATGTGGGCCGCTCTGCCGCGCTGCTGATGATCCTTTGGGCGATCACCTACACGCTGTCGAATATCTTCATCAAAAACTGGCTCCGCCTGCGCGAAAAGCAGCGCGGCAACGCCTGAGGGACGATCATGGAAACCACATCCCCCATCGAGCGGCTGCTGCGTGGCACGGCCATCACCCTTGTCTGCCTGTTCTTCATGTTTCCGATCGTCTGGATCTTTCTGATGAGCTTTCAGACCAATGAATCCATCCTGCGCGTGCCGCCCTCGCTGATCTTCGCGCCGACGCTGGAGAATTATCAGGCGCTGATCACCGGCAAGCTGCAAACCGCAGCCGGGATGCTGGAGATCAACTTCATGCGCAACCTGTGGAACTCGCTGTTCCTGTCCACCACCTCGGTGGCGCTGGGGTTGGTGCTGGGCGTGCCTGCCGCCTATGCCTTTGCACGGCTGAAGTTCAAGGGCTCTGAAGACATCGCCTTCACGCTGCTGTCGTTCCGCTTTGCCCCGCCCTTGCTGGTGCTGCTGCCGCTGACGATCTATTTCCAGCAGCTTGGGCTGGCCAATACCTATGGCGGGCTGATCTGGGTCTATCAGCTGATCGTGCTGCCGCTGATCCTGTGGATCGTGCGTGGGTACTTCGAGGATATTCCGGCGGATGTCGAATATGCCTATCGCATCGCAGGGCATGATTTCTGGTCGACCTTCCGCCGGATCGCGCTGCCGCTGGCTGGGCCGGGTATTGCCGCCGCAGGCTTGCTCGCCTTCATCTTCGCCTGGAACAACTTCGTTTTCGCGCTGGTGCTGGCCTCGGCCGACAAACAGCCGGTGACAGTGGGGGCGCTGGCCTTCGTGACCGCCTCGGGCATCCAGTATGGTCAGGTGGCGGCCGGGATCGTTCTGTCCATCGCCCCCACCTTCGCGCTGGCCCTCTATGCCCAGCGGTATCTGGTCGAGGGTCTGTCCCTTGGCGCCGTGAAAGGGTAAGCCATGACCATCACGCTGAAAAACATCGAAAAATCGTTCAAGACCGACACAGTGCTGGATGGTGTCACGCTGGAGGTGGCCAAGGGCGAAACGCTGGTGCTGTTCGGCCCTTCGGGCGCGGGCAAGACCGTGTTGCTGCGGCTGATCGCCGGGGTGATCGAACCTGATGCGGGCCAGATCTTCGTCAATGGCGTCAATATGGACGGGGTCGAGCCGGAAGATCGCGGCATCGGCATGGCCTTCCAGAACTTCGCACTGTTCCCGCATATGGATGCCTTCGCCAATATCGCCAGCCCGCTGACGGCGCGCGGGCAGTCGAAATCGGTGATGAAACAGACCGTCGATCAGGTGGCAAAGCTGCTGAAGATCGACCACGTCCTGCATCACAAACCGAAAGAACTGTCCAACGGCCAGAAACAGCGCACCGCCCTGGCGCGGGCCCTGGCGGCGCAGCCCTCGATCCTGCTCTTGGATGATCCGCTGCGCAATGTGGATGCCAAACTGCGGTTCGAGATGCGGCTGGAACTGCCGCGCCTGCTCAAGGATCAGAACGCGACGGTGATCTATGTGACGCAGGATTACAAAGAGGCGATGGCGCTGGGGCATCGCATCGCAGTGATGAACAACCACGGGATCCAGCAGATCGGCACCCCGCAGGACATCTATCTCAGCCCGGCCAATGTCGATATTGCCAAATTGTTCGGGGATCCGGTCATCAATCTGCTGGATGTGCGGCCCGAACGCGGCCCGGACGGGGTGGTGGCGCGTATCTCCGATATGCCGATCCGGCTGTCGGATGGCTATGCCGCGCAGATCGGACAGGATTGCCGCCTTGGCCTGCGCCCCGAGGCGTTGCGCTTTGTGCCCGAAGGCACGCCCGGTGCCATCCCGGTCGAGGTGGAAACTGAAACCCCGCTGAACGAAAAGACCGTGACGCTGGCCACCACACTGCGCGGGCGCGAAATCATGGTGTCACGTCCCGCAGGCAGCCCCGGCCCCGCCAGTGGCCGCGCCGCCATCGCCATCGACACTTCGGCGGCCCTGCTGTTCGACCGCACAAGCGGCAGCCGCATTGCACCCACCCCCATCCGTCAGGAGACCGCAGCATGACCGCGCCCATGCAATTGCAACTCGATGCCGTGGACAAGTTCTATGGCCCGGTCGGTCTTGGCCTTCATGCGGTGAAAACCATCTCGATGGATGTGTCCAAGGGCGACATCATCGCGCTGCTCGGCTCGTCCGGCTGCGGCAAGACCTCGACCCTGCGCATGATCGCCGGGTTCGAGGCGGTGTCGCGCGGCAAGATCCGTCTGGCGGGGCGCGAAGTGCAGATGCTGCCACCGGTCAAACGCAATGTCGCCATGGCCTTCGAGGGCTACTCGCTCTACCCGACCGTGACCGTGCGCGACAATATCGCCTTTGCGCTGAAAGCCCTGCGCCTGCCCGCCGCCGAGGTGAGCAAGCGGGTGAACCATGTGTCCGAAATGCTGGAAATCACCGATATGCTGGACAAGTATCCCAGCTCGATTTCCGGCGGGCAGCAACAGCGGGCCAGCCTGGCCCGCGCTCTGGTCCGCGATGCGGATCTGCATCTGCTGGATGAACCGATGGGCCAGCTGGAGCCGCAATTGCGCACGCTGCTGCGCGGGCGGATCAAGCATTACATCAAGGAACGCGGGCTGACCGCAATCCTTGTGACCCATGATCAGACCGAGGCGAATGCGCTGGCCGACCGTATCGCGGTGATGGAAGGCGGGGTGTTGCAGCAATTCGCCTCGCCTTCGGAAATCAAGGACCGGCCTGCGAACCTGTTCACCGGCACCTTTGTGGGCGAACCGCCGATGAATGTGTTTCCGGCAACGGTTTCGGTCACCGGCGGGGCGCTGCATTTCGATCTGCAGGGGGGGCTGGATCTGCACTATGCCGAAACCGCCTTTGCGCCCGAGGTGCGGGCACAGATGCTGGCCCGGCGCGATGTGGTGATCGGCGTGCGCCCCTATGCGGTGCATCGCGCGGCACAGGGCGCGCGGGCGCGGGTGGTGGCGAACCAATGGCTGGGCGATCAGTCGCATATCGCGGCCAGCTTCGCCGGAAAGACCATCGTTCTGGTGGAACACGACCGCGCGCCCCTGCGTGAAGGCGAAGATATCGCGGTGGAAATCCGCCCCGATGATCTGCATGTGTTTGATGCCGATACCGGCCGCGCGCTCAGCCATGGGCAGGAGCTGGCAGCATGACAGCGCGCGCAGACCCCAGCGATATCCTGATCGGGATTGATGCGGGCACCTCTGTCATCAAGGCGGTGGCCTTTGATCTGGCCGGGCAGCAGCTGGCGGTGGCCGCCACCCCGAACCGCTATACCACCCGATCAACGGATGGGGCGGCGTTTCAGGATATGCGACGCACCTGGCAGGATTGCGCGGCAACGCTGCGCGCGCTGGCCGAACAGGTGGACGGGCTGGCGCAGCGCACCCTGGCCATCGGCGTCACGGCGCAGGGCGATGGCACCTGGCTGGTGGGGGCGGACAATGCGCCGGTGACGGATGGCTGGATCTGGCTCGATGCCCGCGCCGATGCGACGGTGCGCCGCCTGCGCGCGCGGCCCGAAGATGCCGACCGCTTTGCCAGCACCGGGGCCGGGCTGAATGTCTGCCAGATGGGCAGCCAGATCGCCCATATGGCCGCGACCACCCCCGATCTGCTGGCCCGCGCCGAGTGCGCGCTGCACCCCAAGGATTACCTCTATCTGCATCTGACCGGCGTGCGCGCCACCGATCCGTCCGAGGCGAATTTCACCTTTGGTGATTTTCGCAGCCGGGGCTACAGCGACACGGTGATTGCCGCGCTCGGGCTTGATGCACAGCGCCATCTGCTGCCGCCCATACTGGATGGCAGCCAGATCACCCATCCGCTGTGCGCCGAGGCCGCTGCCGAAACCGGGCTGCGGGCCGGAACGCCGGTCAGTCTGGGGTATGTGGATGTGGTCTGCACCGCGCTTGGGGCGGGTCTGATCACCGATCAACCCGCCGCCTGCACCATCATCGGATCCACAGGGATGCACATGCGCGCCATGCGCGCCGAAGAGGTCCGGCTGAACCACGACCGCACCGGCTATGTGATGTGCCTGCCGATCCCCGGCATGGTGGCGCAGTTGCAATCCAACATGGCGGCCACGCTCAACCTGGATTGGGTGCTGACGTTGGCGGGGGATCTGCTGGCCGAGTTCGGCTGCCCGCAGGAGCGCAGCGCCCTGATCGCCCGGATCGACGGCTGGATGGCCGACAGCACGCCGGGGGCCCTGCTGTATCACCCCTATATCTCGGATGCGGGCGAGCGCGGCCCCTTTGTCAATGCCGCCGCCCGCGCCAGCCTGATCGGCCTGAACGCCAGCCACCGTTACCCCGATCTGCTGCGCGCGGTGATCGAAGGTCTGGGCCTTGCCGCGCGGGATTGTTACGCCGCCATGGGGGATCTGCCGCAAGAGATCCGCCTGACCGGCGGCGCGGCCCGGTCACGGGCGCTGCGCGCCACCCTGTCGGCCGCAACCGGCGCTGCCACCCGCATCTCGTCGCGCGAAGAGGCCGGGGCGGCGGGGGCCGCGATGATCGCGGCCACGGCCATCGGCGTCTATCCCTCACTCCCGGACTGTATCGCGCAATGGGTCACACCCAATCTCGGCCCGGCAGAAGCCCCCGATACCGCCCTCGCCGCGCTTTATGCGCAGCGTTTCCCGCTCTACCGCGCCGCCCGACTGGCGCTTGAACCCGTCTGGGACGGGCTCACCCCTGAGAAGGATGCTTCCCATGTCTAAATCCGTGGCCATCATCGGCGACCATTTCATGCTGCCCGAAGTCTTTGCCCAGAAGCTGACCGAAGCCTGCGGCGCGGCGCTGTCGATCCGCACCCGCAAGGAAAACTGGCCCGACGAACCGATGGAACATGGTTATGCCAGTGCGGGCATGGCCGGGCTGAAGGAATATTTCGGCACCGCAGATGGCGTGGTCGACTTTATCGCAGATGCCGAAATCCTGGTGACCCAGCTTGCGCCGATGTCGCGCGGGATGCTGGAACGCTTGCCCAATCTGAAACTGATCGCGGTGTCGCGCGGCGGTCCGGTCAATATCGACATGCAGGCCGCCCGCGACCATGGCGTGCTGGTGGTCAATACGCCCGGTCGCAATTCCTCGGCGGTGGCCGAATTCACTCTTGGCGCGATCCTGACGGAAACCCGCAAGATCCGTGTCGGACACGAGGCTCTGCGCAAGGGCGACTGGCGTGGCGAGCTCTATCGTGCCGATGTCACCGGGCGCGAGCTGTGCGAAATGACGGTGGGGGTGATCGGCTACGGCAATATCGGCACCAAGGTGGTGCGGCTGCTGCGCGCCTTCGGGGCGCGGGTGCTGGTGCATGATCCCTATATCCAACTGGCACCCGAAGATGCGGCGGCGGGGGTGGAACTGGTCAGTTTCGACCGGCTGCTGGCCGAAAGCGATGTGGTGACGATGCACGCCCGCGTGACCGAAGAAACCACGCAGATGATGAATGCCACCGCCTTTGCCGCCATGAAACCCGGCGCGCTGTTCGTGAATACGGCGCGCGGGCCGCTTTGCGATTACGATGCGCTCTATACCGCGCTGACCGATGGCACGCTTGGCTCTGCCATGATGGAAACCTTTGCGGTGGAACCCGTGCCCGCCGATTGGCCGTTGCTGCAATTGCCCAATATCACCCTGACCCCCCATATCGCCGGCGCCTCGGTGCGCACTGTCACCTTTGCCGCCGAACAGGCCGCAGAAGAGGTGCGCCGCTATATCGCGGGCGAACCGGCAAGGAACCCCTGCTGATGACCGACCAGACCCAAATCGCCCGCCAAGAGATCTGCGACGCCATGGTGGCGCTGGTGGAAACCGGCCTGAACCGGGGGGCCTCCGGCAATATTTCCGCCCGCATGGGTGATCAGATGCTGATCACGCCGTCGGGCATTCCGCCGCGTGACATCACGCCGGATCAGGTGGCGCAGATGGCGCTGGCCAGCGCGGGCGATTACACCGGCCCCTGCAAACCCTCGGTCGAGTGGCGCTTTCACCGTGATATCCTGCGCGCGCGCCCCGACATCAACGCCGTGGTGCATACCCATGCGCCGTGGTGCACCGCACTGGCCGTGGCCCGGCAGCCCATTCCGGCGGTGCATTACATGATTGCCGCCTTTGGCGGCCCCACGATCCGGCTGGCCGATTATGCGACCTATGGCACCGACGCGCTTTCGGCCAATGTCGTGACGGCGTTGCAGGATCGCAGCGCCTGCCTGATGGCCAATCACGGCATGGTGGTGGGCGGGCGCACCCTGACCCATGCGCTCTGGCTGGCCAACGAGCTTGAAGCGCTGGCGCATCAGCATTTCCACAGCCTGCTGATCGGCGGCGGCCATATCCTGTCGGATGCCGAAATCGCCGAAACCGCGCGCGGATTTGCCAGCTATGGGCAAGCCGCGAAAGGAGAATAAGATGGAAACGGTGGATCTGTTCATCATCGGTGGCGGCATCAATGGCGCGGGCATCGCACGCGATGCCGCCGGGCGCGGCCTGTCCGTCATCCTGTGCGAAAAGGATGATCTGGCGCAGGGCACCTCGTCGCGGTCCGGCAAGCTGGTGCATGGCGGGCTCCGGTATCTGGAATATTACGAATTCCGGCTGGTGCGCGAGGCGTTGATCGAACGCGAGGTGTTGCTGGCCTCGGCCCCGCATATCATCTGGCCGATGCGCTTTGTACTTCCCCATTCCCCCGATGACCGGCCTGCCTGGCTGGTGCGGCTGGGCCTGTTCTTGTACGATCATCTGGGCGGGCGCAAACGGCTGCCCGGCACCCGCACGCTGGATCTGCGCCGCGATCCCGAAGGCGCACCGATCAAACCGCAGTATACCCGTGGCTTTGAATATTCCGATTGCTGGGTCGATGATGCGCGGCTGGTGGTGCTGAACGCGCTGGATGCAGCTGAGCGCGGCGCGCAGATCCTGACCCGCACCGCCTGCACCTCGGCCCGGCGCGAGGGCGGATTGTGGCGGGTAGAGATGACGGATACCCGCACCGGCCTGCGCCGCAACGTGATGGCGCGGGCCGTGGTCAATGCGGGCGGGCCTTGGGTCAATGACATCATCGGGCGTGTCACCGGCACCAATTCCCGCCGTACCGTGCGCCTTGTCAAAGGCAGCCACATCATCGTGCCGAAATTCTGGGAGGGCGCGCAGGCCTATCTTGTGCAGAACCACGACAAGCGGGTGATCTTCATCAACCCCTATGAGGGCGACAAGGCGCTGATCGGCACGACGGATATTCCCTATGACGGCGCTGCCGAACAGGTCCGCGCGGATGAGGCAGAGATTGACTATCTGCTGGCTGCGGTGAACCGCTATTTCACCCAGACCCTGCACCGCAGCGATGTTCTGGAAAGCTTTTCCGGCGTGCGGCCACTGTATGACGATGGCGCGGGCAATCCTTCGGCGGTGACGCGCGATTATGTCTTTGATCTGGATACGACGGGCGGCGCGCCCTTGCTGAACATCTTTGGCGGCAAGATCACCACCTTCCGCAAGCTGGCCGAACACGCGATCCAGCGGCTTGCACCGCATTTTCCGGGCATGAAGGGGGATTGGACCGCGCAGGGCCTGCTGCCCGGTGGCGCTCTGCCCGAAGGCGATCCGGCGCTGTTCATGGCCGATCTGGCCGCGCGCTTTCCCTGGCTGCCCCGCGATCTGGCGAAACATTACACCCGGCTTTACGGCAGCCGCACCCCGCTGCTGATCGACAGCGCACAGAGTCTGGCCGATCTGGGCGCGCGCTTCGGGCCGCTGCTGACCGAGGCCGAGGTGCGCTATCTGGCCCGGCACGAATGGGCCGAAACCGCCGAGGATATCCTGTGGCGGCGCAGCAAACACCGCCTGCACATGACCCCCGCCGAACAAACCGCCTTTGCCCATTGGTTTGCGGCCTCTGACATGGCGAAATCCGCATGACCCGCCCCGATGATCTTGCCGCCCTGGCCCACCTGTCTGCCCGGATCGGGGCCGACGCGCTGCTCATTCAGGGCGCGGGCGGCAATACCTCGGTCAAGGAGGGGGAGGTGATGTGGATCAAGGCCTCGGGCACGCTGCTGGCCGAGGCTGAGACGCGCGATATTTTTGTGCCCTGCGATCTGCCTGCGATGCGCCGCGCGATCACCTCGGGCGATGCGCGGGCCGATCAACCGGCAGAATTTGCGCTGGCGGGCAGCCTGCGCCCCTCGATCGAGACCTGCCTGCATGCGGTCTTCGCGCAGCGCGTGGTGCTGCATGTGCATTGCGTGAACACGCTGGCGCTGGCGATCCGCCGCGATTCTGCGGTGGCGCTGGCCCCGCGTCTGGCGGGTGTCACCTGGGCGCAGGTGCCCTATGCCAAGCCCGGCGCGATGCTGGCCGCCGAGGTGCTGCGGGTGCTGACCCCGCAGACCGATGTGCTGATCCTTGGCAATCACGGGCTGATCGTCGCCGCCGAAACCGTGGCCGAGGCCGAGGCGCTGTTGCGCCGCACCGTGGCCGCGCTGACCATCGCGCCGCGCATGGCCTTGGCGCAGCCCGCGCTGGCTGATCGTGCGGCGGATGGGTTCATCGCCTTGCCCGAGGATCATCCGCTGCATGGGGTGGCGCAGCATGTGCCCAGCTTCGCCGTGGCGCTGAAAGGCAGCCTTTACCCCGATCATGTGATCTTCCTTGGCCCCGGCATGGTGGCGCTTTTGCCTGAAGAGCGGCCCGCCGATGCGGTGGCGCGGCGTCTGGCCGAAGGCCTGCCACCACCGCCGGTGCTGCTGGTGCCGGGGGCAGGCGCGCTGATCCGCGCCGATGCCAGCGCGGGCGCACAGGCCTTGGCGCGTTGCCTTGGCGATGTGCTGGCGCGGCTGGCCGATGGTGCCACCGTGCAGCATCTGACCCGCGCCGAAGAGGCCGAGTTGATGAACTGGGATGCCGAGAAATACCGCCAGTCCCTGAATGCGCAGGCCAGCCATGCCGGGTGATCTGTTCCTTGGCCTTGATCTGGGCACCTCGGGCGCGCGAGCGGTGGTGATGGATGCGGATGGCACGCAAAGGGCCAGCGCCAGATCCGCCATGGCCGATCACGGCGACAATCTGCGCAGCCCGGTGGTGTGGTGGGCGGCGGCGCGTCAGGCGCTCGACGGCGCGCTGGCGCAGGTCGATGCCACGCGCGTGGCGGCACTGGCGGTGGATGGCACCTCGGGCACGTTGCTGGCTGTGGATGACAGGGGCAGCCCTCTGGCCGACGGGCTGATGTATAACGATGCCTGCACCGATACGACGCTGCTGGCGCGGATCACCGATCACGCCCCGGCCAGCAGTGCGGCGCATGGGCCCACCTCGGGCCTTGCCCGCGCGCTGCAACTGCAAGCACTGCACCCCTACAAGCTGCTGCATCAGGCCGATTGGATCGCGTTCCAACTGTCAGGCCATATGGGATCGGATGCCAATAATGCGCTGAAAACCGGCTATGATCCGGTCAGCGCCCGCTGGCCCGACTGGATCAGCGCCACCGGGGTGAACCCGGCGCTGCTGCCCGAGGTGGTGGAGCCCGGCACCCCCGTCGCCACGCTGCGCAACCGCGCCTTCGGCCTGCCGCCGACCTGCCAAGTGATCGCAGGCACCACCGATGGCTGCGCCTCATTCCTGGCCACCGGGGCCTGTCTGCCGGGCGAGGGCGTCACGGCGCTTGGCACCACCCTGACCCTGAAAATCCTGTCGCAGACACCGATTTTCGCGCCCGAATACGGCATCTATTCCCATCGCCTGCTTGG